>JASIAM010000060.1 GCA_030041985.1 Bryobacteraceae bacterium | reverse complement strand
GTGCGTCCATAGGAACCGCCCTCCAACCCGGGCAATCGGCTTCCGTGAGCGTTACGTACACGGCTGTCACCGCGACGGAGGCCGTAGGACAATTGTCCATTCCCTACACCGAAACCGGGTCGTCGTCCAGCACGGCCGGGACAGTGGGGTTTACGCTGGAGGGCACAGCGCCCAACCTGATCGTGACTTATACCTTGCCGACCAATGACAACGTGGTCACGATCGCTTCCGGAAACACGATCCCTGTCCCGGCTACCGTGGTGGGTGAGTCTACCTCGGTGCAAATGGATATCATAAACCAAGGCAGCGGAAGCGGTACCCTGCAATCGGTTCAGCTCACGGGATCAGATCCATCGTTCAGCCTGTATCAACTGCCGGCGCTTACCTCTCAGGGGGACTCCATAGCCGCAGGAAGTTATGCGCAGTTCTACGTAGTGTACGCTCCTACTCAGGTCGGCACGGATAGCAACACTTTACAGATCGTGTTAGGCAACAACCAGACGGTAACGTTGGGGTTACAAGGGAACTCGATTGTCTCGGTGCTCAGCTATCAGCTTGTGCAAGGCACGCAAACCAGTGCCCTCACTCCCGGCCAGACCATCACGTTTCCGAATACAAATGTGGGCGCCACGAGTCCGGTGACGATCATAGCGAAAAATACTTCCCCCAGTACCGTTACCAATATCAATGCTGCGGTGTCGGGGACTGGAGCGGTGACGGGCGCCGGCGCGCCGTTCCTCATTACAAGTGAACCGATTCTGCCGCTCAGCCTGAATGTGAATCAGAGCGAGCCCTTTACCATCACGTTCGAGCCCACCCAAGCCGGAACGGCGACCGGAGCGTTCCGGATAGGGGATGACAGTTTTACCCTTTCCGCGACCGCCATCGGGACGCTGTTCACATACTCCTATACCAGTGGATCGGCGGGCAACACGGTCGTTCCGGGAGGGACGGTTTCCTTCACCCCTGAGGATATCGGGCAAACTGCAAGCACCACCTTCACCATACAGAATATGGGCACGACTACGGCTACCATTACCAGCATCGGCATCAATCCGCAAACCAGCCCGGCCACCTTTACCATCTCCAGCCCGCCGCAGTTGCCGCTCTCTTTACCCGCCGGGCAGAGCACCCAGTTCACGGTGACATTTTCGCCGCAAACCACCGGTCTTGCCACGGCGGCACTGGTCGTCGATGATCAGCAATTCACGCTATCGGGCTTTGGGAATGCGCTGCCGGCGCTGCCGAGCTATCAGTTCACAGGAGCCAGCGGTAACCAGACACCTATGGCTCAGGTGAACGTGGGGCTTACCCTTGCCTCCAGCTACCCCGTGGCCATTAACGGCAAATTGACCATCACGGTGAATAGCGGAAACCTGCCAGCGGACCCATCGGTGCAGTTTGCGAGTGGGGGGCAGACAGTCGATTTTACGATTCCACAGGGATCCACTCAAGCCGTTTTCCCTTCGGGCAGTAATCAAATCGGCCTGCAGACAGGCACGGTAGCGGAGAGCATTACGCTCACGCCCTCCTTTGCCATTCCGAGCGGCACCGATATCACGCCGGCCTCGCCCGCCACGGTTTCGCTTACCGTCCCTACCGGCCCGGTGTATTTGGAGAATGCGCTGGTCTCGGCGGAGTCGTCAACTTCGGTGACCCTGGAAGTGATCGGATATGCGACTACCCGGCAACTGACCCAGTTGCAATTCCAGTTCACGCCGCAATCCAATGCGAGTTTGACTAACACCACGATCCCTATCCCCATCCAGACCTATGCCGAGGCGTGGTTCGACAGCACGCAGTCGCAGACCTATGGGGGACAGTTCGTGGTGTCGGTGCCGTTTACGTTCTCGACATCCGGGAGTACATCGGTGAATTTGTTGTCCCTGTTACAGTCGGTATCCATCACTGCGGCTAATGCAGAAGGGACATCGAATGCGGTGTCGGTTTCGCTCACCCAGTAGCGGTTGGGATATACGGTACCTTGAGATGGTGCAGTTCTAGTACCCGCTCAGGTACCAATTGAATTGACATTTGTCAGACGGTCGCCGATCATGTAGAAGTCACAATCAGTTAGCGCGAATTGTGACGTGCGGTCAGAAAAGGCTGCTGTGACCGAGAGGGCGGTAGCTTACCTTTTTAGAGAACTAAGGAATTAGGAGTCAACGGCGTGACAAAAACTGCGAACGAGTGGTTTGCGCTGCGGGTGAAGAGCAATTTTGAAAAAACTTCGAGCCAGATTCTCCTCCAGAAAGGGTACGAGGCTTTTTTACCTACGTACTACACCCGCAATCGCTGGTCCGACCGCATCAAAACCGTGGAACGGCCGTTGTTTCCGGGTTATTTGTTCTGCCGTTTCTATGTGGGCGACCGGCTGCCGATTCTGGTTACTCCGGGGATAGTCGGGGTAGTGGGTTTCGGCAAGACCCTGGTTCCGATTCCAGAGGTAGAGATTCAAGCGGTGGAAACCATGGTTCGTTCCGGGTTGCCGACCATGCCGTGGCCGTTTTTGCGGGTAGGGCAGCGGTTGGTCATGGAACGAGGTCCGCTCCGTGGAATGGAAGGGATTCTCCAGGAAATCAAGAGCAGTTATCGATTTGTCGTGTCGGTCAACTTGCTGCAAAGGTCGGTGGCCGCAGAGGTGGAATCGGACTGGGTTCGCCCGGTCGGGCCCACCGCAGGCAACAACACCGCAGGCAACAACACCGCAGGCAGGAACACCGGCGCACCGGCAGAATCTCCGGACTGGCTTTCATAAACCGTCCTTTGCCGCCGTTATTGGCATTATGCAGGCAGACTGCGGCATTTCCGCAGAAAGACCGCAGCATTATACGGACTGAGCATTATGCAGGTTGAGCATTATGCAGGTTGAACCAGGGAGTTCACTATGGCTGTTCTGAAGCCGCGCAATCGTCTGGTGTATTTCCGGGTTTCCGAAGAGGAATTCCAGTTACTGACAAGCATGTGTCAAGCCGAAGGCGCCCGCAGCATCTCCGAGCTGGCCCGGGTAGCTTTGCAGCGGCTGGCCGACGAGCACAAAGACAACGCCGAAGACGTTTTTCTAGGGAAACTGCGCTTGATCAATGAGGCCCTCAACGAGCTGTGGCAGAAAGTGCAGGGGATCAACGGGCAACTGGATCCGGCATCGGAAAATGATAAATCAGTAACCTCCGAAAATTATTTATCCGAGTATTTTTTCGATGAAACCAAAACCGATTAATTTTGCTTTACTTGCGGTGGTGTTGCTGCCGGGAGGCTTGCACGCGCAAGCACAGCAACCCATTGCGCCTGCCGGGCAAAATCCCGGTACCATCCCCGGCCAAATCATACCCGGAGCCACAACGCCGGGAGCCGCCGCTCCGGGCCAGACGGAACAGGCCACCATGGACCAGGTACGGGCCAATTACGTGTTGGGACCCAACGACCAGGTGATCATCCGCGCTTTTCAGGTGGAAGAGATCGGCGAGCGGCCCTATCGCATCGATACGGATGGCAATATGGATCTGCCCCTGGTAGGCACGGTGAAGGCGGGAGGTCTCAGTGTAGACCAACTGGAAGCGGAATTAACCAAGCGGCTGGCCACCTATGTGCGGAACCCGCAGGTCAGCGTCACGGTGGTGCAGTACCGCTCCGAGCCGGTGTTTTTCCTGGGAGCCTTCGCACATCCGGGAATCTATCCGCTGCAAGGGCGCCGTACGTTGATCGATATGCTGGCGGCTATCGGGGGTCTGGAGCCTTATGCCAGCCGGAGAATCACCATCACGCGCCAGCTCGAAGAGGGACCCATTCCGCTGTCCAACGCGGTGGTGAACAAGGCTCAGGGCGTCAGTACCGTGGAGATCGGGATGGGCAGCTTGCGGGAAAATCTGAACCCTGCCGAGGACATCGTACTGCAGCCCTACGACAAGATCTCGGTGGCGCGGGCGGAACAGGTTTTTGTAAATGGCGAGGTCACTCATGTCGGCGGCTTTGAGTTGGGAGAGAGGGACTCGCTGTCGGTAGTGCAGGTGCTCAGCATGGCGGGCGGGCTGACGCGCGACGCGGACCCGGCCAAGGCGCGCGTACTGCGGCCGGTGGTGAACTCAGCTAAGCGGGCGGAAATCCCCGTCAATATCAAACTCATCCTGGCCGGCAAGACCAATGATTTTCCGTTGGAGCAGAATGACCTGCTCTATGTGCCCCGGAAAAACTCCGTGGGCAGTAATATCGGAAGATATTCCATCTACGTTATCCCGGCACTGATTACTACTTTGATTTACGTGGCGGTTCGTTAGCAGAGGACAAGCATGCAACCCAATGGAGATCTCCAACCGTCCGTCGTTCGTTCTTACGGCCCCTCCCACCTGGAGCGCCCGCTGAGTCTCGAGGCAGAGAGGGACGACGGAAACACTACTGCGGAATCCGGTGGCTGGCAGCGCCATTGGAAAGTCATCACCGGGCATAAGCTTTGGATGGCGCTGTTTTGCCTGCTGGGGATGGCCGTGGGGTTCGCGGTTTTTGTGCCACGGCCACCCATCTACGAGGCTGCGACTACTTTGGAGCTGCAACCGATCAGCGGGAACTTCATGAACACCCTCGGGGCGGTCGATCCGATGACGGGAAGTTACTCGGAAACCGGCTTGAACGCGCAAACGCAAATTGCCATTATCCGCAGCAACTCAATCCAGGCGCCGGCGCTCGACCGGCTGCAGCGGGAAAGCTCGGCGGTGGTGTCGGCTCCCGCAGATCCCTTCAGCAAACTCCGCAGCCGGCTGGGCATCGTGCCCAAAGAGCCGGTGGAGGCATTCCGGGAGGGGGTGGTGATAGCGCGCGAAACGCTCGCCGTACGCGTGTTGCCGGGCACCCGGATTATCGAGATCAGTTGCGATTCGACGGTGCCGGAAGTCGCCGCCAACTTTGTCAACGCGCTGGCCGCAGAGTATCAGTACCAGAACAGGAATATCCATTCCACCAGTTCCCAGCGAACTTCGGAGTGGCTGCAGGGGCAACTGGAAGAGACCAAGGACCGGCTGGAAAAGGCGGAAAACAGCCTGCAGGAATTCAGCCGCAAGTCGGGCAATCTTTTCGTAGCCGACCCGGATACCTTGTCCAGCACGCAATTAAAGCATTTACAGGAGGCCCTGACGGCCGCGCAAACCGACCGCATCGCCAAGGAGACACTCTATAAGTCCTCGCTGAACCGGCCCATTGAAAGCCTCCCTTCGGAGCTGAGCGAGGTGTTGAGCGCGCAGCAACTCGATATCGACAAGAAAAAGGCTGACCTGGCGCAACTCGAGACCGTTCTGACGCCCCAGCATTACAAGGTGCAGAAGTTGCAGGCGGAGCTCTCGCAATTGGAGACGGCGCAGAATGTCGAACGGAACAATATTCTGAACCGCATCAAAGGCGATTACGAAGAGGCCGTGAACAAAGAAAAGATGCTGGAGAAGGCTTATCGGGCACAGGCCAGCGAAATTACCGGCGAAGCGGATAAAGCCGCCGAGTATGGGTCACTGAAGCGCGAAGTGGCCATCCTGCAACAGCAACTGAACTCGTTATTGCAACAGAGTAATCAGACCTCGATGGCCTCGGCTTTCTCGCTCGAAACCGCCCGCCAGGTAGACGCCGCTATAACGCCTGCCAGGCCTGTCGGACCGAATTTGCCGCGGCATCTCGCCACCGGTTTGGCGCTGGGGGGCTTGCTCGGTTATGTAACCTGTTTCCTCCTGGATGGGCGCAAGCAGAAGCGCCAGCAGGAGCGCTTCGGATTGCCGGGCTACGCCTCCCGGGTGCTCAACGTTCCCGAATTGGGGGTCATCCCCACGATGGTGGAGAATGGCAAACCGGGACGGCGCTTCTCCCGCAGTAAAAACCCGCCGCATGTCGTGCCGGTGAACGGCCATGGAAATGGCAAGAATGGCAAGCGGGTCGAATTGATCACCTGGACGGAGAAACCCAGCCTGTTTGCCGAATCCTTCCGGCTTACCCTGGCGTCGCTCACTATCAATGGAAAATCCGGGGGATCTCCCACGGTGCTGGTAGTGAGTAGTCCGGGCCCCGCGGAGGGCAAAACCACGGTGGCCACCAACATCGCCATAGCCCGCGCGGAAACCAACCGGCGCGTGCTGCTGCTCGAAACGGATCTGCGCCGGCCGCGCCTGGCCGATCTGTTTGGTTTATCCACCTCCAGGGGTTGGAGCGACCTGATTCTGGAAGAAGGCAACTTTCAGCCGGACCGCATCGCGGATATGGTGCAGCCTACACATATACCCGGCCTGTTTGCCATGGCCGGCGGGACGATCGCTCCGGAACTGATCCACCAGGTGTTTAATTCTCCTAAAGTTCCCCTGCTGCTGGCCGCGTTACGGCGGCAGTTCGATATGGTGATCATCGATACGCCGCCCCTGCTGCAATTCTCCGAAGCGCGCTTGATTGGACGTCTGTCTGACGGGGTGGTTCTGGTGTTGCGCTCCGATCACACCAACCGGGTGGCGGCTTTAGCCTGCCGGCAGCGGCTCTGGGAGGATGGCATCCCCATTCTGGGCACGGTGCTGAATGACTGGAATCCTAATCTGAGCAAAGACCAGCGCTATGGAGCCTACTACGAGTCGCACTATTCCTATTACACGGCCAAGACGGAGTAACCGGCCCGTGAAAAGCAGATTTGTGGGAGGCAGATTGGTAGGAGGGAAAGCCTAGTGGCTTGGGCAGCAGAGAGGGGATACGAGGCCCTGGCAACTGCGCCGGCGCCCGTGTTTGTCATTGAACCGGAGCGGGGATGGGTGGGGCTGCGCCTGCGGGAACTCTGGGAATACCGGGAGCTTTTGTATTTTCTGACGTGGCGCGAAGTCAAGGTACGCTACAAGCAGACCGCTATCGGAGCTGCCTGGGCCCTGATCCAGCCTTTGTTTACCATGCTGGTGTTCGCGCTGTTTTTTGGCCGGCTCGCCAAGATGCCTTCCGACGGCGTCCCCTATCCGGTCTTCTCGCTGGCGGGACTGGTGCCCTGGACTTTTTTTGCCAACGGGCTGTCACAATCCTCCAACAGCCTGGTGGGTAACGCCAACCTGGTCTCCAAAGTATATTTTCCGCGTCTTTCGGTGCCGATAGCTTTTACTCTCTCCGGGCTGGTCGATTTCGCTTTGTCTTTCGTTTTGCTAATGGGGCTGATGCTGATTGAGAAAGTGCATCTCACGGTTCACCTGCTATGGCTGCCGGCCTTTCTGCTGCTGGCCATCACCACATCGCTGGGCGCCAGCTTGTGGCTATCCGCGTTGAATGTGGAATACCGGGACGTGCGTTATGTGGTGCCGTTTCTGGTGCAGTTCTGGATGTTTGCCACGCCGGTAGTGTACCCCAGCAGTTTGGTGAAGACGGAGCCGTGGCGGAGTTTATATGGCCTGAATCCCATGACGGGCGTGGTGGAAGGATTTCGCTGGTCCTTGCTGGGGACGGGCAACCCGCCCGGCATGATGCTGGCATTCTCCATACTGATTTCGATGTTGTTGCTGATAGGCGGAGCCTACTATTTCCGGCGCATGGAAAAGAATTTCGCCGACGTCATCTGAAGCAGAACGCTCCTATGGGCCAAATCGCAATTTCGCTCGATCGCATCGGCAAGCAATACAAGATAGGGGCCGCCGGGCTGGGCTATAAAGCTTTGCGCGACGTGTTGGCGGGGTGGCGGCCACACCGCATCCGCCGGAGATCCAAACAGCCGGCGGGCAGCAATCGTTTCTGGGCCTTGAAAGATGTCTCTTTTGCTGTGCAGCACGGAGAAGTGCTGGGGGTCATTGGCCGCAATGGCGCGGGCAAGAGCACGCTGCTCAAAATCCTGTCGCGCATTACGGAACCCACCACCGGGAGGGCGGAGATTCACGGCCGGGTCGGCTCGCTGCTCGAAGTGGGCAGCGGGTTCCACCCGGAGTTGAGCGGGCGGGACAACATCTACTTGAATGGCGCGATTTTGGGCATGCGCCGCGCCGAGATCGAACATAAATTCGACGCCATTGTGGAGTTTGCGGAGGTCGGCAGCTTCATCGATACACCGGTCAAGCGCTATTCGAGCGGCATGCACATGCGGCTGGCATTTGCCGTGGCCGCGCACCTGGACCCGGAAATCCTGTTTATTGACGAAGTCCTCGCGGTGGGAGATGCCGCCTTCCAGAAGAAATGTCTGGGCAAGATGGGAGAAGTGGCCAAACAAGGGCGTACGGTGCTGTTTGTGAGCCACAATCTGACGGCAGTGGCCACGTTATGTCACAAAGTGGTCTGGCTGCATCAAGGGCAGGTGGTCAAACACGGCCGGGCAGACGAGGTAATTGCCAAATACCTGCAGCCGGAAAACAGCGCCTCGGGATTTGATCCCAGCCAGTACCCGGATAATGCGGATTTCCGGCTGTTGCATGCCAATATCGAACAGGGGGACAACCAGATCGGGCCCTTTCTCACCAGCGCCCCAGTAGATGTCCGGCTGCGTTATGCCGTCAAACGGATGGTGAAAGGCCTGCGGGTCGGCATTGATGTAATGACTATAGATGGGGTCACGCTCTGGCGCTCCTTCGATGACGACCTGGATCCACTCCCTAACACTTTCCGGATGCCGGGTACGTACGAAGCAGTTTGCCGCCTGCCTGAGAATCTGTTTTTGCCCAGGCAATACCTGATCTCATTGTCAATCGGCATTCACATGGTCGGCTGGATTACTTTCGGTGTCCTCCAACAACCGGTCGATTTCTATAATGTCAACGGAGTGAATGCGAACTATGCTGACGAGAACCACAATCGCTCCGGGCTATTGATGTTGGGACTCGATTGGAAGACTGTCTCCGTGGATCAGGCTGAATACTCGGTCCAGCTATAACAGCATGCCGAACCTGTGGAATACCATCGAGGCTTTGTTCCCTACCGTTCTTACGGAAATCATCAATGCCAAGAGGGTACTGGCTCCCGTTTCCAGCCAGCCGTGGCGGGATGCCTTTGTTACGGCCAAGCGCTCCGCCATCTTCCATTCGCGCCTCTCGATTTTGCCGCCGGCATTCAAAAGCTCCCCCCAATTTGTCATTGATGTGGGAGCCAACCATGGCCAATGGATCGGTTCCCTGATGAGTGTCCTGCCGGTTCGGGAGGTTTGGATTTTCGAACCGAATCCGGAAGCGATGAAGGTTTGTAAACAGCGCATCGGCAATCATCCCGGAGTGCGGTATTTTGATAAGGCGCTGGGCGACCGGAAGGGCCAGGTCGAACTGCACATTACCCGCTCTTCGGATTTTGCTTCGGTTCTCCAGCCAAGGTCCGAATTTCTGAAGCGGCATTATGGCCAGCTCGCCAGCCAGGTAGTGGATACCAGGCAAGTCGAAGTGTGCACATTGGACAGCCTGTTGCCGGAAACGGCAACCATTGACCTGCTGAAAATCGATGTACAGGGTTTTGAGCGCGCCGTGCTGACAGGCGCCCGAAAAGTTTTGGAGAATACACGCGCCATCCTCATTGAGGCGAACTTGCAGTCGCATTACATTGATGACGATACCTTCCCTGCGCTTTGGATGTTGCTGGCGGGACTGGGATTTTCACTGTGGAATGTCAGTCCGCCATTTTTGGGGCAATGTGGCGAAGCGCTCTGGGCCGACGCTGTCTTTGTGAAATCCGCGGCGCAATGAACTTATCCATACGCACCCAACCGTAACTTTGGCTAAGGCAAGCGGCACTCGATCCAGGAAAATGCAATGTGTGGCATAGCAGGAATCCTTCGCTCCGACGCAACGGCCCAACCGGCTGATGAAGAACTGGTCGGGCGGATGATGGCAATGCTCCGCCACAGGGGTCCGGACGGCGACGGCATATACACCCACGGGCCGGCCGTGCTGGGGCATCGCCGGCTGTCCATCATCGACCTTTCCGAGGCCGCTACCCAGCCGATGTGCAACGAAGATGGGACCATCTGGACCGTCTTCAACGGGGAGATTTACAACTACCGGGAACTGGGCGCGGAGCTGCGCCGCGCAGGCCACAGCTTTCATAGCCAATCGGACACGGAGATTCTGCTGCACGGCTACGAAGAGTGGGGCATGGCCGGGTTGCTGGGGCGGCTGCGCGGGATGTTTGCTTTTGCCCTTTACGACGCCCGTGCCCGGAGTACGCAGAAGGAGCCGTGGTTCTATCTGGCGCGCGACCGGGTAGGCATCAAACCGCTGTACTACACCAGGGAGCCGGAGCGGATCCTGTTCGCCTCCGAGGTACGGCCGCTGCGCTGGGCAATAGCCGCTTCCGAGCCGGATCGGGAAGCTCTAGCGGGGTTTCTTTGTTTGGGATCGATTCCTTTTCCGCGCACCTATATCCGGGGCATCAATTGTCTGCCTCCCGGCGCGTTTCTCGCGGCCGGGCCGGGCGGTGCGCGCGTCGAGCAGTATTGGAATCTCCAATACGCGTCCGGCAGTGCCGAAGACCTGCGCGAGATTTTCCGCGACACGGTGGAGCGGCATCTGCTGGCGGATGTGCCGCTGGGGGTATTTCTCAGCGGCGGACTCGATTCGGGGGCCCTGGCGGCAGCCATCAGCCGTCTGCGGGAAACACCGGCCCTGACACTTACCGTAACCTTTCCCGAAGCGGAATTCAGCGAGGCGGAAGCGGCGCGGGATGCGGCCCTCGCCTTCGGCACTAATCATGTGGAAGTGCCCATCTCCAGCCGTGATTTTCTGGAGGAGCTACCGCAGATTTTGCAGGCAATCGACCAGCCCACCGCCGACGGGGTGAACACCTATTTCGTATCCAAGGCGGCGCGGCAGGCGGGTCTGAAAGTGGTACTTTCGGGGCTGGGCGGGGATGAGGTCTTTTTCGGTTACCGCCACTACCACTTATTGACACGGGCTTCCGCCCTGATGCATGCCTTGGCCGGATTGCCGGCAGGCTTCCGGCAGGGGTTGGTTTCCCTGATCGAGCCGTACGCCGCCCACCAGAAGGAAGACCGCTGGGGCCGCTGGAGCTATCTGCGCGGCCGGCGCCTGGAGGAAGGGCTTTATCTGCTGTTTCGAGGTTTTTTCGATCCGCACACGGTGTGCGGCCTTCTGGGCATGAGCGAAACCGAACTCGCGGCTATTCTGGAACGGGAGTTTGGAGAGATTCGTCAGGCAGGGAAAGCAGACGGCGATATCCATCGGGTGCATTATCTGGAGATGAAGCGCTACCTGCACGACCAGCTTTTGCGCGACTCCGATGTCTTCAGCATGGCGCATTCGATCGAACTGCGGGTGCCGCTTCTCGATCACGTGCTGGTGGAGCATTGCTCCCGGATGGCGGGAAAAGCCAAAGTTTCGCGAACGGTGAACAAGCCGGTGTTGCTCGATGCGGCCGCCCACCCCAAGCTGCGGGAGATTGCCGCGCGCCCCAAACGCGGCTTTACTTTCCCGTTCGCGCACTGGATGAAACGGCATGCGGGCGAACTGGAGGAGTTGGCCACGGCCGGAGGCCCTCTGAACCCGAAGGCCGTCAAAGCTTGCTGGCAGCAGTTTCGGGAGGGGCGGGCGCATTGGTCGCGGGCCTGGAGCACCACCGTGCTGGCGGTTTGCGGAACGCCGGTCCCGGAACCTGCCCCGCGCGTGCTCAGCGCATAATGCCGGCTATCTCCGTAGTAATCCCGTGCTATAATGCTGCCCGCTGGTTACCGGCCACCCTCGCCAGTGTCACCTCCCAGAAGGGGGTTGATTTCGAAGTGATTGTAGTCGACGACGGCTCGGCCGATGGCAGCGCGGAAGTGGCGCGCCGGGCTTGTCCGGATGCCCGCATTATCCGCACGGAAAACCGGGGCGCCAGTGCCGCCCGGAACCTGGGAACCGCGCACGTCCGCGGGGAGTTCGTGCAATATCTCGATGCCGACGATCTGCTGGCGCCGGACAAACTGCAGGCGCAGCACGCCACGCTCGAGCATACCGGCGCGGATGTCGCTTATGGAGACTGGCAGAGGCTGGCGGAACAGCAGCCCGGCGATTTTGTAGAAGGGGAAGTGATCCGCCGGCAGTTGCAGGACGATCCCGCGGTGGAGCTGCTCACCCACTTCTGGTGCCCGCCGGCCGCATACTTATTCCGCCGGGGGATCGTGGACAAAGTGGGTTCCTGGAATTTGCGCCTGCCGGTGATTCAAGATGCCCGCTTTGCTTTGGATTGCGCGCTCCACCAGGCGAAGTTCGTCTATTGCCCGGGGTTGATGGCGTTTTATCGGGAACATGCCAAAAGCTCCTTATCCAAGCGGAACAACACCGCTTTTATCCGCGACTGTCTGACCAATGCATTAGAAGTTAAGGAATATTGGGAAAGCCAGGGGAGTTTCAGCAGGCGGCAGCGCGACGCAGTCAGAAGTGCGCTGCACACCGTGGCGATATCGGCCTGCGGGAATGACCCGCTGACGTACCAACGCGCTTGTGACGCCATAACGGAATTTGCCGCAGGCTTTACGCCAGGCAGTAATTGGATTTCGCGTATGGTTTTCCGGTTATTGCCATACCGCTATGCGGTGGCCTGCCTGCATATTTGCCGGCCCCGCCTGCGATTCCTGCACCCTGCTCCGACGGCATCGGTTCGCTGAAGGTTATCTATCCACACAAAAACGGAATGGTCCAAGAATCGCCGGCCGTTCACAATCCGTTTTCGTCCCTGGAACTCGTGGCCGCGGGCCTGCTGCGGAGAGTCCGTCCCGCGCCAGTGGCTTCGCTACTGAGCACGCTTTGTGGCCTCACGCGGCGCAAGCCGTATCCGACGCCGCATGGTTTATTCGCCATTGCGCCCGTCTCCATGTTTGGCGGCTGTTTTCTGGAGACGGGTGAGTATGAGCCGCAGGTGGTTGCGGTTCTGCACAAATACCTCCATCCCGGCAATACATTTATCGATTTGGGCGCCAACGAAGGTTATTTCAGTGTCATCGCCTCCGGCCTGGTGGGGCCGGGGGGAAGAGTAGTTGCCGTAGAGCCGCAATCCCGCTTACAAACGGTGATTCATACAAATCTCGAACTGAACGGCTGTGCCAATGTGGAAGTGCAGCGTCTCCTGGTGTCCGGCGTAGACGGGGAATTGGACCTTATGCTGATGCCTGAAGCGAGTCCCGGAGCCAGCTCCCTCTACACCAGCCGTCCGAAACTGCGGAGCATCCTGCCCAAGGAGCGGGTGGCCAGCAAGACACTGGGGAGCTTTCTCGCGCTCTCGCGCATTATCCGTTGCGATCTCATGAAGGTCGATATCGAGGGGGCGGAGTGGGATGTATTCATGAATGCCGGAGAAGTGCTGCGGAGCGGCATGATCCGCAACATGGTAATCGAGATACACAACGGGATTCTGGAGGCGCGCGGGCTGAGCGGCAGCGATTTCGACCGGTTCATTCGCGGCTGTGGTTACACTTTGGATGATTCGCTTGGGCCGTGGGTGTATAGAACGGATTGCGCGGCGGCGGCATGAAGATTCTGCACGCCCCATTCTGCTTTCACCCCGATCCCATGGGCGGCACGGAGGTGTATGTCCAGAACCTTGCGGTGGCCCAGCGCAGACGGGGCGCGGAGGTGGTGATCGCGGCGGCAGGCGCGCGCGCGCAGCAATACACCGTAGGGGAGTTGGAGGTCCACCGGTTTCCCGTAGCGGACAGGGTAGACTTGCGGGATTTCTATGGGGAAGGGGATACGGCCGCGGCCGCGGCTTTTGAGCGTGTCTTGGAAGCGGCCCGTCCGGACCTGGTGCACCTGCACGCTTTTACTTTCGGCGTGTCCTTACGGGTGGCTAGAGCGGCGAAACGCGCCGGCCTCCCGGTGGTCTTCACGTATCACACGCCGACCGCAAGCTGTCAGCGCGGCACTCTGCTGCGCTGGGGAACGGAGTTGTGCGATGGCCGTTTGGATGTCCGCGCGTGTACCGCCTGCTCGTTAGAGAGCATGGGCTTGAGACGCTGCTTGGCCGGGATGGTTTCCCGGATTCCGCCAGCCGCCGGGCGGGCCATCGGAAAGGGGAAGCTTTCCGGGGGGCTATGGACTGCTCTACGCATGACAGACCTGGTGGCGCTGCGGCACGAAGCCTTCAGGAATCTCATGGAAGAAGTAGACCAAGTGGTCTCTTTATGCTCCTGGACAACGGATCTGCTGGCCGCCAACGGGGTGCCTCGCGAAAAAATCCGGCTGTGCCGGCATGGACTCCCGGCGGGCGAAGTGCCCGCTGACGCGCCGGAATATTCCCGCAAGGTGAAGACCCCGTGCCGGATCGCATTTCTCGGGCGCATTACCCCGGTCAAAGGATTAGACATCCTCATCCGGGCGATTGCCGCCGACCCGGATCTGCCGGTGGTGTTGGACGTCTACGGGGTGGTACAGGACACGGATGCCTATTGGAGTCAGCTCCAGCAACAGTGCGATGCGCGCGTCCGGTTTCCTGCGGCCCTGGCGTCGCATCAGGTGATCGGGCGCTTGCGGGATTACGACGTGCTGGCGGCGCCGTCGCAGTGGTTGGAAACGGGCCCTTTGGTGGTGCTCGAAGCATTCGCGGCAGGCATTCCGGTAATCGGCTCCGATTTAGGCGGTATTCGGGAGCTGGTCCGGCAGGAAATCGATGGCTTGCTGGTCGAACCCCGCTCCGTCAGCGGGTGGACCGCGGCCTTGCGCCGCCTGTGCGGGGAGCCGGATTTATTGCGGAAGCTGCAGCGGGGCGTTCGGCCGCCACGCACCATGGAAGCGGTGGCGGCCGACATGTTGTCTCTCTACGGGCAACTGCTGGCGCGCACGCGCCCTCTGGCGCTTTCCGGCTCTTGTTGAGGCATGGGGCATTGATCGCGAGCCAACCCGATACGCGGAACTTCGCCCGGCAAGAGAGCGAGCCTACATGCCGGCGCGGACCGGCGGCCGTTCTGGGCACGATCACCCAGGAAAGCGGGCATGGCGGGGTGGCGCGGGTTTCGGTCCTTTTATGGCATGCGCTGGAGAAATTTGCCGGAACCAACCGCCGTTTGGTGACGCTGCTCGAAAAAAACTCCCGGCAACCGAAGGTGACCGATAAGCTGCGTTTTGCCTGGGAACTATCGCGGCTCCAATGGCACGGCCAGGCGAAATGGATTCTGTTTGACCATGTGGGAATTGCGGCGGTGCAGAATCTGATTCCACCGGCGCAGCGGGCGCCGTATGCGGTGGTTCTACACGGCGTTGAGGTATGGCGTCCCCTGTCGCCGTGGCAAAAGCGGGTGCTGCGCGCGGCCGCCATCCGTATCGCCGTTTCGCATCACACGGCCGGGCAGGTGGCGAAAGCCCATCCCGATATCGGCCCCATCGAAGTCTGCCACCTCTCACTCCCCCCCGGCGAGACCGGCTCAGCGGGTAGGGGAACCGCGGAGCTTCTTGGCGTGGGACACGACGCGGAGGTGACCGCCCGGGTGGGCCCGCATGCGGTGCTCATCGTAGGCCGCATCTCCAGTTCCGAGCGTTACAAAGGACACGGCCAACTGATCGAGGCCTGGCCTCTGGTGCGGCAATCCATCCCCGATGCGCAACTGGTGATCGTAGGCAGTGGCGATGATCTGCCACGATTGCAAGCGGCAGCCTCCGCCACCGGAACCGGAGAAGCGATTCTCTTTACCGGGCGCGTCAGCGACGCTACTTTGGACATGCTGTATGCCCGCGCCTCGGTGTTCGCCATGCCGTCGCGGGGCGAAGGTTTCGGACTGGTTTATCTCGAGGCCATGCGGCATGGCGTGGCTTGTGTGGCCAGCACGCACGATGGTGCCCGGGAAGTGGTGGAGCATGGAAAAACCGGCTTTCTGGTGGATCAGGACAATATTCCGGAGCTGGCCCGTGTGCTTGTCGAATTGCTCCGCAATCCGGCGCTGCGCAGGGAAATGGGGGAGGCCGGTTTGCGGCGCGTAAACACATATTTCTCATTCGACCAGTTTCAGGCCCGTCTGGCCGCGGTGATGGCCCCCTTTTCTGCACTCTAAGCACTCGCCAGCATGCGTTCCCAGCCCAAATTATTAATCATCGAGACGCATCCGGTGCAGTACCATGCTCCCGTTTATAGCGCGCTCGAGCAGCGCTTCGGGATACCGGTAACCGTTATCTACGGTTCGGATTTCAGCGTGGCCGGCTATCAAGACAAGGAATTCAAAACCTTCTTTGCCTGGGATACCGATCTGCTGGCTGGATACGAAGCCGTGTTTCTATCACGGGCCGGGCAGGGTGGCGCGGCGAGCTGGGAGAATATCACGGCCGGCGGCCTGGGAAAAACGCTCGACGGAATCCTGCACCGAAGCAAGGATGCGGTGGTTCTCCTGCCGGGTTACAGCGGGGCGTTTTACCGGTCAGCGTGGTATCACCTGTGGAAACGCAAAAACGCGCTGCTGTTCCGCGCGGAAACTACCGATCACGCCCGCGCGCGCAGCCGGCTGAAATCCTGGCTGCGGGACCGGGCTTTAGAGCGGTTATATGCGCGCTGCGCCAAGGTGCTGTACATCGGCCGGCATTCCTACGATCATCTAACGCGGCTCGGCTGTAGTCCCGGGAAGCTGATTTTCTCTCCGTATTGCGTCGATACCGCTCCTTTCGAATGTGACGAAGACGCCCGGGGGCGCTGGCGCAGCCGGACACGCCAGGAGTTGGGGATCGCGGAGGAGGACGTGGTATTGCTCTTTTCCGGAAAACTCAGCCCGCGCAAAGCGCCGGACCTGATTCTGGAAGCCGTAAAACTGCTGCCCGAAAACCAGCGGCGGTCCTGCTGGGTGCTCTTCATGGGGGAAGGAGAGTTGCGGGACCAGCTCCAGGCCATCAGCCAAACCGGCCCGCCGGTGCGCGTGCGGATTCTGGGATTTCAGAAGCAGAAGAATCTGAGCCCCTATTTTCACGCTTCCGACCTGTTTCTTCTGCCCAGCCTTCATTCGGAAACCTGGGGTTTGGTGGTGAATGAAGCGCTGCATCATGGCGTCCCTTGCGTGGTCTCGGAGGCGGTGGGGGCGGCTCCCGATCTGATCCATGCCTCCACGGGCGCGGTCTGCCTGGCTGGCTCGCGAGAGAGCCTGGCCGATGCCATCGGCCGCATGCTGCCGCTCGTAAAGCTTTCGAGTACCCGGAAAGCCTGCCGGGAGGCGGTGGCGGCTTATGGGATTGAAGACGCCGCTCGCGGGATTGCCACGGCCTTTCACAGCGTCCTAGACGGGTGTTACGCGGACCGGTTGGCGCCGGCGCAGCCGGATTGGGGGATTTGAATCGTGAGGGTGTTTTTTTGATGTCTTGGCTGAAGGGTTGGGTGAAGTGGCTATTGTTTCCCGGGCTGGACCTCCACACGCATTGCCGCAAACGGTTCCTGCCACGGTTCTTCCGGGCCGGCCCTCTGGAAACGCTGGATGCCGGTTGCGGCAACGGAGCCTTGTCCCTGGAAGCCTGCCGTAAGGGGAACCGGGTACTGGGGGTAACTCTGGATCAAGACCAGATCCTGCGCAATCGTGAGTTTTTCACGCGCTGGGGCGGCACTGGCCGGGAGCGGCTCGAATTTACCGTCTGCAATCTGTACGATCTGTGCCGGCTGGGCCGTAAATTCGATCAGATCATCTGTTCGGAGACGCTAGAGCATATTGCGCGCGATGGCGAGGTGGTGGCGATTTTCCACCAGCTCCTCAATCCGGGCGGGGTTCTGCATCTGTGTTGTCCCAATGCCCGGCATCCGGAGCACAATTTGGGACGGGTCAACGGTCCTGAGGACGGGGGCCACGTGCGGGACGGCTACACCTGGGAAAGTTACCGCGCTTTGCTGGAGCCGGCCGGGTTCCGCATCGAGGCGCAGGCAGGTTTGGGGTCTTCTCAGTTATTGGCCTTGGACCGGTTCGTTCGTGGTATCCGCGGCCGTTTCGGCGAGGCCGCCGCTCTCCCGTTGTTTCTGGTGGCTTGGCCGTTCACCTTGCTAGACCGGCTGAATCCCCCGGTTCCGTACAGCGTCTACGTCCAAGCCATTAAGGCGTAAAGCCTGGATCACGCCGATGGCGGAAAAGCTGCTGATCGTAGGCAATGCCTCTCCCGAACATGTGGGATCTCATTTCTACCATGCAGCCCAAACGTTGGGGATGGATGCGGCGCTCTACGATTCCCGTATGGCTTCCGAGGGTCCCCGCTGGCTGCGGGCGGCCTATTGGCGGCTGGCGCAGCGGCGCCCTGTGAGACTCCGCCAGTACGGAAAAGGTTTACTAAAGCAGTGCGCGGAAACGGGAGTCTCGGTGGTAATCGCGACGGGCATCGCGCCGGTCACCTCCCGGACGTTGATCGAACTGAAGCGGGCGGGGATACGGGTATTGAATTATTTGACCGATGATCCGTGGAACCCCAGTCACCTTGCGCCCTGGTTTCTCGAAGCCCTGCCCTGTTACGACCGGGTGTTTTCCACCAAGCGTGCCACCCTCGAGGATTTACGGAAAAGCGGCGCACAGGGGGTCTCATTCCTGCCCTTTGCGTACCATCCGGAACTGCACACTTCCGGTCTCCCGGAACACGAAAACGGGGACGGTCCGGATGTGGTGTTTGTGGGGGGAGCCGATAAGGACAGGGTGCCTTTTCTGAGTGCGCTGGGTAAGGCGGGCTTTCAATTGCATCTGTATGGCGGTTATTGGGACCGCTACCCGGAGACCAGGCCATACGCCCGCGGTATCCTGCCACCAGGGGTGGTAAAGACGGCCACCAGCAAAGCCAAAGTGGCTTTGTGCCTGGTGCGGCGCGCCAACCGCGATGGCCATTGCATGCGAACCTTCGAGATCCCGGCTATGTCCGGGTGCATGCTGGCCGAAAATACCGCAGAGCACCGGGAAATCTTCGGAGCGGAGGGCGCTGCCGTGCTCTACTTCCAAAATATTGCCGAAATGGTAGAAAAAACCCGCTGGCTGATGGATCGCCCCGCCGAACGCCACCGTCTGGCGGCGGCGGCCCATGCCTTGGTCACCGGGGGCGGAAATACCTATAGCGACCGGCTGTTACAGATATTGCGCCCGCACTGAGGCATTTGCGCTTCCTGTATGAGAGTCGCCTTTGTCGTCCCCGGCCGTTTCCACGCCCTGCAGTTGGCCAGTGGGTTGGTCCGCCGCGGGCACGAAGTGACGCTGTTCACGAATTGCCCGCGCTGGTATATCCAGCGGTTCGACCCGTCCCTGAAGGACGTCCGCAGTTGCCTGTCCCATGCGGCCCTTTCCCGGGTGGCCAGCGTTCTGCCCTCAGCCGCCCTGCGGCGGGATGCCGACTGGCAGCTCTGCCGGCTGCTCGGCCGCTGGGCGGCGCGGGTGGTGCGGCCCGGGGATTGGGACTGCGTCCACTGCTATAGCGGCGTATCGAAAGAGCTGCTGGAGAATTTGCAAGGGTCCCATACACCCTCTCTATTATTTCGGGGATCCTCCCATATCCGGACACAAGCCCGCCTGCTCGATGAGGAATCCGCGCGCACCGGCGTGAGCGTAGAAGGTCCCGGAGAAGAAATGGTGGAGCGCGAAGAACGGGAGTACCAGCTCGCTACCAAAATCCTCACGCTCTCCAGTTTCGCGCAGCAAACCTTCACCACGGAAGGTGTTTCTCCCGAACGGCTGGCCGTGCTCCCCTTAGGCGTAAACGCCGCGCTATTCCGTGCGTCCGACCAGATCGTCGACGAGCGCTCGCGGCGCATCCTCAGTGGAGCGCCCCTTCGTATTCTGTACGTGGGAACCCTCTCGATGCGCAAAGGATGTTGGGACCTGGCACAGATTATCGAGCATTCACCCGCCGGCCGGTTCGAATGGCGTCTGATCGGGCCGGTAACCCCTGAGGTGCGGCCCTTATTACCAGTGCTGCGCAAGCATGCGCAACTGCTCGCTCCGCAACCCCATGCGCAACTGCAGAAATGGTATGCCGAAGCCGACATATTCCTGTTCCCGACCATTGAAGACGGTTTCGCCTCCGTCCTGATCGAGGCGCAGGCCAATGCTCTCCCGCTTCTCACCACCACCAACTGCGCCGGGCCGGATCTGGTAAGCAACGGACGTAACGGGTGGGTACTGCCGATTCGCAATCCCGAGGCATTTGTGGCCTGCCTCCGGTGGGCCGACGAGCACCGGCCGCAATTAGCGGAAATGGTGCGGTATTCCAACAAAAATAACCAGCTCCGCACCTGGGATCATGCTGCCGCTGACTTTGAGGCGATGGCCTCCTCGTTAGAGAGGAGTGGCGCCCCGAAAGCCATCCGGTAACGGTCCTGGAGAGGCTGATTATGCCAGCACACAGATACCTCGCTTATTGCCATGCCAAGCTGCCGAACGCGGGCCTCGGCAACAAGTTGCTCGTTTGGGCAAAGGCGTACGCCTTCTCCCGGCTGAACTATGTTCCCTTGCACGTGAGCGGATGGACCCGGTTGCACCTGGCCCCCCTGCTGCATGGCGATTTCCGGTTTTACTGGAACTACTTCCAGCCGACCCGCGAAATCGGCCAGCCTGTCCTCGATGCCGGACGGAGTTGGAAAGTGATTTCCGAGCCTCCGGTCGAGCCCATCAATCCGGCGGCGGAGGTCATTTATGAATATTCTGCCGTGCCGTCCTGGGAAGACTTTTTTGGCGATATCCGCGCGCACCGGACCGAGGTACGCGAAGCCTTGATGGGGATGCTGACTCCTGCCCGGATGAAAGAACTGGAACGGCAGCAGATGCCCGTGGTGGCCGTACACGTGCGGATGGGTGACTTCCTGAAATTGAAGGCCGGCCAGCGGTTTGATCAGGTTGGCAATACGCGCACCCCACTCGAATATTTCCGCAACCTGATCGGCCAGATGCGCCACTTGCATGGCTCTCGATTGCCCGTGCAAGTTTTTAGCGATGGGAAAAAAGAGGATCTCGGCGAATTGCTCGATCTGCCGGATACCTCGCTGGCGCCCCGCCGCTCCTCGATAGTCGATATCCTGACGATGAGCCGCAGTAAAGTCCTGATTTGCTCGGCGGGCAGCACGTTTTCGTACTGGGCGGGATTCCTGGGGGACTGCGCGTTGATCCTGCACCCCGATCATATCCATCAGCCGATCCGTCCGGAGGCAGTGAACCGCAATTTTTATGAAGGACCCTTAGCGGGTCCGCCGGAAAGCTGGCCGCGGCTGTTTTTGGATAATCTCAAAAGCGTCCGGACAGGGGAAGAACAGCATTGCGCTACGCGCTAGGAAGCGCCGCATCTTTGTTGAAGACCAATCACCATGGATCCTGTTAATCTTGCGGCTTGCGACGACGGCATTCGGCAGGAACTGTTTCTTATATTTGTCGCCGGGGGCATTCTTACCCTGTTCCTGGTTTACCGGCTGTTTCGCTCCGCCAATAGCAGCACCAGGCATGTAGGCCTGCAAGTGTGCTATCTGGCTAACTTTTGGATTACTCATTGGATTGCTATCCCGGTTTACTTCTTGCCCTGGTACTGCGGTGAGAATGCAAATTTTTCGCTTCTTGGAGCGCGCGAAGGCCTGTATGGGTTACTAGGTTTTACCGTGGGTGCGGCTCTGGTAACGTACCTGACCGGTTCTCGCGAGAAAACGTTCGGCCCGCCACCCGAAATCCCACGGCAAATTCGGCACCGCTTTTTGTATCTGGGCCTGGTGTTTTATGTGCTGAGTTCGCTGGCCATAGGAGTGAATGGAGTTGCGGCCATTCTCTCAGGGGGCCAATTGTTTCTGGTCGCCGGGGTGGTGTTGTCCGTTTGGAGCGCTTACCGCAGAGGCGATCGCCGGGGCGCGCTGCAGTGGGTCCTTATTAGTTTCCTGTTCCCGTTTATGACCGTGATTCGAGCCGGATTCCTGGGGTTCGGCATCGTAGCACTTCTCCCCATAGCAATTGCCGCTCTCATCTGGATGCCCAAAAAGAATTTCGCGAAGCTCGCCGTATGGGGTCTGGTGGGAGGCTACCTGGGCCTGAGTGTTTTTGTAACGTATATGCGGGACCGCAGTGACCTGCGGCGCGCAGTCTGGGGAAAGCAAGCCTATTCCAACCGGCTCACACAAATGGCGAATACCTTTGGCAATTTCGAATGGTTTTCACCGCAGGACCCGCACCATATGGCGGCGATTGATGGCCGGCTGAATCAAAATTATCTGGTGGGCGCGGCAGTCGTCTATATTGAGAACACGAAAGAGTGGGCCGTCGGGAGAACTTTGCGGGACGCCGCATTGGGTCTGATCCCGCGGCTTCTCTGGCCGGACAAGCCAACTGCCGGGAGTGGCAACCTGGTCAGCCAGTACACCGGAATCGAATTCGCGGAGGGCACCAGCGTAGGGATTGGGCAAATAATGGAATTCTATGTGAATTTCGGTTCACCCATGGTATTTTTCGGATTGTTTCTTTTCGGAGGTGTGCTGGCCTGGTTGGATCGCGTAGCCGCGCGTGCCCTGCTCAGCGGTTCCGTAAACCGGTTCATCCCGGCTTATCTGGTGGGTTTGTCCATGCAGCAAGTGGGCGGTTCTCTGGTGGAAGTGGTGGCCTCGGCGGCCGGCAGCCTGGCCATAGCCTATGCGTTCAACATTCTGAGCGGCCGGAATGCGCCTCGCCGGCGCGCCGCGCGGCCGGTGCCGGTTGCAGGCTAAAGTCGCAGGCTAAGTCTCCATGTTTACCGTAGCGCCTTCTTTCACGCCCAGCCAGCAGGGCGCCGCCACGCGGCCCCTCAAAGTGCTCCACGTGATTCCGTCGGTCGCCGCCTTCCGTGGTGGACCGAGCCAAGTCATTCGGATGGTGACCGAAGGCCTCGCAGAATGCGGCATCGGCGTGGATGTCGCCACCACGGATGACAATGGCCCCACCCGTCTCCCGGTTGCGCATGGCGTCCCGGTGCGTGAAGGCGAGGTCACCTATTGGTATTTCGCGCGTCAGATCCGCCCGTATACTTGTTCCCTGCCGCTTTCCTCCTGGCTTTGGCGGCACATGCATGAGTACGACCTGGTCCACATTCATACCGTGTTCGCATATGCATCCACGGCGGCGGCCATGATTGCGCGTGCCAAAGGCGTGCCTTATATCGTGCGGCCATTGGGGGTACTGAACCGCTGGGGCTTTGAGAACCGCAAGCCATTTCTCAAGCGCTTATCGTTTGCCGCCATCGACAAGCGGATTTTACTCCACGCCGCCGCCGTACAGTACACCAGCGAGCAGGAAAAAGCCGAGGCGGAAAGGTTGTGCGTGGCCGCCAACGCCGTGGTTGTGCCCAATCCGATCCGCATTCCCGGGGATCTTGCGCCACCCGAGCACACAGGCGGCGGTGTTGCCCAGCCGGTGATTCTGTTCATGTCCCGGCTGGATGAAAAGAAAGGGCTCGATCTGCTGATTCAGGCCTTTGCCCGCGTGAAGCGCCGCTTTCCGGAGAGCGTCCTGGTGGTGGCCGGCAGCGGTGGTGCGCCACTTGAAAAATCGTTGCGCCTGCTGGCGGAGCGGGAACAGGTGGCCGATGCTATCGAGTGGGCCGGTTTTGTTTCCGGCGCCCCCAAGCGGGACTTACTGGCGCGCGCTCGCGTGTTCGTACTGCCTTCTTATTCCGAGAACTTTGGCGTTGCCGTGGTCGAGGCTATGGCCGCCGGGCTGCCGGTAGTCATCTCGGATCAGATTGGCATTCATCCGGCAATCACCCAAGGCGGAGCCGGCCTGGTCACTCCTTGCAGCGTTTCCGCGCTGAGCGATGCGCTCGTGGCGATGCTGGCCGATCCGGCGGCCGGCAAAGCTATGGGGGAGCGCGGCCGGCAGGTTGCGAGCAACGAGTTTTCGATTCCGATAGTTGCCGGAAAGCTGGTCTCGCTGTATCAATCCATTTTGAGACATTGAGTGTATGGTTTCTGGACGGGATAAGCATCCCTGCTCCCTGGTCACGGGCGGCGCAGGTTTCATCGGCAGTCATGTAGCCAGGCACTGCCTGGAACAGGGACACACCGTAATCGTGCTCGACGACTTGTCAGGCGGCTTCGCCGATCAAGTCCCCGAAGGCGCCCGCCTGGTCGTGGGTTCGGTAACCGATGTCAATCTGGTGGCCGGCCTGTTCCGCCAATACCGTTTCGATTACGTCTATCATCTGGCAGCGTATGCCGCCGAAGTGTTATCGCACTACATTCGCCGCTTTAACTATGAGCACAACCTGTTAGGGGCGATCAATCTGATCAACGAAGCCGTCAACCATCGTAGCCGCTGCTTCGTGTTCACATCGACCATCGGGGTCTATGGCAAAGGGCAATTGCCCATGTCGGAGGACATGGTCCCTATGCCGGAAGACCCCTACGGCATCAGCAAGTACGCCGTCGAACTGGATTTGGCTGCAGCTTTCCGCCTGTATGGCTTGCCCTATATCATCTTCCGTCCCCACAACGTGTATGGCGAACATCAGAATTTGGGCGATCCCTACCGCAATGTGTTGGGCATTTTTATGAACCAGATTATGGCGGGCCGTCCCCTACCCGTTTTCGGAGATGGAGAGCAAACCCGTGCATTCTCCTATATCGATGATGTAGCCCCCCATATCGCGCGCAGTGTCCACATAGAAAAAGCTTATAACCAGGTCTTCAACATCGGCGCCATCCGGCCATATACGGTGAATCATCTCGCCCGGGTGATCATAGAGGCTTTTGGTGTGGAGGCGCGGGTGGAGCATCTGCCGGCGCGCGAAGAAGTCTACCACGTATACCCCAGTCTCGATAAAGCGATCCGCTTGCTAAACGCGGAACCACGGATCGGCCTGGAAGAAGGAGTGCGGCGGATGGTGGCATGGGCGCGCCAGGCAGGCAGCCGCGCGAGCAAGGTTTTCACCGATATCGAGGTCTCTCTCAAACTCCCACCTTACTGGGCGTCCCTCACGGAAGTCCATGGCAAGTAATTCTTCATCCGTTACCAAAAGGTCCTGGTAAATGCGCGTACCGGTTACGCCGCTGATACTCACCTATAACGAGGCCCCCAACCTCCGGCGCACCCTCGAAAAATTGACCTGGGCCAGCCGGATCCTGGTGGTGGACAGTTTTTCGACCGATGAGACCCTACGCATCGCGCGGGAATTTCCGCAGGTGGAAATACTCCAGCGGCGCTTCGATAATTTCGCCAACCAATGCAACTTCGGCCTGGAAAGTTGCCATTCGGACTGGGTGCTTTCGCTCGATGCGGACTATCTGCTTTCCGGCGGCTTGATCGCCGAATTAGAGGCCTGGGATCCCCAACCGGGCGTGAGCGCCTACTTTGCCCGGTTTGCTTACTGTGTCTGCGGCCGGCCATTACGAGGCTCGCTGTATCCGCCGCGCGCGATCCTTTTCCGGCGCGGCTCCTGTCATTACTACCAGGATGGTCACGCGCATTTCCT
This sequence comes from Bryobacteraceae bacterium, assembly GCA_030041985.1. Taxonomy (GTDB): domain Bacteria; phylum Acidobacteriota; class Terriglobia; order Bryobacterales; family Bryobacteraceae; genus PSRJ01. The sequence continues at coordinate 83,808 of JASIAM010000060.1, read as the reverse complement.
GCGTATCGAAGGCCCCGCCGGGTGGCTGCAGAACATTGTTTTTCACGATGACCGCAAGCCGCTGGCCACCTGGGTGGTTTCGCAAGACCGCTACGCCGCTATGGAAATCGGGAAGCTCACCCAGTCGAGCGCCCGCCAATTATCGATTCAGGACCGCATCCGCCGCCATATTGTCTTTGCGCCGGGATTGGTTTTCTTCTACACCCTGCTCGGCAAAGGGCTGATTTTCGATGGGTGGCAGGGTTGGTATTACGCCTTCCAGCGAGCCGTGGTCGAACTGCTCATTTCTCTGCGATTGCTCGAAGCGCGATGGCCGGTAGTATCGCCGGGACAGGAACCGGGATGTTCCCCAGCTCCTTTGGAAAAACAATCGTGCCTATGACGGATCAAATCCGGACCCCGGGCGCCGGCCGTGCGCGCTTATCTGCGCAACATCTGCCCTTCCTGGACGGTATTCGCGGACTGGCTATCCTGCTAGTGATGTTTCACCACATGACCGTCTTGTACCCCAAGTCCGCGGCGGAACAATACCTGTACCAGCTATCGTTGTTTGGCCCGCATGGGGTGGATCTCTTTTTCGTGCTGTCCGGCTTTCTGATCACCGGGATTCTTCTGGACAGCCGCTCCTCCCCGAATTTCTTCCGTAACTTTTATGCCCGCCGGACTCTGCGCATTTTTCCGCTCTACTACATCCTGGTTGCCTTTAGTTTCCTGATCCTCCCCTGGTGTCTCGAGCAGTTCCCGCGGTATGCCTACAAGCTGGCGCGGTTTGCCACGGTTTCGAATGAGTGGCCGTGGTACTTTCTTTACGGTTCCAATTATGTGGTCGCTTATAACAATGGCTGGCGTCACGGAATTCTGGATGTAAGCTGGTCCCTGTCGATTGAGGAGCAGTATTACCTGGCATGGGCGGTGGCCGTATATTTTCTATCGAGGCGGCGCCTGCAAATAATCTCTATCTCGATACTGGTAATTCTGCCATTCCTCCGAGCCGCTCTCCTGGCGAAGGGCGTCTCCCCCCTGATGGTCTACGTCCTCACGCCCACACGGCTGGATGGAATTTCCTGGGGAGGGTTGATAGCGCTGGCTGTGCGCGACGACGGCTGGCTGTATCCGTTCTTGCGCCGCGTTATCAAGCCGGCCGGATGCATTGCAGCCGTGGCGGTTCTGGCGCCGCTCGTTTTGGGCAAGTGGGACTATATGGGCGTGCCGGAACTGGGTTTCGGCTATAGCGCGGTCGCGGCCTTATTCGCAGCGATGTTGTGGGCGGCATACCATCAGCGCGGCATTCTGCGCCGTATCTTCGAGATGAAATGGCTGCGTTTTTTGGGCGTGTACTCGTACTCCATCTATTTATTTCACCTCCCCATCCGGGCCGTTGTCCGGGATACAGTATTTGGTGATCCGCAGTTCCGGGCGCTTTCTTCCTCCGCGATACCCGGCCAACTGATCTTCTATGTTGTGGCCACTCTGGCGGTCATTCCTGTTTCCCTCCTGAGCTGGCATTTGCTGGAGCAGCCCTTTTTGAGACTCAAGAAAAAATTCACGGCCGCCCCTGTGCAGGCGGCTTCGGCAGTGCCGATATAGGAGTCATGACAAGCATGCCGGAAAACGCCGCTCAGCAAGCCGGCCTCCTGTTCGATGCCAAAGCGCAGTCCTGGGAGAGCAAGTATCGGCCCAATGGCCCGCTCGCCTTTCGCGTGAAGGTGTTCGCGGCCCTGTTGCAAGGCCGGGTGGAGCCCGGAGCCGCGGTCCTGGATTTCGGCGGCGGCACCGGCGCCATCGCGAGTGCTCTTTCCCGGCGCGGATTGCGCATGACGGTGTGTGATGTGTCGGAGCAGATGATCGAAACCGGCAAACAACTCCACCCGGAAGCAGCCATCGATTGGCGCCCCCTTCCCGCGAATTGGAAACGGCTCCCCTTCGCCGATCGCAGCTTCGCCGCCATTATCGCCTCCAGCGTTTTTGAATACCTGAACGGGGTGGAGAACGTTCTGGCGGAATGCCGCCGCATTCTCCAGCCTGGCGGCAAGCTCTTCTTTTCGGTCCCCAATCCCGCGCATCCGTCGCGGAAATTCGAGCGATGGCTGCGCCCCCTGGCGGTCTTGCTGTTGAAGATCCCCGGGGTCGCCCGGTTGCCCAAAATCGGAAATTACCTGCGCTACCTGGAAGTTTCCCGTGCCCGGTTTTCCCAAGCCCAATGGCGGCAAAAGGCCGCGCGCGCGGGATTCCGGCCGGTTGCCGTGCAACTCGAGCCGGCTCATCTGGCGGCCAATCAGGCGCTGATGTATCTGGCCTTCGAATAAAGTCAAGCTACAAGGAAAAAAACCACAACCATATGAGACCCCTCAAAGCAGCCGTCATCGGCTCCGGACTGATCGCCGGCCTGAAACACATCCCGGCATTTAAGAAGCACCAGGGCAAGGTCCAACTGGCAGCTCTGTGCGATCTCAACCGCGAAGCCGCGCAGAAGCTGGCCGCCCAGCATGGCATTCCCAACGTCTATAGCAGCATCGACGAGATGCTCGTCAAAGAGAAACCGGACCTGGTGGATATCTGCACTCCCCCCAAGACCCACGCCCCGATTGCCATTCAGGCGATGCAGGCCGGTAGCCACGTACTGATCGAAAAACCTATGGCCCAAACTTTGAAAGAGTGCGATGCGATTATGGCTGCTTCGCGCGAAAATCAGGTCAAAGTTTGCCTGGCGCACAGCGATCTTTTCTACTATCCCTTTATGGAAGCCCGGAAGCTGGTGAAAGAAGGCGCTATCGGAACCTTCCGCGGGATGCGGATTTTCCTGCAAACTCCGACCGATTACATCACTTCCAAGCCGGACCACTGGGCCAATAAACTGCCCGGCGGCGTGATCGGGGAAACCGGGCCGCACATTACCTATATGACCCTGGCCTTCATCAATCCGATCCGGGAAGTTAAGGTCGAGGCCATGAAGCTGTGCGATTATCCGTGGTCCCCGTTTGAGGACTACCGGATCGAATTAGTTGGCGACAAAGCCATCAGCTCCGTAATGCTGTCATACGCCACCAAGCAATGGATGGCGCGGATCGAAATCCTGGGAGAAGACGCCACCCTGCTGGTCGATCTGGAAGCCATGAGCCTGGTCCGGTACCGCCGGGAGCAACTGAAACCGGCGGCCATCGGCCTTTCCATGCTGAGTGAGGCCGGACAACTGTTGAAGAACCTGGCCACGAGCGGTTTGCGGTATGCCACCGGTTCGCTGCGCACGACCCATGATTTCATCATCGATGAGTTCACCGACAGCATCATCAAAGGGACGGAATCGCCGGTTCCCGCCGCCGATGGACGCGAATCCGTCCGGGTCTTGGGCATGATCGTCGAGTCACTCACCAGTACGGCCCAGAGAGTGTAATCCTTGTGGGGTCAGGCCTTCCGGCCTGCCGCCGCCCTTCGGGCCGGCGCGCTCGACGCCCCCATCTGAAAACCAACGCCGGGCGGAAGCCCGGCGGCAGGCCGGAAGGCCTGACCCCACATGATTTCATGACAACTTCTAACAGCACCATTCTCGGATTGAACGCCTATCATGGCGACTCTTCGGCGGCCCTGCTCGTCAACGGGCAATTGGTCCATGCAGTGGAAGAAGAGCGCTTCAACCGCATCAAACACTGGGCCGGGCTGCCGGCTCTGGCGGCCCAACACTGCCTGGAGAGTGCCGGTGTAGCCTCGGTCGGCCACGTGGCGGTATCGCGCGATCCCAAGGCCCATCTCTTTTCCAAGTTCGCCCACCTGGCAAAGCGCCCCGCGCATTGGCCGCATGCCACCGGGCGCGCCAAAAACAGCATCCGCATCACGCAAGTGCTGGAGGATTTGCAAGCTGCTGGCGTCTCCGCCGCCCAGGGCAGCCGCCTGCACTATATCGAACACCATCGCGCCCACCTGGCCAGCGCCTTTTTTGCTTCGCCATTCGAGCGCGCTGCCGTCATCTCCATCGATGGTTTCGGGGATTTCTCGAGCAGTATGTGGGGCGTGGGCGCCGGCAACCATATGGAGATCCACGGCCGCGTCGGGTTTCCCCATTCGCTCGGCCTTTTTTACACCGCCTTCACCCAGTTTCTGGGCTTTCTCAAATACGGCGATGAATACAAAATGATGGGCCTGGGCGCTTACGGCGAGCCGCGTTTTGTTTCCGAGGTGCGGGACGTCGTCCGCACGCGCGACGGCCAGATCGAACTCAATCTCGATTATTTCCGCCATCACGATGAAGGCGTGGAGATGAGTTGGGAGGGTGGCGAGCCGAACCTGGGACGCGTCTTTTCCCAGAAGCTGATTGATGTGTTTGGCCCGCCCCGCGAACCGCGCGCCGAAATCACCGAGCGGCACAGGGACATCGCCGCATCCGCGCAAAAAGTATTGGAAGAAAATTATTTCGCGCTTCTCAATGATGTCCAGCGCCGCACCAAAGAGAAAACCGTCTGCCTGGCCGGCGGCGTGGCGCTCAATTGTGTCGCCAACGGCATGATCTTCGAGCAGACCGATTTCCGCGATTTCTATGTCCAGCCCGCGGCCCACGATGCCGGCACTTCGATCGGCGCCGCTCTTTATGTGCATCACCAGGTTCTTGGCCAGCCCCGCGGCTACGTCATGCGGCATGTCTATTACGGTTCCCAGTACACCGACCAGGAGATCGAACGCACACTCGAGGCCGCCGGCGTACAGTACACGCGCCTCGCCGAACCCAGCCTGCTCGCCCAAACCGCCCGCCAGATTGCGGACGGGAAAATCGTCGGCTGGTTCCAGGGAGCGATGGAGTTCGGCCCGCGCGCGCTCGGCGACCGCAGCATTCTGGCCGATCCCCGGCGCAAGGACATGAAGGACATTCTCAACAGCCGCATCAAGTACCGCGAGCCCTTCCGCCCCTTCTGCCCGTCCATCCTGGCGGAAAAAACCGGCGAATATTTCGAAACCGATTATCCTTCGCCGTTCATGGTGACCGCCTATAAGATCCGCCCGGAACAACAGGAGCGCATCCCCGCCGTCACCCACGCCGACGGCACCGGCCGCCTGCAGACCGTCGAGCGGGATGTCAATCCCCGCTATTGGAACCTGATTGCCGAGTTCGAGCGGATTAGCGGAGTCCCGGTTCTACTCAATACGTCCTTCAACGAAAATGAGCCGATCGTGAACACTCCGGCCGAGGCTCTGGATTGTTTTCTGCGCACGCGTATGGACGTGCTGGCAATGGGATCGTTCCTCCTGCTGAAGGCCGAAAACGAATCCTTCAGCGGCAGCCGCGCCTGTGTGGAAGGGGCACGGGCATAGCGCGTACTGCTGCGCTTTCTCAGGTTTTAATCATGTTCCAGGGGATTCGATCGTTTGCTATTGACTGTGCCAAGCGCGGCCGCTTGTATCTGAACGATCGTGGATACGATTTTCATCCGGTTGATCAGAGATGTTGGGATGATCAAGCCGCACTCCTCCAAGGACGAAAGAATCCGGTGGTTTTCGATGTCGGCGCCAACGGCGGCATCATCGCTACGCAATACCGCAAAATGTTCCCGGATTGCCGGCTATATTGTTTTGAGCCACAGGAAACCTTTCTACCCTCACTGCAGAGCCGGTTTCCTAATGATCCCGCCGTGTCGTTTCATTCGGCCGCAGTCGGCGCAGCTTCCGGCAAGGCCCGGTTCTATCTGACAGCCGCGCGCGATTCCAGTTCCCTGTTGAGCGCCGGCCACGCTAATGCGCCGGAAAGCTACCGCCGGATCCTGACGGTCACAGAAGAAAAAGAAGTTGAAGTGATCACCCTGGATGATTTCACCCAGGAGCAGAAGATTGAGCGCATAGACATACTCAAAATGGATATACAGGGGGGCGAATATGCGGCTCTGGAGGGGGCCGCGAGGCTTCTATCCGAGGCCCGAATTGCGTTGATTTACCTGGAGGCCTCCTTCGTACCTCTTTATGCGAGCCACCCGCTCCTGGGAGATATCACCAAGAGCCTGGCTCGCTATGACTACACCTTCCATTTGCTTTATCACCTCACCATTAACGGCCGCAGCGGCCGGATGTTGTGGTGCGATGCGATTTTCGTTTCGCCCGAGTTGTACACCGTTTCCCGTGAGCATCTGAAAAAGAGCTGGGGCGGAAATGGTGCGTGACCGGCAGTAGAGCCAACCCTTTCTACAGATAACGCGAACTAACATAAGAACTCTTATGGCCAATAAAACAGTTGTCGTGACCGGCGCCGGTGGCTTCATCGGCGGCCATCTCGTCTCACGCTTGCTCCAGACGGGGACGGTGCAGGTCCGCGCCGTAGATATCAAACCGTTTTCTCAATGGCATCAGATATCCGATGCCGCGGAAAATCTCCAGCTCGATTGCAGCCGCCTCGAAAGCTGCGATACCGCGGCCAAAGGCGCCTGGCATGTGTACAATCTGGCGTGCGACATGGGCGGCATGGGATTTATCACGAACAACAAGGCCTTGTGCATGCTGTCGGTCCTGATCAATACCCACATGCTCAAAGCCTCGCTCGAAAATGGCGTCGAACGATATTTTTACTCTTCTTCGGCGTGCGTCTATGCCGCCGGTAAGCAGACCAACACGGATGTCACGGCGCTGCGCGAGGAAGATGCTTATCCCGCCATGCCGGAAGACGGCTATGGATGGGAAAAGCTTTTCAGCGAACGCATGTGCCGCCATTTCCGGGAAGACTTCGGCCTGGTCTCGCGGGTGGCGCGCTTCCATAATGTCTATGGCCCGCAGGGCACCTGGGATGGCGGCCGCGAGAAAGCGCCCGCCGCCATTTGCCGCAAAGTCATCCAGTCGAAACTGTCCGGCAATCACGCCATCGAAATCTGGGGAGATGGCCAGCAGACCCGCAGTTTCATGTACATTGACGATTGTCTGCATGGCATCGACCTCATTTTCAACGGCAGCGTCGAAGAGCCGCTGAACCTGGGGAGTCACGAACTGGTGAGCATCAATCAGCTCGTCGATATGGTGGAGCAGATTGCCGGAGTGCGCCTTGCCCGGAATTACAACCTCACCGCTCCTCAAGGTGTCCGCGGGCGGAACAGCGATAACACCCTCATCAAAAAATATTTCTGTTGGGAGCCGAGCACTCCGCTGACCACCGGCTTGGAGAAGACTTACGCCTGGATTTACGATCAGATGGTAGCCGGAAAGCAATCCAAGGACTAATCCCGCCTCCGTATCTTTGAAATGTCCCGTTCCCGGCCCAAAATCTGCATCCTGTATCACTTCTTCCATCCGGACGATGTGGTGAGCGCGCGCCATTTTTCCGATCTGGCCGAGGGCTTCGCCGCAGCCGGATGGGATGTGGAAGTGCAGCCTTCGAACCGAGCTTGCAGGAACATCTCGCAGCAATATGCCGCCCGGGAAGAGTGGCATGGGATTCAGATCAACCGGGTCTGGCGTCCGGCTTGGGCACAATCCTCTTCCGCAGGCCGCCTGCTGAATGCGTTCTGGATGTTGGCAGCCTGGTCCCGCATCGCTCTGCGCGGCCGCGCCACGCGGCCGGATGTGGTGCTGGTGGGAACCGATCCGGTGCTAAGCGTGTTATTGGCGTTGCCTTTAAAATGGCTCCGGCCCGGCATCCAGGTGGCGCATTGGGCATTCGACCTGTACCCCGAAGCCGCAATTGCCGATGGCCTGGTTTCCTCATCCGGCTGGAAGGTGCGTTTTTTGACGGCACTGCTTCGCCGGGCGTATCGTAATTGTAATTTGATAGCGGACCTTGGCACTTGCATGCAACAGCGGCTGCATACTTACGGAGAAGGCCTCTCACTCCAAACCATCGTGCCCTGGGCGCTCGCGGAGCAGCCTGCTCCCCAACCCTGCGATGCTGTCTTACGCCGCCGTATATTCGGCGATGCCAAACTTGCCCTGCTCTATTCCGGCAACCTCGGACGGGCGCATAGCTTTCGGGAATTTCTGGTTTTGGCGCGCCGCCTGCGCTCCTCCGGGGTGGAGTTTCGTTGGAGTGTCCGCGGCAACGCCGTGGGCGATCTCCAGCAGGAAATGCAGCCATCCGACACTAATGTGGGCCTGCTCCCCTTTGTAGAGGAAGCGGATTTGCCCGCTCACCTCGCCGCGGCGGATATCCACCTGGTCAGTCTGAAACCAGAATGGTCCGGCATCGTGGTACCCTCGAAATTCTTCGGCTCTCTGGCTGCTGGCAGGCCTGTTTTGTTTGCCGGCCCCAAAGACTCCTCCGTAGCGCGTTGGATCCTCCAACATCAGGTAGGATGTGTACTGGATGGCTCTAACTTTGAGGAAGTAGATACTTGGCTGCGCCAACTGGTGGCCAACGCGGAGTCGCTAGCTCAATTACAAACCCGCTGCCATGCGGTATACCGGAAAGAGTTCTGCCGCGGAAGAATGATTGATCTGTGGGTGCGGGAAGTGGCACGCCTGGTTCGTTGGGAATTACCCGCCACCCGTACTGCTATAGGAACCATATGAGTGGACAAGCTATCGCCAAGCCCGTGCGCGCTATTCCCGAGTCCGGATCCTCGTACCGGTCCTGGCTCCCCCTGCTGATCCTTGGCCTGCTGTTGCTGGTGCCCTACATTCCCATGCTTTACAGTATGGGGAAAATGTGGCTGGAAGACGATAACATGAGCCACGGCCTGTTCGTTCCCATCGCAGCAGCATTTATCGCACGGGATAAGCGCGAGTTTCTTGCTACCCTCAAGCCCAAGGCAAACTACTGGGGTCTCGTTCTGGTAGTTCTCGGAATGGCCATGCTGTGTGTCGGGCCGCCCAGCCTCCCCACGTTTGTGTTCATTACCCGATCGGCTTTCCTGTTCTCCCTGGTAGGGTGCATTCTGTTTCTTCGCGGCACCGCCACCTTGCGTGCCTTGGCATATCCGCTATTGCTCCTGCCGCTTATGATCCCGCTGCCGGGTTTCATTTATGACCGGCTGACGCTGCCTTTGCAGTTGCTGGCCAGCCTCCTGGCAGAGAATTTCCTGACGGTGCTGGGTTTTTCCGTCCTGCGCGAAGGCAATATTCTTCATATGCCCACCCAGACACTGGATGTGGCGGAGGCCTGCAGCGGGTTGCGGTCTTTATATGCCCTCACCTTTCTCACTCTGACCTACGCCTATTTCTTCGCCGGCCGTTCCTGGCGGCGTTGGATATTGATAGCTGCCATTATTCCCGTCGCGATCCTGGCCAATGCGGGCCGGGTAACGGCCACCGCCATCATGGGGACCTATAATCCGGCATTAACCGAAGGGATCTACCATGAAATACTGGGCTGGACGGTATTCGTGTTTGCCTTCATCATGTTGTTCGGCTTAAACGCTTTGTTGAAACGGTTCGTACGGCCTTCGAAATTTCTTCCTGCACAGATATGAAGCCCTATCACTTTTTGTTGTTGGCCGGGATCCTGGTCTTCCAGGTAGTCATCTATTATGGCTACTCGCAGCATGAGGTCATCCCGCAAGGTCCACCCTGGAATACGTTTCCCAGCCACTTCGGGAAATGGTCGCTGGACAGCGAGGTGCCGCCCGATGAAGCTTCTCTCGCGCAATTGCAACCGGATGATTATCTGAGCCGGGACTATGTCGCGGGCAGCAATCATATCAACCTGTTTGTCGCCTATTTTAAAACCCAGCGCACCGGCCATGCGCCGCATTCCCCCAAGGCTTGCCTGCCGGGAGCAGGATGGGAGCCGGTTTCCTCAGCCGTTCTCCCCATTTCGGTTCCGCAGTCTGGGGTGACCATCGATGCGAACCAATATGTTGTCCGGCGTGCCGGAGCGGAAATGGCGGTTTTTTATTGGTACCAGAACAGCCGCCGCACCATTGCCAATGAGTATATGTTCCAGGTGTATGCTGTCCCGGAGCTGTTGTCTCACGGCCGCACGGATGTAGCGTTCATCCGCGTCATTACGGAAATCACCAATGGGTTAGGGGACGCCAGGAACACAGCCCTCGATTTCATTCGCCAGATTTTCCCGGAAGTGCGCTCGCACATCCCCTCTGCCTGAACCGCACCGGCTTATCTGTTTCCGTTACGCTGCCGCGCCGCGGCCACTGCCGCTGCTTCCGGGCCATTGAGAAGCGAAGGATCGCAAGTAACCAGGCCGCTCGTGCAGTTTTCCACGTTGCGCCGGTGCAATGCCCCGCTCACGGCTGTAATCTCCGTGGCTGTAAGATCCAGCGGAGAACAAGCAGACAGCCCATTCATGCAGTTCTCCAAATTGCGTTTATGGCGCGCCGCCTGTACGGCGCTAGCCTCGGCGGAAGATAAATCCAGCGGAGAGCAGCCCGGCAGTCCCGCGAGACAATTCTCCACGTTACGCCGCTTGGCCGCGGCCCGCATGTCCGCCTGCTCTTTCTGGGAAAGAGAGGTCGGATCGCACGTTGCCGCCCCGTTGAGACACTGCTCCAGATTTCGGCTGTGACGTACAGTGCGGACGTGCTGCAGTTCCGCCGCTGGCAGGCTTAAGGGGTCGCAACTGGGGGAGCCGTTCAGGCATTTTTCTACATTGCGGCGCTGATACTCCGCCTCCACCGTGACCGACTCCTGTTGGCTTAAACGTGTCGGGTCACAGGTGAAACTACCGCTCATACACCGGGAAAAGTTCCGCTTCCGGGAAGCATCAGCAACCGAGTTGAGTTCGTTGGGGCTTAATTGCGAGAGATCGCAACTGGACAGCCCGTTCATACATCTGTCGAGATTCTGGCGTTTCCCGGAATCAGGAGCTTGCGCAGGTGCGGCCACCGCAGCAAGCAATGCGAAAACAGAATAAGTGATTCCTTTACCCAAATGAATCATTTCGCGTCTTTCTTTATTTTACGGCGGCAAGCCTTTGAATCAGCATATAATCCCTATCCGGACTCTGTTGATATGCGGCTCCCAATCCCGTTTAGCCTGGAACTGGCATGAGAGGCGCCGGTAGACTAAAACTTCTCGCGCGTTCCGCCATCAGCACCCACCGGCGGTCTCTTGCGGTCAGGGCTTTACACAGCCTCGCTTCGTTCGTCGAGTCCGCCTATGCGAATGAAGGGGCTAACTTTCATTTGAATGGAGAACAGACCCTGCTGCGGAAACTCGCGCCTGCTGATTTCCGGTTGGCGTTTGACGTCGGCGCCAACTTCGGGGACTGGTCGGCCGAAGCAATGGCGATGTGGCCGCACTGTACCGTGCACGCCTTCGAGGTCGCGCCCCAGACCTTTCAACGCCTCGGTGATCGGCTCCGCGCGGCCGGGGATAATCCGCGTGTCACCCTGAACTGTTTTGGTCTGTCAGATGAACTGGGCACGCGCCAGATGTTTTACTATCCCGATCATCCTGATGTGACAGCCGATGTACACTGGCATACCGATCTTGTGTCTATCCCTTTCGAGGCGCACTTGGCGACCGGTGATGCATATTGTCACGAACGTGGCATTGATACCCTTGATTTCTTAAAAATCGACGTCGAGGGGGCCGAGTACCGGGTTATGAAGGGTTTCGGGGAACGCCTGGCAGCCCAGAAAGTGCATTGTGTGCAGTTTGAGTATGGAGCATTCTCTACCCAAACCAAAGTGCTGCTGGCCGATTACCACCGCCTCTTGTCGCAACTTTATTGGATCGGAAAGATCTTTCCTACCTATGTGGAGTTCCGGGATTACCAGTGGACTATGGAAGACTTCCGCTTCAGCAATTATTGTTGTGTATCTAAATTAAGACCGGATCTGCGCAATCTTCTGGCAGCGTAATGTTTCTATCCTCGGATTCCCGCCGCATCCTGTACCTGCAGTACACCAATCCGGGCGGTTACCCGCCTCTTCTGCATAGCTCCCGCATACTGGCCGGCAGAGGGTGGCACGTTCTGTTTCTGGGCACAGGTGCACTCGGCGCCAAACAGCTCACCATTCTCGGACACCCGAACATCGAGTTTCAGCAAAAAGCATTTTGCCCTCCCGGCTGGAAACAGAAACTGCATTATCTATGGTTTTCGATTTGGTGTCTGTTCTGGGTGTTTCGTTGGCGGCCGGGCTGGATCTATGCATCCGATCTTTGGTCCTGCTTGCCAGCCGTGCTCATCCGGAGGCTGTTCCGCGTGCCTCTCGTGTATCACGAGCACGATTCGCCAGCGCCCGTTGACCGTCCTCGCAGTGTCCTTCGCTTGACCTACTGGGCGCGCCGCCAATGCGCCCGCATGGCGGATCTCTGTATCCTGCCCAACGGGCAACGGGCGAAATTGTTCCAGTCAGAAACCAAAGCTGCCAGAGTGAAAGTGGTGTGGAATTGTCCCTCTATGGAGGAGATCCCGCCCGCCAAACATAGCCTCGGTCCCGTCCGCAAACTTCTATATCACGGCTCGATTGTTCCCGAACGGCTTCCGATGGCTGTAATCCATGCACTCAAATATGTATCGCAACCGGTAGTACTCAAGGTGGTTGGCTATGAAACAACAGGGGCGCCCGGTTATCTGGGGAAACTACAGGAGACTGCGGCCAACCTGGAAATCCCGGATCGTTTGGAAATCATCGGAACGATCCCCCGCCATGAACTGATGCGTGTCTGTGCAACCTGTGATGCCGGTCTGGCGCTTCTGCCGATTCAAAACACAGATATCAATCTGGAATATATGACCGGGGCTTCCAACAAACCATTCGATTATCTTGCCTGCGGCCTGGCCCTGCTGGTTTCCCGCTTGCCTGCCTGGCAGAAACTCTTCGTCGAACCAGGCTATGGGCTCGACTGTGATCCTTCCGACCCGGCTAGCATTGCTGCCGCCATTCAGTACTTCTGTGACCACCCCGAAGAGGTGCGAGCGATGGGAGAGCGCGGCCGCCAGCGGATACTTTCCGAATGGAATTACGAAGCTCAGTTTCACGATATTGTCCGGTGGCTGTCGGCGGGACCACTCCGGCCCGTCCACACGGCCCTCCAGCCGGAGAGAATCGATGGCAACCAATAAAACGGCCGGACGCTTCGCTGCTCTCTAGCTTCGCCAAGCTACCTGGGAGTGGCTTAGGGCCGGCGGCGGAAGCTGATCTCGATAAGGGTATCCACGGCAATCGGCTCGCCATTTCTCAAGGCCGGTAAAAACATCCACTCCGCAATCAGCTTGGCGGCCGCTTGTTTAGCCGCCGGATCCCCGCCACTCAGCACGGTCACCGAACCGGGCTGCCCACCCTTGTCGATCACCGCCGCGATCTCGAATCGGCCCGGCGGCAAAACAGGTTCCGGTTCCGTCCCCGTGCGAGACCACGGCACAGGCGGGCGGATGGTCGCGTACTGGTCTTCCCGCACGGTCTGCTCTGCAAACCAGACGACCCATTCCATGGAGCCATCTGATCCCAGTTCGAAGGACGTCGTATAAAGCGGCCGATTCGCAAAGCGCGATTCCACGAATGGCGCGATGATGCGCGCGCTGGGCTGGAGTGCGACCGACAGCATCGATCGCGCGATACGGCGTGAATCCTTCCCCGAAGCCGCTTGCGTCCACTCCACAGGCGACGGCTCATGATAGGGGCCAGGCGCCTTCCCGGTTGGTCCCACCACCGCCGGACCGGTCCCGTTTCCATGGACATTTAGCCCGGGGACTACAATTGCAGAGGCGCGCTCCCCTCCCCCGGCCCCGCTATCCGGACCCGCAGAGAAACGTGCTGCCCGCGAACCTTCCGGTAACGGTATTTCACTAGGCTTCGCCGGGGCCAACCCCACCACTGCCATCGAAGGTTGTGTCGTCTGCGCGGGCAGGCTGGGAGCCGCTTCCAATATGACGGCTGGCTGCGCTGCTGCTGGCGTGCTTACCGGCGGCACAAAATCCCGTGGGCGCGGGCGCGTCGGGCCTGGGATAGCTGACAGCAGCGGTACAGTAGCTGTTACCGCCGGCGCAGTCACCACCGGAGCAGGTTCCGGAAGCACCCGAGGCTGCTCCGTTACCGGTTTGGTGCGCTCCGGAGGAACAAATTTTCTAGGCTCCGGCCGCGCCGGCTTGGGTATAAATGCCAGCAGATTCGGCAATGGGGTTTCGCGCTCTAACGTGATCTTGGGCGCAGGCTGCCAAATAAACTGCTTGCCCGGCTGTGCTGCGTCAGCCGTTATCACCTGGCCCGGGCGCCTCAACTGGACCTTTGGCTTCCCCGCTTTGGCTTGTGCACCCGATACTTCCGGTAACCGGTCCTTAGGCACATACCAGACGAGTTTCTCGCTTCGCAGAGGGATGACGGCCGCTTCTCGCTCGGCCGGCGGCGAAGTTGGGATGGCGCCGATTAGGATCACCAGTGCGATGCCGCAGATATGCAGGCATACAGATCCTAAAACAGCTAGCGGATTAGGTCCCAACCTATTGCGCTCCGGACCAATCCCCAACAGCAGTTCCGGCTCTTGTCCAGCCGGTTCCTTCATCTGAATCGTGACCCTCATTGCTTTAGGTCGCCGCTCAACGGTTTGGGTGTCTACCCGGCCGGCTGCGAACCGCTCTCCCTACCGCCATCGCAGAGCGCGATCTTTTCATCATACCGGAAAGACAATTTCTCCTTGAGTATCGGGGCGCACTTACTGCATCCTCCGGACGCAATCATCAACCGGCGAACTCAAAAAGAGTATTACACCCTCTTACCCCGAGCACCCGAAAACCCATCTCGCGCAAGAACCGGTGAATCTCTCCTCCCGCCTCTTCATGCACCGTTTCGACGGACAGCAACTTCGGCTTCATCACTGACCAGTCAACTCCATGCAATACATCGAGATCGCTTCCTTCGCAATCGATGGATAAAAAGTCAACCCCTTGCTGCAGTTGCAGTTCCTTCCACACAGAGGCAATGGTACGCACCGGGATCTCGCGGTACGAAGCCAGCACCCCCACCTTCGTCTTGATATACTCTTCCATCATTTTTTCATCGAAGGTGGAAAGCACATTCGGAGTCATTTCGTAGAACCGCATGCTACCTTCACGCGACCCGGCGCCCACATTGAAGTGCCAATCCTCCGGCCGGTATCGCCTGTGTTTTTGAGACAAGTGCGGTAGCGGCTCCAGAGTAATGCCCCTCCAGCCGTTCAAATAAAGCAAATAAGTGTTACTGATGCGGAAGGGGTGGTTAGCGCCGACGTCTATATAAAATCCGGGCCGCCGATTGAAGTACTCCAAAACAATGGTATCTTCTCCGTGTTGCGCGAAACTCGTCTGGTGTTTCATTTGGCGTAAGCTGTACCAGTCACGAAACTGATCGAGCAACGGAGCTATCGGCAGTTGTTTCAGGAAAGAAGCTGTGGCGGGTCTCATCCGGCCATCTCTCACTTGATTATACACCGGAGCTGCCGGCTTCCACACGCTTCTTAACTATATTCCACTATATCTATTCGAGCAGACAGGCACGACCTGCTCGCTGGAGCGCGCGGCCAGTTGCGAGTTTCTTATTACTGAACTGTAAATGTCACGGTCGCCGGAGTTGGTTGTAGAGATGCGCCTTGGTTATAGCAATATTGCCCTGTAGTAGCGTTGTACTGCACACCAGTGCCACTTTGTAGAGATGCGCCGGCCGGGAGTGTGACACAACGCGTTGCTGCTACGATGTCTTCTATTGTCCAGGTGATTGTGCCGGAACCATTGTTTACCAGTTCCTGAGCTCCGCCCGACGCGGTGAATCCGAATGCTGATTGCGATGTTCCGTCATATACAGTCAACACTTGCCTCGTACCGTTCGTGTAAGTCAGCGCGGAATCATTAAAGCAAGTAACCTCCGGCCCTTGCACAACCTGAATGCCGCAAGATTCGATCGTGATCGTGCGCATGGGAGTCTCACCGTTCCGGTATGGAGCAATTAGTGTCTGGAAGGTTCCGGTATCATGTACCCGCAAGATGTGCTGCCGTTCGTTAAATGGCACACCGTTGGCCGCTTGGAACTCGGCCATTTCCCGCACGTTATTACATCCGTGCCCCCAGTTCCCGATGAAGAATTGTGCGGACCCCGAAGAAGGAATCTGCCATAAATCCCAGTTAATGCCTCCGGTCGCGTGGGCGCGCCAGGACGCCCCTGTAAAGGTGAACTGTTCGAGGCCATTCGCCAACGAATATACTGTTCCATTGCTGGGATACTGTGCTGCTGGCGAGTTACATCCGGTAGCGGCGTTTGGAGGGCCGCTATAGCGCACGATAGGCGTAACCACGCCGGCCGGGGTTACCACCGACCCGGTAGCCATCAGATTCCAGGTTATGGTCTTACTAACTGCGGCACTTGGGCCGGAGAAGCTATCTTTTACGTAAATCAATGGATAGGCCGGATTGGCGGCAATGGTCCGCACGGCCCTCGTCCATATCGTACTGTCCCCGTATACAAAGTCAGCGATACTCTGCGTCGAGTTTAAGAAGGCATTAAAATTTGTTTCAACGGCTTTCAGTAGCGGCCCGGTTGCGGAATTAGCTCCTGGAACCGCACAGTTCGGTGCGTCGCTGTTCCACGCTCCGAGAGTTCCGCTGATCTCTGAATCTAATACAACTCGATTGTGGCAGTAGCTGGCTCCCATGTCTGGGTTGTATAAGTTCGCATTCCAGTCAATGGCCAGAGGTGCACTTTGTGCATAGATCGAGATTTGCCCATCGTCATCATGACGATGCCCCTGCAAACTATAAAAATCCCCATTGATGAAATGTACCGAAGTCTCGTAAGGGGTCCCAAAACCGTACCGGGCGACGGACCAATAACCCGGGAAATTGATACTCGTCAATGTCGGAGTTACTGACGGGACTAGCGGGTTGATAGCCCACACGTCATTCTGATCGACGGTGTAAGTTTTATTGGGGGTATTCGTTTGCGCCCATCCCCAGATTGCGTTTCCCGCCGTGGTGGCATCGACCGAAGCTAAACCTTCCGCCAGTAAACCCAAACTCACTGCGCATTCGGCTTCGGTATTTCCATCCCCGTTCGATAGGCACTTCCGAACATTCCCGAATCGCGGTTCCGGAGGAGTCAGGCCAGACAAATACCAGCCGGCATGCTGCCGCCAGGGATAGTTCGGATTCGCAAATGTGAAATTGGGGAAGCTGCCATTTAGCGCGCTGGTTTCAAATGCTTCATAGGTAGGCACTGTGTATGCACCTTGATAGTGCATGGAACTCGCTCCAGACCCGTATTGATTGGCCATTGCATTGATAGACCCGAGTGTGTAGCTGTTCCCGGATGCTACCTTACTGGCGAGGTATGGATGAAAATATAATTGCAAAGCCGCTTCTGCCCGATCTTGATACCATTGAACTATCTGGTTCTGCAGGCCGCCATTATCACCGCTAGTGGTGGTGCCATTGCCATTTATGTTTCCCGTAGGCCACCAATCGTTATCCCACAACAGCGACCCGGCTAATCCCAGGATTACCTTGCAGCCGGTTCTTTGGGACTGTGTCGAGTTGGAGTTCAGAATAAGAGCTGTACACTGCGGAAACGCGTATACGAATTCATTCAGGAATAATTGATAGTACGAGGTATTCGGAAACCACAAATTCTCATAATTGGCAAGCTCATTAATGAAGCCCTGAATCCCGGTCTCTGCCACGTAACCGGCAACCGTATATGCAGCCGGGTTGGATGCCAAATTATACGATATCGTTGCGGGTGTGACGGCAGTTACCATGCACAGGCTGCAATTGTAGGCGGAAGGGGTAAACCCTGTAATGGTAACGGTTTGGCCAGCAACTATCGCATGCGGCCCGATCACTAGTGTTTCCACGCCGCCGGACCACGATGCCCCGGAAATCGTATGTGTCCCTCCCACAGCGCCTTCGTTGAGCACTTGGCGATACGCAGACGCTGCGTGTGCGGCGTCGTTGTAATGCCACAGATCCTGGATAGCGCCGCTCGCAGGCTCAGATACTTTCATCATATTGTAATAGCCGTTATCACCGGTGCATGTGCCCGACGAGGCGCAATATGATGCCGAATGCTGGAACAGGCTCACCCAGGCACTGAAATCCGCCGCGTTCATATAGGGCCATGTCCAACCATTATTCGGAGGATTGCCCGGTTGGGGGTCAGGATAGTTCAGCGTATAAGTATACAGACTGGAGAGATTGATCCCCTCAAAAGTATTCTGTTCCACTTTGATGGGCTGCGTCCAATCGGGTGGTAGTAACTGGCCCACCGATCCCACGTAAATGCCGAAGTTGCCATGGGTCGTCGTAGCTAGTTCGTTTACCTGCATTACATGTTCGATTCCGAACGCGCATCGCCCCGATGAGCAATTCGCATTGTACGCCCCGATCCAGTGATTATTACTGCTGAACCAACCGGGTTGAGATCGTTCACTTCCGGTCGTATTAAACTGCTTCGACAGCCTCCCCTGAAAAAGACCGACTACCGGTGCAGGCGCGCCCCCTTGCGCGTTGTAAACCATATCGTAGTAGCCGGCATCCCCCCAATTGGGAGGATAATTGATGCCAAGCGATGGGATGGTCATAGAAGTGCAACTGGCGAGCGCCGGGAAATAGTTGCCCGAATACGAAATGTCGTAAAAGGCGTCCCGCGGCGCACGGCTATTCTGATTCTGGTACTGCGGTTTGCCAATGCCTCCTGAGGTATACACTCCCGGGGCCGGCGCAGTAGTCGATGCACCACACGTTGCCGAGGTATTTAGTGCAAACGTTTGGCCGGCCTTGTTGACAGAACATACATAAAAAGTCCCGTTCGCTCCGCTTGCCCCATTTACACCGCTGATATTGATCTGGTTGCCATTTTGAGCATTCAGCGTGTTCGACACTGTAACTACGGGAGGGCTGGTATTGGTAATACTGGTGATCGCCAGCGGGGTTTCGTAACCGCAGGCGGCAGAGTCGGACCCGAACCCCCGGTAACGCCGTACATCAGGCTGGACCTCATGGTATAACGGCGCAAAGTATTGAATGTTCAGGTCGGTGTCGAAGTCATAAGAGAAAGCGGGCCGGTTCGCATATAGTGTCAGGATAACCGTAAGATGCCCGGATCCGCTGACATTGGCTACCGTATCAATCCCTTTCACTTGGCCGGTATAAGCGCTGAGGGTAAGAGGGGGGCCACCCGGAGTAGTAGAGAGGCTATAAGTAGCCGTGCTGTAGTTAGTGTTTCCTGGTGAGTTTCCGCTAAGCGCGCACCCTATATTGTAATATGCCGTATTAGTAGTTAGGGGCGCGGGCAGATTAGTGGCGCTGGTAAAGTACAGCCCCATAGTCCCGCAATCCGCTTGGCCGGAAACGTAGGGTACTGATAATGTTGTCGCTGTACCTCCCTTTGTAAACAACCCACCAGTAAAGTAATAAAGCGGCCGATTAGCCGTATAGGATAATCGGACGGATGTCTTCAGCGGCCCGGAATCGACGAATGTAGTGACCTCTCCAGTTAATATCGTGGCCGGTACGGTGAGCGCCTTTCCACCGGTGCCATAAAGCACGACATTATTAGAAATGCTGTTCGGCCATGTTCCCGTTACCGGGTTCTGATAAATCAGATTGGGATCCTCCGAAACCGCCCCCGTCCAAACCCCGCTGTTGAGCTGAATCCCTTGGATCGGCGCGTAGTTGTACGGCGATGATTGGGTCTTCGGTACACAGAAACCCGTCAAGCCGTTCGCCACTATCCAACCGGCCACCCCGCTTTGGCAGGTTCCGGATGTGACCGTTACCGGGTTAGTCACCGTAGCAGCCGGAGCAATGCCGCTTTGGAGAGTATACGTATTGGTAGCGTTTGGGGCCAAACCATCCTGCACCAGAATACAGCCATTCACTGCCGTGGGATCCCAACAATTGGCGCCGGAAATCCATTGGTAGGGTATCTCGCTGCCACTCGCATTAAGCATCCGTGTGGTACTTTTATTCGGACTCCCCGCGTCATAGCGCATCTCGATGTTCTGGGTGGGCCACCCGACGCCGAAGTATTCCTTCAGGCTAAATGTGGCAAGAGTGGACTGCCCGCTCAAGGGGCCAGCCCAAAATAGAAGTGCTGTAACAGCATGAACACATCGGGATCGATGTTTATGCTTAGACATGAACCGTTACGGTTCAGCATAACACCAGATCAGCCTGTTCCAGCGTGTGTATGGCCGGAAGCATCTTTACTTCGTTTCCCAGCCTGCACGGTGATTCAGAACAATTTCGATTTGGAAAACCTGGAGGGGGCAGCCATACCGGCCGGGTAGCCTTTGTCAACCGGCTGAACCTGGAATTCGCGCGCGCGGCAGCCGATAATAGACGGGCTGATCATTCAGGATATTCAATCGCTTGCGGCGGATCTCGGGTCGGAAAAGTGGTGCTGCCCGCGGGTTGAATCTGGAATCTGAAAGACAGCCCACGGGATCTATTTGCCACATGCCCTTACGTTGTCCGCTCCCGCTCCGGGAGCAGCGATTTCATAGCTGCCTTAATACGCACGTGATATCGGCTGGCTGGTGGTAATCACCGTGCCAGCCGAAGATAAAAACGAATGCTGTTCCGTATACGTTCCGGCCGGCGCTTGGAAGGTAACACTGCATGACGGAGAACAACTCGCCAGCGCCGCGTAGTTCGTAGTGCCACCAAACTTCACTGCTACCTGCGTTGCCCCGGATGGAGCCGTGAAGCTTAGCGTTATGGTTCGAATTGTCGCCGGGGTATGCGTGAACGTGATAGTCACCGGAGCTGGCTGTGGCTGCCCAGTCGGATAGTAACAATACTGCCCGCTGACGTACTGCACCGGAGCTGACGGATACCAAGTTCCCACTCCGGTAGGCAGAGTCACGCAGCGGGTACTACTTGCAACATCGGCTATTGTCCAGGTGATCGCACCGCCCCCATTGTTGACCAACTCCTGTGCGCCTCCCGAGGCTGTCATCCCATATGCGGAATAGCTATTGGTGTCGTAGCTTGTGAGCACTTGCTCGCTGCCATTGCTGAATGTGAAGTAGCAACTCTCCGCGGTTGTGTCACAATCTCCCCATTTCCATGTCTCAGAGCCAACCGAGAACGAATAGGCCCCGGAGCTGTAAGAGACTGTAGGAAGCGTCGTTCCATTCTGCACTGGAGTAATAGTTGTCTCGAATGGTCCCACATCATGAATACGTAGGATGTCCTGCTGTTCGCAAAATGCACTGCCGCCTGGACCTCCAGCAGCCGTGTTTCCAGGAAAGCAATAACTGACTGGAGTGCCACCAATGTTATACCAGGAGGCTGAGGCATTCGCTGCTGCGAACTGAGCAGCCTCTGTCGTGCTGGTGCAACCATGGCCCCAGTTACCAATGAGAAACTGTGCCTGCCCGGAAGTCGGACGTTCGTAGAGGTTCCAATTAATAGATCCTGCGGCGAGTGCCGGCCAGGTATAGCCCGTGAAGCCAAATGCATATAAGCCATTCACCGGGTTAACAGAAGACAAATTGTAGGGGGCTTCTCCACTAGCATCGTTCGCACTGGCGTACTCTCCGGCTACCGCCTGGCATCCCGCACTGAATCTTGGCACCATTGTTAGGTTCCCCGCAGGGGTGCTGACCGGATCGTTTGCGTTCGCCATCATGTTCCAGGTCAGGACCTTGCAATTGTTGGTAGCACAATTATTTGATGCTGACGTAGCCTGACAATTGCTCGCACAACTGCCGTTGAAAAACTGATCAATCACGTAGATTGCTGGATATACCGTGTCGGCGGCCATCGTCCGCACAGTGCGTTGCCAATAACTCCCGTCCGCGTAGCCGAAGGTGGCAACGGCTTGTGTGGAGTTTGTGAATGCTGTAAAGTTTGTATTATTAGCCGTCAGCCAACCGCCGCTGGTGCCGTCCCCTGCTCCCGTAGAAGTAACCGCACAATTAGGGTTGTTTTCGTTCCAGGCGCCAACGTTTCCCACGAGCGCCATGTCCAATACGATTCGGTTGTGGCAGTATGCCGCCCCGTCATCAGGGTCATAATTTGTCCCCCAGTCAAGTGATAGCGGCGCATTGTGTGCGTATATGATAGTTTGCCCATCGTCAAAATGCCGGTGTCCTTGTGGGCTGAAGAAATCCCCATTGACGAAGTGCACGCTGGTTTCATGCTGGGTACCGAAACCATACCGCTCGATGGACCAGTATCCGGGAAAATTAATGCTCGCCAACGTAGGGGTCACCGGTGGCACAAGCGGGTTGATCCACCACGCCGTATCCCCGATCATTGGATAGTTCGGCGATGCCGTGGCTTCGAGCCATCCCCACATACCATATCCGGCAGCCGTCGGGTTCGTTGGATACAGGCCTTCTGCGATGAATGCGCCGAACATCGTGGACTCTCCAGAAGTCGCACCGTCTCCGACCGATACGTACTTGCGGAGATTCCCATAGCGTGAGTCGGGCACCAGAGCGTTTGCCAAAAAGCTCTCATGCTGTGCCCATGGATAGTTGGTGTGTGAAAACGTGATCTGTGGGAACTCCGTACTGAGATTCATGATTTGAAATGCTTGGTACACAGCATTGTCGTAGGTCCCGGTGTACGCTGTTGAGCCGGCGCTAGACCCGTATTGATTAATGCCAGCATTAAGACCACCTAATACTGTGGCCTGTATTCCATTCAGGAACTGGTTAAAATATGGGTTATAAGATAGCTGTGCAGCTATTGCGGCTTGGTATCCATTATATTGGACTATCTGGTTCCCTAGGCCGCCATTATCGCCAGAGTCAGTCGTTCCTGTACCGTTGATATTGCCAAACGGCCAGAAGTCTTTATCCCACATTACGGCTCCTGCAAACGCTTGCATTCTCTTGCAGCCGGCCGTCTCAGCAGCGGTAATATTCGGATTAAGGTATAGCGCTCCACACGTCGAGAAGTCATTGCCAAATTGATTGTAATACCACTGATAATATTCGACGCCTGCATTCCATGCAGCTCCTTGCCCGTTTGCTATCTCATTCACTACCCCAGGGACTCCGGTCTCACGCATAAAAGTAAACATTACTGTGGCCGGTGGCTGCGTCGCCTGCGCGTAGGACACGGTAGTAGCAGTAACACCGGTCACCACACAGGCGATGCAATTATAACTGGATGACGCGGCACTCACATTGATCTCTTCTCCAACCGTTATTGGGTTGGGGCCTATCGTCAACGTCTCCGTACCGTTCGCCCAAGATGCAGCGGTGGGATTGTACGCATTCCCATAAGCTCCGGATGTCCACATGCCATTGTAGGCGGCGGTCACATAACTCGTATTTGTAGGATTGTGCCACATCTGTGCCACCACACTAGTTGGGAATCCGAGCGTTAACATATTGTTGTAGTAGCCGCTCGGTCCGGAGCATGTGCCTGTTGAGGAGCACAAGGCGCTGGAATTGTTGAACAAAGCCGACCATGCCCTAAAATCAGATGTGGGCATGTACGGGTAAGTGAATCCGTAGTTCGGATTGGTATTGTCGGTAACCACGCCAACTGCCGCGTACGGCCCCGGGTTTACAGGCACGGCGTATGACACCGTGGTGGGTGTGACTGCAGTGACAGAGCACCCGGAGCAATTGTACCCGGATGGAGTAAAACCGGAGACTGTAATACTGTCTCCAACAGCAACGGAAGTCGGGGTTGCTAGCGTAAGGCTTTCCGTTCCGCTGGACCAGGATGCTCCCGTGATCGCCGGGGCTGGATTGTTGTAATTCAGATTATACGAGTACAGACTAGACAAGTTGAGCCCAGCCTCCGCGTTCTGCTCCACCTTAATCGGTTGCGCCGGGGCATTTGGTCCGACGAGTTGCCCTACAGTTCCAACATAGATCCCGAAGTTGCCATGTATCGTCGTCGCAAGAGCGTTCGTGGCAAAGATATGTTCCAGGCCGAATGCGCAAGTGCCACCGGAATTAGAACAATTATTCGAACCCGACTGGCTCACGTTGTAAGCGGAAATCCAATGGTTGTTACTCGCAAACCACCCCGGCTGCGCATGCTGCGTAAGCTGGCCGGTATTGAATTGCTTTGACAGACGTCCCTCGAACAATCCGACCACCGGTGATAACGCATTTCCCGTCCCCGGCAATGGGCTCGAGCCGTTGTATACCATGTCATAATATCCTGAGTCGTCCCAGTTCGGAGGATAATTGATTCCAAGCGAAGAGATGTAGTTTCCAGATCCGCAACTGACCCCAATGTATGGGATATAGTTCGCAGAATACGGAATATTAAAGTACGCATCCCCTTGGCCTCGCGTGCTCCACTGTGTATATTGCGGTGCTGCGGTCCCTCCCGATGTATACGTCCCCGACACGGATACTGGGGCTGTGCACGCCGCGCTCGTATACAAAGAGAATGATCCATTTGGTCCGTTAGTAACAGCACAGGAATACCATGTTCCATTGGCTCCCGTGATGCCGCCGGCATTAGATATGATCACCTGATCTCCAGCGGTCGCTGCCAAATTACCGGCTACAGTAACGACGGGAGGGCTGGCGGTAGTAATGTTTGTGATCGTCAGAGGGGTCGTATATCCGCACGCCGCCGATGTACTGCCGGCTCCTTGGTATTCTCTGACGGTCGGCTGGACTTCATTGTACATCGGAGCAAACCATTGCCCCGTCAGATCCGTGTCGTAGTCATAAATGAAAGATGGCCGGTTCGCATACATAACCAGGGTTGCCGTAAGATGGCCTGGACCAGCGACATTTCCAAGCGTATATACGCCCGGAATAGGCCCAGTGTACGCACCTAACCTAAGGGGGGATCCGGCCGGAGTGGTAGACAATTCGTAGGTTGTGGTGGTGTAGTTGGTCTCTTCTAAAGCATTGCCGCTCTCAGTGCAACCGACGTTGTAGTATACTCGGCCCGTGGTGAGCGGGGATGGCAAGTTCGTCGTGCTGTTGAAGTACAACGCCAGGACATTGCAATCTACTTGGCCTGCCGCGTAAGTGAACGACAACCCACTAGATGTGCCTCCTGTGGTTGGTGCTCCCGCCTCTAGATAGTAATTAGGCCGATTTGCTGTGTAAGACAACTGGATGGAAGTCTTTAATGGACCTGCATCAATAACGGTAGTGGTCTCTCCAGTGAAGATCGTCGCGGCTGTTTCAAACTCGGCGGAGAGATTGCCCCCGGTCACCTGGGCTAAAGAACCGGCTGGAGTATAGATAAGATTCGGTGTCCCGGAAACCGCTCCTGTCCAAATTCCGTTAGCCAACTGGACACCTTGGATGGGTGCATAATTGTAGGGCGTCGGCTGCGTTTTCGGGACACACACACCAGTCAGGCCATTCGCAATAATCCAACCAGCTACCCCACTCTGACAGGTTCCGGATGTGATCGTTACTGGATTGGTCACGGCAGCCGTAGGTGCAACACCGCTTTCAAGCGTGTAGGTATTGGTAACCGGGTTAGTCGGCACCCCGCCCGATAGTGTCGCCGCAGATAGGCTATCCTGCACAAGGATGCATCCCTCGGTAGCCGTATTGTCCCAGCACCCGTAGCCGTTATAACCCCCCGCAGATGGCGCGATCCATTGATATGGCACCTGCGCGCCTCCGTTCTTGATCATGGCTGTTGAGCCTATGGGAGGGGGGCCGCCATTGTACTTCATTTCTATGTTCTGGACCGGCCAGTTCACACCAAAATATTCCGTTAACTGGAACTGCGCCAGAGTGGACTGGCCATTTAACCGGCTGCCGAGAATAAGCAGCGCTACGGCCGCCCGCGGCCACCGTAATTTATAGCTAATATCACCCATATGGATTTAGAGCGTCTATTTGGCGGCTACGGTCCAATTCGTTCCGTCACAATATGCCAAAACGTGGTCGGACCCGCCGCCAGTGACTGTCGCGCCCCACGTGTTCGTAGTTGAGTCACTCACAGCCCCGCGCGACCCTTCGATGCTGGATGAGCAGGCCGGCAGGCTGGAAACAGTGACGGGACCACTGAAAGCGGTGTTGGCGATAGCGCCACCGTTGGCGGCATTTGAGTGATTATGAGTGGCATTTACAAAGCCTGTGATCACCGGATTGATAATGGTCGGGACACTGGACATTACGAAACTGCCACTGCCCGTTGTGCTGCCAACGTTCACATGATTGGTGCCGTCCCCAACTATGGGTGCGCCGGCCATCAGCGCGGCATCAGCCACCGTACCTAACTGCCACGATGTCCCGTTATACCAGTTCAGATTTCCGCTGGGGTCGGTAGCGAGGTCACCCAACACTGGTGCCGACGGCAGCGTCGCGCTACTCAGGTTTAGACCCGCCGTGGTCGTGCTCGGGGACATCGATTGTTTCGCCCCCGCTGTATAGGTGTTTGACGCCACTAAACTCGGTACGGTGGCACTGTCAAGCATCGGTGTAAGATTCAGTGTTTGCCCGTTCGGCACTACCTGCCAGTTCAGCCCGGACGGAGTTCCCAGATTGAGATTACTGAATGCGCCTTGTGCGGCCCCGTTCACGCTGACACTTGTCATCCCCAAAGCTGTCGGTAGGCGGAACACCGAGCCGTCGTAACAGATCCGGGTTTGCCGCCCGGCTATAATCTCGTTCGCCATGGGATCTGTAACTCCATCGCCGATCTTAATCGGCGTCGCCCCCAAACCGTCGATATTCAGCGTCGCCGCGCCAGTATTGGGGGTATCTACCAACAGGTCCACGCATTGGCCGGCACTGTAAGCGCCCAGCGGAGCGGCCGCACTGAGCGAGCAGGCGTACGTGGTATTGCCCGTGCTCGAGTTACAGAACCATGGCTTGTTCGCCTGCGCGCTCGCATTCGTCAGGCCCACCGCCGTGTTCAACGCAATTATCGGGTTGCCACTGTCTCCATTGCCGTTAATCACTGTGATTCCCGGCCCCGCGGTCAACACCCGGGACTGAGTAGCGTTCGAGCCGATGCGGGCCACCAGGCCATTCGCCCCCGGATCAGGCAAGCCGCCGCCGCCGCTCCCTCCTCCTCCGATAATTTGCGCCGTCCAGGTGTTGGCAGAAGTGCAGTAAAACCAGTTCTGGCCGGGGTTCGCATCGGTGGCGAAATACATTTCGCCGGTCGTACAGGTTGCCGGCACGCTGGCCATAAGGCCTACTTTAGCCGGCAAAGTATGAGCTGCACCGCTGAAGTCCTGTATGCCGCCCACGAATGCGTTGCTCGCATTGGTCTGTGCCGCGTTGGTTATCTGCGCCGCTGTGTAGTCGCCCGTTTGTGCCCTGATCGCTCCCAGCCGTCCAAACACGCTCGCGATCGCATTATTCCCTCCCCCTCCTCCGGCCGCGCTGATGAGTACGGTCCCGCTTTGCGCAGCCGCAAAGTCCACTGTCACATCGTATGTCGTAGGATTGATGTTTACCCGGTCCGGCTCTACTAGCACCGCTGGACTCTCGGTGTCGTATACAGCTACAAACAGGTTCGCCGTCCCCAACTGGTGCGTAGCCCCCGGCACAGTCACAGTGGTCGCTGACGTAAAGTTCATTGCATAGTACGGCACCCCATTGGCCCCCTGCACCGTCCATACATTGGCCGCGGTACAGATATATAGATTCTGCCCAGCTTGCGCGCTAGTATCGAGAAACGTTTGTCCTATGGTGCAACTCGCCGGTAAAGTTGCCCCGACCTGAGAGGGCTTGGTGGAACTCGCTCCTGAGAAATCTACGCTTTTAGTTTGGGTGCGTAGGTCCAGTCGTGTCTGGGCCGCCCCATGCATCGCCAGTATCGCCGCCAGCCCCCACCTCGTGACAGGTTTCTGCAGACTCATAGCCTCTACTTTTCATATAACTCATTGTAGCCACTCATCGCGACTACTTAACTATTCCAAGTGATTGAATCTAAATGGTAAAATCAGTGGAAAATGCTCGTCACTGACAAAGCGGCCTGAGTTCAGCTCTCCTTTGCTGCTAACCCACTGATACTATAAAAATGATGGCAGCCCACTCCACAACCTTCCTCACTCCTGCCGAGTATCTCGAGCAGGAACGCCGTGCCGAACGCAAAAGTGAATACCTGCGCGGCGAGGTGTTCGCGATGGCTGGCGCAAGCCGGCGGCATGGCTTGATTGTTACCAACCTGGTCGCCGAAATGCGGCAGCAGTTAAAAGGAAAGCCTTGCGAAGTCTACTCTAACGATCTGCGCCTGCGGGTAACCACGGCCGGGCTCTACACCTATCCCGACGTAATGGTTGCCTGCGGCGAAATCCAGTTCGCCGACGACCAAAAGGACACCCTTCTGAACCCAGTGCTTCTCATCGAAGTGCTCTCGGAATCCACCCGGGACTACGACCGTGGCCGCAAATTTCAATACTACCGGACCTTGCCGTCATTAGTCGAATACCTGACAGTTGCGCAGGACGAGCCGCACGTCGAGCATTACACGCGGCAGCAACAGGATCGGTGGCTGCTCGCCGAATTCTCTAGTCCTAACCAGACCATCCCACTCGCATCCATTCCCTGCGTCCTTCCGGTGGCCGAGATATACGACAAAATCGACTGGTCGCAACCGGTTGCCGAGTGATCACGCCCTGTCTCCCAGAATGCGTGCCGTAAGGCTCGCCGGCGTCTGACTCGGACGCATTCATTCTTGTTCGTCTTCGGCACGCGCCCGGAAGCGATCAAGCTATGCCTGCTGATTCGGGAATGGATGCTTCCGTCACCGGATCAGCCCCACCGCATCGCGGATCGAGTCTCCCAGCCGCACCTCGAAATTTTCCGGCTTCCACTCGTTCACCGCGGCCCGGCTGCGCACGCCCGCGCCAGTGAGCACGTGCAGTCCGCCGCGCAGCCCGGCATGATAACCGGCTTGTAAATCCCCCAGCCGGTCACCCACAATCCAGGAGCGGCCCAAGTCGAGACCCAAAAGCCGTTCCGCCGCCAAAAGCATCCCCGGACGAGGCTTGCGCGCCGGGTGTTCGGGATGTACCCAGGGAGCGATGCCTTCGCGATGATAGGGACAGGCGAACACCGCGTCCACAGAGGCCGATTCCCGCGCCAGCAGTTGCGTCAAGGCTTCTTCCACCGCCACAAAATCGTCCCAGCCGTAGTAGCCGCGTCCAATGCCGGCCTGATTGGTAACTTCCACCACTGGAATGCCACGGCGGTTGGCCTCGGCGATCACACCGGCGGCTCCCTCAATCAGCCGCAGATCCGTTGCACGGCATAGGTAGCCGGGATCTTCGATAATCACCCCGTCGCGGTCCAGAAACAGCGCCAGCCGCGGCGCGCGCTCTTGCGGCGGAGCGGCCCAAATCCAAATGCCCAGGGCCTCGTCAAAACTGCCGCGCATCGGGGTCGCAGTCATTCGCTCAGGACGCCCGGCTTGCCAGAGCCGCTTCCACTCCCCGGGCGCGGCAGTCACCAGTGACCATTTCCCGAACCAGCTCGGGAAATGCAATCCGCGGCTTCCAGCCCAATACCCGCCGCGCTTTTGCCGCATCACCCACCAACACATGCGCTTCCGAAGGACGATACAGCTCGGGATCGGAAACTATGTACTGCCGCCAGTCCAGGCCAGCATAAGAAAACGCAAGTTCCACAAACTCACGCACCGCATGGCATTCCCCCGTGGCCACCACATAGTCATCCGGCTTGGGCTGCTGCAGCATCAGCCACATGGCTTCCACGTACTCGCGCGCGTGCCCCCAGTCGCGTTTGGCTTCCAGGTTTCCCAGCCGTAATTCGCTCGATTGGCCCGCCAGAATGCGCGCCACTCCGGCCGTTATCTTGCGCGTTACATACTCGTAACCGCGCCGTGGCGATTCGTGATTGAACAGGATGCCGCTCGAAGCATGCATCCCGTACGCCTCCCGATAATTACACGTGAGATGAAAACCCGCTACTTTGCTGATGCCATACGTCGAACGCGGGTGAAACAGCGTCCGTTCGTGTTGCGGCGATTCTTCTACTGTGCCGAACATTTCGCTGGTGCCGGCAAAATAGAACCGGCACTCCGGCGCTAATTCGCGCAAAGCCGAAAGCAGGTAATGAGTGCCATTAATATTCGTTTCAAAAGTTGAAAATTCATCGTCGAATGAGTAGTTGACGAAACTCTGCGCTGCCAGGTGGTAGCACTCGTCCGGGCGTATCTTATCGAGTGCCTTATGAATGCTGGCATAGCTCTCCAGCGACGCCGCGTGCAAACGCAACCGGGAGCGCACCCCAGCCAGGCGGCTAAGCCGGTTTTCCGGATCTTCCAGGGCCACCCGCCGGACAATTCCATGAACCTCGTACCCCTTGGCCAGTAACAGTTCCGCCAGATAAGAACCATCCTGCCCGGTGATACCAGTGATCAGCGCCCGGGGCGTCCTTCCCACCCACAAGGACATGCGAAAGGTTGATGGTAGCATTGCGCCGCTCTCGATAGAACTTAGCTGGATACGCGCCGCCCGTTTGTTAATAGCTACACCGCTCACCGGCCGGACAGAATGTTACAGTCAGTAAGTACCCCGCATGCGCGTGTGCCGGTGCTTTTCCACCCTTGAGAACTTGCGATGGGCGGCGTCGCCAAATCCGTAGAATACCGTCTCATTCAGGGGAAAGCGGTGTCCTTACAGGCGAGCTTCCTTGCGCTGGCGGCTCTGGACCAGATGGTGCGGGATGGCGTGAAAGCCTTTCCCCGCCGCGGCCTGGAAGTCGGCGGCATCCTGATGGGATCTTCTGATGGCAGTATCTGTTTGGAGGCCGTCCGGCCACTCCCCATGGAATACCGTACCGGCCCCGTTTTCCGTCCTTCCCCGGCTGATCTCCTCTTCGTAAAACAATCCGTCTTGTGGGCACAAGCCTCCGAGACTGGCATCCTCGGACATTTCCGCAGCCACACCAGCGGCGAACCCGGACCCACCGAAGCAGATCAAACCATCGCCGATCTTTTGAAACTATCCGAGCCGCTTCTGGTGCTCATTCCAGCCTCGGCTGCGGGTGTCGAACCGGCACGTGTCTATCGCCGGGTAAATGGTAAATGGGATTTCCTGCTGGATTTCCCGCTGATGGAGTTCCCGGCCGATCCTCCCACTCCGCAGGCACTGGAAAAACAGGCGCTTGCCGGCCCAGCATTGCCGATAGCTCCTTCCCGCTCTCGCTGGCGCACGTGGGCGCTCGTGGGGCTGCTGGGTCTCGGCTGTGGCGCAATCCTGAGTCATTCCCTTTGGAAAACACGCCCGCCAAATGTCTTGCCTGCCCGCTCCGACGTCCATTTACAGCTTCACCCTGAGGGTACCCGGCTCCGGGTGCAATGGGACCCCACCAGCCGTCCCGTCGCCGAGGGATTCTCCGGTATCCTTACGGTCCAGGATGGAGGCCACCGTTTGCAGATTCCGCTCGATCGCCAGCAACTGCACACCGGCAGCACGGTCTACGTTCCGGAAAGCGGGTGGGTCGAAGTCCGGCTGGAAATTTACCGGGATGGCACTCACTATACCGGGGAGGCCGTGGCTATGGCCACCGGCGTGTCTACTCCCCAGCCCTCCCTTGCCGCAGACCCTGCCACCAACAAACCAGTTGTAACCGATCCCAGCCTTCCCTCGGGAAAACCGGCTGCCCTGCCATCCAGCCCTGTCCCGCAGATCGCCACCAAGCGCATCCCGGGAAAGGGGAGCCTTACCGCCCCGCAAACCGCATTGACAACACCCGCGCCCCCTCCCGATTCCTCGGCTGCAAACGCTAATGCAGCGTCCTTCAACCCCACCGCGTCCGCCATCCGCTACGAAACTGCCGTCCCTGTTCGCAAAGTCAGGCCCACGTTGCCAGCCGGTCTGCACTTCCTACTTTCCGAGCCGGTCTCGATCGAGATCAAAGTAGAAATCGATACCGCCGGCAAAGTCGCGAGCGCCATCCCTGTAGGAAGCCTCTCGGCCGCACAAAAACTGCTGGCCCCCCAAGCAGCGGATGCCGCGCGCCTCTGGCGTTTCCAGCCGGCTCGAAAAAATGGAGCCCCGGTCGCAAGCGAATCGCTACTGAAATTCGATTTCGAACCGGGCGCCCGGTAGCTGTCCCTTTTCCGGGCCGGACAATCCCGGATAGCATTTGATATGTACGGCCATATGGCGTACAATGTAATCGTTGACGCGATGGCGCTAGCGCGTCCAGAAAAGAGGAGAACACAGATGCAGGCTGCCGAAAGAAGGGCGGCGGCGCGCCGCGG
Organism: Bryobacteraceae bacterium; assembly: GCA_030041985.1. GTDB lineage: Bacteria > Acidobacteriota > Terriglobia > Bryobacterales > Bryobacteraceae > PSRJ01. Next base: position 51,836 of record JASIAM010000060.1, on the reverse strand, counting down.
GGAACGCCTGGAAGCGCGGGTGAGCCGTGCGACCAAGGCGCTGTTCCAGAAAGCCGCTGAGATTCAGGGCCGCTCGCTTACGGATTTTGTGGTCAGTAGCGCTGTCGAGGCTGCGACACGCACGGTGCAGGAGAATGAATTCATGCGCCTGACGCAGCGCGACAAGGTTGCTTTTGTGGAAGCACTGCTGAATACGCCGGCGCCCAACGCCCGGCTGCAAAAAGCCGCTCAGCGGCACGCACAAGTGTTCGCGGGTTAAGCCTATTACGGCCCCGTCGTTTCGCCCTATCAAGCCGCTCGGTGCTGAGCATAAAAAGCTCCTGGCGGCTTTTTCATGCGGGGTGGAACCGCTCGATCGTTATTTGAAAGAGCAGGCAAGCCAGGATGCCAGGAAGCGCGTGGCGGTGCCTTACGTGCTGGTGTCGGCGGATAACCGGATTGCGGGCTATTACACGCTGTCTTTGGACAATATCCGCGTGGATGACATCCCGGCCGAGTTGGTCAAGCAACTGAATCTGCCGCGCTACCCGGTCATCGGAGCAACACTCATTGGGCGGCTCGCCCGTGACCTGGCGTTTCGGGGGCAGGGGATTGGCGATTTGCTGCTGGCGGACGCGTTGAAAAGGGCGCTGGGCATGAGCAGGAACATCGCCTCCGCCGCCGTAGTGGTGGACGCAAAGGATGAAAAGGCGCATCGCTTCTATAGCGAGTTCGGCTTCATCGCTTTCCCCGAAACCGTAGACCGGCTTTTCATGCCGATGGAGACGATAGAGAAGTTGTTCGCGGTTCCGTCATCACCGGCACGATAACGGGCGCAACATCATCATCCATCCTGGTTACCGTGGTGATGCTCGCCGCCGCCGTGGTCGTGATGGTGGTGGTCGTTCTCCCGCAGCGGGAACCGGGGGATTACTACAACATAAAGGACTTATCTTGTAGTATTGGGTTGACGGAAACACGCCGGGCGCGTAAGGTGGAAACGCCGCCGCAAATACAAAGGGCTACGCCATGACCATAGAACTCACTCCCGAGCATCAGCGCATGATTGAGCGCGTTATCGATTCCGGCGCTTATCCCGACGCGCAGCACGTCATCAGCGCGGCCCTCGAAGCGCTCGCCGAAGACCTGCCGCTCACACGCCAAGAAGCCGAACGCAACGCCGCCATCGAGCGGCTGAAGACCTTCGGCAAAACGCACGGACTTTCCCTCGGCGGCATGACGCTGCGTCAACTGCGCGACGAGGCGCGTCCGTGAGCATCGTTCTCGATGCCTCCCTTACCTTGTCCTGGTGCTTCCCTGATGAACAGACTCCCGCCTCCCTGGGCGTGCTCGACCGGCTTAAGGCCGGCGAGCAGGCGTTACTGGCCGGTAGAGGTGTTGAACGTCCTGCTAGTCGGCGAGCGCCGGGGACGCATCACGCCTGGGCAGACAAGCGCTTTCTTCGATGCCCTGCTCGCCCTAAATCCCGTAATCGACCACGCGACGTTGGCGCAAGTGGCGGGGCCGGTGCAGCGCATCTGCCGAGATCATGGGCTGACGCCTTATGACGCGCTGTACGTGGAATTGGCGCTGCGGGCTGGATGTCCTCTCGCCACGCTTGACGAGCGGCAACAAAAAGCGGCGCGGGCGCTGGGCATTGCCTGTTTATGAATACAGCCGAGATTATCCCTCTCCCTCCGCGCCGGCGCTTTACGGCGCTGGTGACACGCACGGGCGAAAAAGCCGCCTGACGCTTCCTCGAATTCTTCACGGTCAGCATCCGCAACAGAAACACGCGGGGGGCCTATGCGCGCGCTGCCGCCGTGTTTCTCGAGGCACCGCGCGCATAGAGGAGGTGCAGCCGGTACATGTGGCGCGTACCTCGAGCAATTGCAGGCCGCGCACAAGGCCACAAACGTCAAGCAGCATCTCGCTTGCACCCGCATCCTGTTCGACTGGCTGCCGGTCGGTGGATACGCGGTGGTAGGCGATGAAAAGGGCATATTCAGGTCTCCACATCTGCGGCGGTGAGGGCGTCCCGCGAACCATGCCAAATGCGCAATACGCGGACATGACGCTCCTCTTCCCGGATGTCGAAGATAATGCGGTACACTCCCCTGCCCTTGCCGTAAAGCAACTGGCGCGCGGGGAAGCCAAGCTCGTCGGCCTCCGCTATCACTGGACAGAGGGCCGGAGCTTGGCTGAGGGTGTCGATGGTCATGAACAAACGTATCAGCCATTTTTCCGCGTGCATCGGCGCGGCCTCGCGGATGCGTTCAAAGGCCGAATAGGCGTCGTCTTCCGCGCGGGCCGAAAGACTAACGCGATAGGCCATACTTGGCCCGCATTTCGTCAAGCACCTGGGCGGCGGGTTTCAATTCGCCGCGCTCGGCGCTCGCCATTCCCTCCTGAATCGCCGTGAGCGTTTCCATGCGGTGCAGCCGGTCAAGCAGTCGCTGGTAGCTTTCCGCGTCCTGAATGACCAGTTCCGCCTTGCCGTTGACCGTCAGTACTTCGGGCGCATGAGTTTTTTTCAGCCGCGTCATGTGCGTTTTGTGGTTGCGCAGGAAGTCGGTCAAGGGGTGGATTTCACGGGTATCAAGCATAGCTCCTCCTCATCATTTATATCAGATAATTATCTGCTTTAAATCGTATCTACTCATGCTGACGGCTTCGGCGCGAGATGGTCTTTCTTTTTCATGGCTGTACTTCCTGACTTCCTTGGCGAGCTGTTTAATCTCGTCTGCGGCGGCCCCTTTGGTTCGGCTTCTAGAACGGACAAGCCCTTGTTCCGGGCATCACTCGACTGCCTTCCAGCGGCGCCCAAAGCCGGCAAAAATCCGTGTTACGCTAATCCTCTTCCTTGAACCTGTGACTTTGCGTGATCAGTTCTATGCTGCGAATCCGCCACACATGCTCGGAGAACACCCCGTGCTGTTGTTCGTCTTCGGCACCCGCCCGGAAGCGATCAAGCTCTGCCCTTTGATTCGGGAATTGCGATCCCGCCAGACATGGGCAGTGCGCATCTGCGTAACCGCGCAGCACCGTGCCATGTTGGATCAGGTGCTTGAGGCGTTCCAAATCACGCCGGATTACGATCTGGACATTATGCGCCCCAATCAGACACTTTCCGGGCTGACTGCGCGCATTTTGGAGGCGTTGGAGCCGGTTCTGGCTCACGCTGCGCCGTATATGATCGTTGTGCAGGGCGATACCACAACTACGCTGGCGGGGGCACTAGCAGGTTTCTATCACCGGATTCCGGTGGCTCATGTGGAGGCTGGTTTGCGGACCGGCGATCCGGCCCATCCGTTTCCGGAAGAGATGAACCGTGTACTGACCAGCAGGCTGGCAGAGTTGCACTTTGCGCCGACGGGCGGAGCGGCCGCCAATTTGGCAGCGGAAGGAATCCCCAACGGGCGCATCTACGTTACCGGCAACACCGGAATCGATGCGGTGCTATTCGTGCGGGATGCGCTGGAATCCGGCGCGATAGCCGGATCGCACTGGCTCTATCCGAATAATGGCCGTAGACTCATTGTGGTAACCAGCCATCGGCGGGAAAATTTTGGCGATGGATTCGTACGGGAGATGCGCGCGCTGGCGCGGCTTGCCGAGCGGCCGGACGTCGAAATCGTGTACCCCGTCCACCGCAATCCTAACGTGCTGGGCCCCGCGCACGAGTTGCTTGGCGGCCGGGCCAATGTTCATCTATTAGAACCGCTGGCGTACGTTCCCTTCGTTGATTTGCTGCGGCGAGCCTATTTTCTGATTACCGATTCCGGCGGCATTCAGGAAGAAGCTCCTTCACTCGGCAAGCCGGTCCTGGTAATGCGTGAAAAAACCGAGAGGCCCGAGGCTGTGGAAGCGGGGACGGTGAAGCTGGTTGGAACCGACGAAGACCGGATCGTTCGAGAGGCCACGTGCCTGCTCGACGATTCCGCCGAATATACTCGTATGACCCGCGTACACAATCCGTACGGGGATGGGCAGGCTAGCCGGAGGATTGGTGAGGTTCTGGCGGGGCGGCTGAAAACGAACAAAGAAAATCTGGCCGGTCGTGTAAAATAGCCTGTTCGATCGGCGTGATGAAACAATTTATTTTGGTGGATCATTCCATTCGCGATCTGGCAGGCCACCACTACGAATATGCGGTTCATGTTTTAGAGGCAGCCGGGCGGGCCGGATACACGCCAATCCTGGTCACCAACCGGAAATTTCAAGAGCAGTTGTCAGTGCCCTGGAAGGTATTGCCTCTATATGAATTCGGGTTCTGGACGGAGGCCCGGCCGTCACGCGCCACGGCATGGACTAAATGGCTCCAGCGGCGCTGGTTTTTGCTGCGATTCCACTGCCGTTATTCGAATCTGGGACTGGCTTGGCTGGCCGCAACAGAATGGGGCGGTGCGGTTGTTGTGCCCGATCTGCCAGGCCGGCCGGCAGTCGCCACCAATCTGCTGATCGCTGTTTCCCGCGTCGCCATGCTGCTGGTCTTGGCTATTCTGATCATCCCCGTTCTACTGTTAGTCCTGTTGTGGACGATCTACGCCGTCTTGCGATTTTTGATTCGAGTTCTTAGTGTCTTGCTGGCCGGTAAGAAGCCGGTAATCACACACCCGATTGCAGCTTATATTTCCGCGCTCCGGCAGGCCAAGAAAGGATGGAAAAAATTACCGCGCGGCGTTTGGAACACTTATTTTGCTCGAACCCCAGGAGCCGGCAGGCTGCTGGAAATAGAAGCACGGCAGGCCAAGCAGTTTGCAAAGGATTCCGCCCGCTTGCTCCAGACCGTCGCCCCGGAGGCCGGCGATATTCTCTTTTTCCCAACAATTTCACCACGTGATTTAGACAGCCTGGCTGGATTGAGCAATGCAGCCGGCTTCGCTTCAAAAGCCAGTTGGCATTTCCTGTTCCGCCGGAACATATATGTCGGCCGCAAATCAGGATATGCCGGGCAGGAACCAGCGCTGGAAGGGCTGCGTGCGGTTTTTGACCGCGTTCAGAACAGCCGATTAGCCGATTTTTCCTATTTCTATACCGACACCAACGAGTTGACCAGCCAATACGAGCGCCTCGGCCTTTTCCGATTTCACACCTTACCAATTCCGCATACGCACAGCGCAAGCGACTGCATTTTACACGCACGGCCATTGCGGCTAACGTACCTGGGCGACGCCCGAACCGAGAAGGGATTTGCACTGTTGCCCCGGCTTATCGGAAGTCTGGAGAATGACTACCTGGCAACCGGAAAAGCTCATTTTGCCGTTCAATGCAACTACAATATTCCCGGAGGTGAGCCCAAAGCCAGGCTGGCTCGCACTCAATTGGAATTGGTCCCGGAGTTTGCGAGTCTGTACAGGAACCCGCTGACAAGTGAAGAGTATAGACGGCTGCTACTCTCTTCGGACCTTCTTCTGTTGTTATACGATCCGGACAACTACTATGCGCGCAGCTCGGGCATTTTAGTGGAATCATTAGCCGCGGGCATCCCCGTCATCGTTCCTAGTGGGTGTTGGCTGGCCCGGCAGTTTCAGCATTCCTACAATGAGCACCTGCTGAGCGCTCGCAAGGAAATGACCGTTTTGGCGGCTTACGGATGGCAATCCTTGTCATGGTTGGGACCGTCTAGATATAGAGAGGAAGCGTGGCTGAGAGCGCAACGCGAAGAATATCGGACGAAACCACCGCAAGCAGCTATACTTTCGGCAGAACACGCTGACGGCCCCCATACGTTGCTGCAACTGCCGCACGGGGCCACGCATTTATTGTTCAGCGCGGCCTTGACCAGAGGATGCGAGTCCGGACTGGTAGAGATTACTGAAATCGATTGGCGTGAGGTGGCAGGGACACCGCGGACGATGTGGCTCGATGGGGCGGCCGAGCAGGGGCAGGCAGTAATCCTGACTGGCTTAGACGCCAATACGTACCAGGTTAAAGTTACGCTACGCAGCTCGACTGCCGGTGAGGAGACTTGGTTCGCCGATGTGCAAATCGATTTCCTGCGGTTCCCGGCGGAACGTTCATTCCCTAAGGGAGCGGTAGGACTAATTTACCACTCAGAAAATGAGATTCCGGACCTGGTACAGGACTTGATTGACAATTACCCACATTACAGAAGCACGGCGATTGAATTTTCCAAGCACTGGCGGGCATACCACAATGCCGATTGTCTGATACGGGAAATCGAATCGACTCTTGTAATCATCCAGCAGGATGTAGTTCAAGGCGTGGCGCATCCGGTCTCGTAAAAATGCGCATTGGCTGTGTTTCAGATGTGTGCCTGGGCTATGGCAGTGCTCAGATCGTGTATCTGGTGGAATCGCTGCTGCAGGTGTATCCGGGCGCTGAGAGCCTGATTGTGGAGCCGGCCGTTCCCGGCCAGTCGCCGCGGCACAACCGCTTTCCCACTTTCCGCATCCGGCGGGCGACGACCAGATTCGCACCTTACTCGGAATGCGGCCGGACCGAATACATGCTGGCTGCCTCCCGGTTGATGAACGACTGGGCCCCGGACTTGTTATTAATCTGCTGTACGTTCACGCTGCCGGTGCTGTTTAAACTGACGAAACGCCCTGCCCAAGTGATCTACTTTTCCTACGAATCGATCCCTCATTACGGTGAGTTTGATGTGGAAATGAATCGCTGGCTGAATGGATTGATCGACGTAGTGATTTTTCCCGAGGAGAATCGCGCCGCACTGGAAATCGGACGCTTCGGTTTTGGCGACACGCCGGCGTTAGTTCTCTACAATTGCCCCAAGCGGCACGATCGACCGGCCTTGCCTAAGAGCTTGCGCAACGGGCGATTTCTGTATTCCGGCACGATCGACCGCACGGAAACGTTAGCGGAGTACTTCACGATACCGGAAGTGCAAACCTATCCGATCGATCTATACGGGCCAATTCGGGGCTCCGAAAAGGAGCGCTCGGAGTTCCGCAGCCAGGTGCAGGGCCGTGTGCGGTATCACGGAATGGTCGACCGGGAGTCGATCGAGCAGATCCGGCGCGGTTATGCATACAGCCTGGTGATGTGGAATCCCCACACGGAGAATCAGCTTTATGCTGCGCCTAACAAATTCTTCGAAAGCATTGCCGACGGGGTTCCGCCTTTAAGCGCGCCACACGCGCAGTGTAAGCTGTTGACTGAGCGGTACCAGTGCGGCCTCCTGCTGAACGATTGGAGCGAATCGGCGCTGGTGGCGGGTTTGCAATCCGCCACGCGAATATACGGGACCGGCCAGTGGGAAGCGATGGTGCGGCGATGTGAGACAGCGTTCCGGCAGGAGTTGAATTGGGAGTGTCAGTTTGAGAAATTGAAGGTTCATTTGACCAGGCAATAATCTGTGAGCGCATGATAATGGGTCCAATTGTGGTTACAGGGGCGAGCGGATTCTTGGGCCGCCATGTCCTTCCTGTGCTGCGGGAACGCTACAGCGGGGAGCGGGTGATCGGCCTGTCGCGGGGAGACTATGATCTCACTGATCGAAGTGCCGTAAACCGGCTATTTGAGGAATACAAGCCGGCGCTGGTTGTGCATTTGGCGGGGTACGTGGGGGGAATCGGCGCCAATCGCAGATGGCCAGCCGATTTCTTCCATCGGAATTTACTGCTTATGGCGCACATGTTTCAAGCCTCCGCTGCTTTTGGCGTTCGCAAGTTGATTTACCCCATGGGTGGATGCAGTTATCCCGCAAAAGCAGTCTCGCCAATCGGAGAGAGCCAAATGTGGGAGGGATATCCGCAGCCGGAGAGCGCCGCGTACTCCAGCGCGAAGAAAATGGGGATTGTAGCCAGCGAAGCTTACCGCCAACAGCATGGGTTAAATTCGGTGGTGATGATTCCAGGCAACATGTATGGCGAGTACGACAACTTTCGGACAGCCGAATCGCATGTTGTGCCCAGCATGATCCGCCGATTTTATGAAGCGAAGCTGGCCGGCGTGCCGCAGGTCGAATGTTGGGGCAGTGGGAGCCCCACGCGCGATTTCGTTTATGCCGGAGATGTGGCCCGCTGCGTGCCATTTTTTGTGGAACACGATTCCAGTGAGCCTGTAAATATTTCTTCCGGGTCCACGACCAGAATCTGCGAACTGGCTGAGACGATCCGCGAACTTGTGGGATACCAAGGCGCTCTGGTTTGGGATCGGACGAAACCGGACGGACAAAAATTCAAAATCTTCGACGTCACCCGGCAGACAAGTCTCGGGTTAACATGTCCCACGACATTGCGGGATGGGTTGCGAAAGACGATTGAATGGTTCGCGGCGAACTATCCGAAATCCGGCGATGGCCTGCGAGTCTGAAATCTTTATTCTTGGCGGCAAAGGGCTGCTGGGCTCCGCGTTTACCCGGTATTGCGCACGCATCGGGCGTAGGGTGACAGTGATCGGACGGGAAAACTACGCCGACGTACGAGGACATGCTTGCGAAATATTCGTGAACGCGAATGGGAATTCACGCAAACCGCTGGCTGCAAAGGATCCGCTGGGTGAGTTTGATGCAAGCGTACGCAGCGTACGGGCGTCACTGGCAGACTTCCGGTGCCAATGTTATGTCCACCTCTCCTCTTGCGACGTGTATCCGGACTGCACATCACCCGCCACTACCAACGAGGACCGGTTTGCGGATCCGGCCGCGCAAAGCACCTATGGGTTTCATAAGTACCTGGCCGAGCAGTGCGTTCGGCATGCCGCGAAGGATTGGCTGATTTTCCGGTTGGGGGGCTTCATCGGGCCGGGGCTGAAAAAGAACGCGATTTTCGACATCATACACGGCGGGCCTTTATTTTTAGACCCAGCCAGTGAATTGCAGTTTTTGCATACGGACCGCGCTGCGGCGATCATATTTCAGGTGCTGGACCGAGGCGTTCGCAATGACGTTCTCAATCTTTCCGGAAGCGGAGTAGCGCGGCTGAGCGAAGTGGCGGCACTGTATCCGGGAGATATTCCCGTAAACCCAGGCAGCCCGCGGGTCCGCTATGAAATGAGCCTGGCGAAGATTTCTCAATATGTACAGCCTCCGGAGACACGTGCCGCGGTAATGGCTTTCGTGCATCAGGAACTCGAACGTAGCGGGGTCCTGACCTGAAATGCTTCCTCCCGAAAATACGTGTGCGATTGTGCTGGCCGGAGGGGCCGGGACCCGGATACAACACCTCTATCCGCATCTGCCCAAGCCTCTGATTCCAGTCTGCGGGCACCCGTTTCTGGAATGGGTTTGCCGGTTTTGGGTGCGCTTGGGAATCCGACGGCTGGTGATTTCTCTTGGATACAAGGCCGCGGAGGCGGAATGCCGCATTGCGGAGTGGAACTGGCCGGGGGTTAGCATCACCACGGTGAGAGAGGAGACACCACTGGGAACCGGAGGCGCGGTGCGATTCGCGGCAGCCGCCTTGCCGGACGCGGATCCGCTGGTGATTCTGAATGGTGATTCGCTAGCGGTGGGACCGATCGAGGAAGTTTGGCTTATGCTGAGCGATCCGGGTACGGCAGGGGTTGTAGTTGGAATAGCCGTAGAGAACGCCGAGCGGTATGGCACGCTGCGCATCGGTGAAGGTGGACGGCTGTTGGGTTTTGAAGAGAAGCGGTCCGGCCGCGGGTGGATCAACGCCGGCACGTACATTTTTTCAAAACGCGTGTTAAGCTTGTTTCCCGCAGCATCTCCGTTAAGCATGGAATACGAAGTGTTTCCCTGCCTGCTGGCCGGCGAGACACGGTTGCGAGCCTTTCGCATGGAGGGTGATTTTCTGGATATCGGAACGCCCGAATCGCTCAAGCGGGCGGAGTCCTTCATTGGCCGGCACAGGCAGGAGTTGGAATTTTGATCATCACGAAGACGCCGTTTCGCATCAGCTTCTTCGGCGGAGGCACCGACTACCCCGAATATTTTGAAAAGCATGGGGGCGCGGTGCTGGGAACGGCTATTTCGCATTCCGCCTTTCTGGCGGTTTCACGATTCTACTCCCGGCTTTTCGATTACCGCATCCGTATCGCATACCGGCAGGTGGAATGCATTAACGAACTGGACGAAATTCAGCATCCCGGTTTTCGCGAATGCCTGCGCTGCTGTGGGATCTCTCATGACGTAGAGGTGAGCTATACGGCCGAGTTGCCCTCGTTTTCGGGAATGGGCAGCTCGTCCTCGTTCGTGGTCGGGCTGTTGCACGCTCTCTACGCCTTTCAGGGCAAGTCGGTGGCACAAATGGAACTGGCTTACCGGGCAATCGCTCTCGAACGCGAGGTGATGCAGGAGTGCGTGGGCTGTCAAGACCAGACGTTAGCGGCAGTAGGCGGTCTCAACGTGATAGAGTTTCGGGCGGTGGACGATATCGTGGTCCACCGGGTCCCCCTTTCGCGGGAGCGGATGCACTGCCTGGAACAGCACTTATTGCTGCTATTTACAGGGTTCCGACGCCGGGCATCGGATGTAGCCTCGCGGCAGGTGGGGAAGATCACCCAGAACACGGAAATTCTCAAACGCATGCGTCAGTTGGTAGATCACGGCTATCATAGTCTTACCTCCATAGACGGCCTGGCGGACTTTGGCCGGTTATTGCATGAAAACTGGTGCCTGAAGCAATCTTTGGACGATGGTATCGCGAGCCGGGCTATACAGGAGTGTTACGAAGCGGGGCGTGCCGCGGGAGCGCTGGGCGGCAAGCTTCTGGGAGCAGGCGGTGGCGGATTTCTGCTATTATTTGTGCCACCAGAACGCAGGCAAGCGGTGCGCCAATGTTTGTCGCACTTGGAAGAGGTTCCTATCGCGATCAACGCGCCGGGAAGCCATATTGTGCATACTTGAACGATCACTTATGTGTAGATATCTCGGAGTATTGATCCTACTATTCTGCGCCGGCTGCGGAGGAGGTCCGGGGCAGAAGAGCGCATCCGGGCAACCCGATCCCAATCTCGAAACAAGCCAATACGCAAAGGATCCCGTCCTGCTTCGAAAAAAGGCCGAGGAGTTCTGGCAGAAAGCGCAGTATAAGCAGGCGGCAGCATTCCTGGAGCCAATCGTCAGAATGGCCCCGGATTCGGCAGAGGCCCAATACTGTCTGGCATTCAGTGATGCTTTGTCCGGTGACAACCAACAAGCTGTAGAGCATTACACCAAAGCGTTGCAGCTCGGCTATGCCGAATTCTGGGTGAAGTATAACCGCGGCGCCGCTTACTTGGGACTGGGCGATAAAGCGAAGGCGCGGGAAGATCTGCTTCGAGCGCAACAATTGGATCCAAAGAGTGAAGGGGTGAAGACGTATCTCAAGCAGTTGGGGCAGTGAGTCAGACGAGGCACCCCTGACCTAACGCGGGAGGCAGAGAATATCTACAGCCCGATTCCCCGTCTGTGTATAGTAGAAATCCTCGACATCTTCGCCATCCTGCATCCGGATAAGTTTATATAGGGGCTTGAGGTATTCGAATAACTCGCGAAAACCAAGGTTCCACCAGGTCTCCCAAAATTCGAAAAGCATGATAGGCCGGCGCCGCTCGATAGTTCCTCTGCCCCCAGAGATGACGAGCGGTTCTGCCGATTCCACATCAATCTTGATGATGTCTGGGGTCAGACCGTGCGTGACGCAATAATAATCCAGGGTGATACATTCCACCGTGGATTTGAGGGATTTGCCGGCAGCAGCAAGGTCATCCAGTTGCCGTAAGGAACTCGCTACGCCCGTATATTCTTCTCGTGTGTCCAGAAAGAAATCGAAAGTCCCGGCCCGATCCGACAGGGCCTTCTGTACAAGGGTAATATTGCGATATCCGGAGGCGCGGACTGCCGCGTCCAATCCCTTGAAAGCGGCAGGATTCGGCTCAAAAGAAATTACCCGGCCGGATTGCCCCGTCAGTTCGCCTGCGACCAAAGCGGATTGGCCTATGTTGGCCCCTACGTCGAAGACAATTTGCCCGGGCTTCACGAAGTTGCGAAGGAAGTTCTCAGTGGCATCGGCCGCCAACGTCTCAAAAATAGTCATGCGCTACATAGAATACCAATTGGCTTAAGTTACGAGACACACTGCGACGGGAGGAATTTGGCGAATATGTCCTATCCAAACTAAAAGCATTGCCGCGATGCCCGTCGATGCACTGTACCGGACCTCAAAAAATTCCGCTAGCTGGACCAAGCTCCTACGGTTGTCCAGGGTAAAGTTAAGCCACTATTGTCGGCGCCAAAAATGTAGAACGTCTTTGTGCCGCTGAACGCACCAGAGAAGGAGAGGGCCAGGTTCAAGGTCAAAATATTTCCACTGGATTGCACCGAGGAAGCGGCGGCGTTGACGGTGCATGAGGAATTTTGAGAGGTTGCATCTGAGCCTATGGAGATTGGCGTAAGCCAAGCCGTGCCGGCATCATTGAGCAGTTCCAGTTGGTGGGTAGCGGGGGTGAAATAGATAACACAGCGGGAACCGTTAGTGTTGACGAAGAGCGTCTCCAGATACTGGATGTTGGTGGCTCCGCCTGGATCAGAGACCTGAAACTGGAAAGTTTGGGTATCGCCGCTCCCGGAGGTGGGATTCGCGAAAACCAGTGTGGGGTTGCTGTTGCTGGACCATGTTCCTACCTGGGTCCAGGGAAGGGACAAGCCGCTATTATCAGCGCCGAAGATATAGAAATTCTCGGTACCGTTGAATGCGGCGGTGAAGGAGAGGGCCAGATTCAAGGTCAGAATATTCCCATTCGATTGCGTCGAGGAAGCGGCGGCGTTGAGGATGCACTCGGAATTCTGCGACGTAGTGGCTGAGCCTATGGAGATGGGTGTAAGCCAGGCTGTGCCGGCATCGTTCAGCAATTCGAATTGATTCGCTGCGGGATAGAAATAGATGACGCAGCGGGAACCGTTAGTGTTGACGAAGAGCGTCTCCAGGTACTGGATGTTGGCGGCTCCACCTGGATCAGAGACTTGAAACTGGAAAGTTTGGCTGTTGCCGCTCCCGGAAGTGGGGTTGGCAGAAACAAGCGCAGGAGAACTAATATTACTCGACCACGTCCCCACCTGCGTCAAGGACAGCGCCAGGCCGCTGTTATCAGCGCCGAAGATGTAGAAAGTCTCGGTACCGTTGAATGCGGCGGTGAAGGAGAGGGCCAGATTCAAGGTCAGAATATTCCCATTCGATTGCGTCGAGGAAGCGGCGGCGTTGAGGATGCACTCGGAATTCTGCGACGTAGTGGCTGAGCCTATGGAAATCGGAGTGAGCCAGGCCGTGCCGGCATCGTTCAGCAATTCGAGTTGATTCGCTGCGGGATAGAAATAGATGACACAGCGGGAACCGTTAGTGTTGACGAAGAGCGTCTCCAGATACTGGATGTTGGCGGCTCCGCCTGGATCAGAGACCTGAAACTGGAAAGTTTGCGAGGCCCCGCTGCCAGACGTGGGATTTGCAGCCACCAGGGCAGGCTGCGCCGGACCCAACAAAGCGATGAAGGCGTCGTACGGTCCGGGTGAAGTCGGCTGAAGAACTCCCGCAGTGGTCGGGAAATTCGTGGACCCGGTAAAGCCGGCTATCACTACACGGCCGGAGGGTATCAGAGAGAGAGCCTCTGCCCGATCGTCAAGCCCACCCCCCAATAGCAAAGATGAAGCAAGGCTTGCTCCGCTAGAGTTGATTTCTGCGAGGAAGGCATCATTTTCGCCGTGAAATGCCGTGGCTGGAGAGCCGGCTACAGGAAAATCGACCGAGCCAGTATAGCCTGCCAGCCAGACGTTCCCGGAACCGTCGACGGCGATCCCGGTCGCCGTATCGTTGGCACTGCCACCAAGCAGCGTGGAAAATACGATGGAACCCGCTCCTGGCACCAGTTTCAGAGCGAAGGCATCGTAGCCGCCATGTGAGGTCGTCTGAAAGGCGCCGGTGGTCACGGGGAAATTTTGGGAAACGGTGGTTCCGGCCAAATAAACGTTGGCCGAAGAATCCAGCGTAATCGCATAAGCAATATCCCCTACCGATCCGCCCAAATACGTGAGTACGTTCCAGGCAGTCCCGGCAGAGTTCAGACTGGCAAGCAAAATATTCGTCGTCCCGCTTAATGTGGTCTGGATCGCATGATAGACCGGTAGGGAGGGAGAGTCCGTCGACCCGGCGACCCACGCGTTTCCATTCTGATCCACTGCAACGGCATTGACAACATCATCCCCGGTGCCACCCAACAAGGTCGCATACACGAGGCTTCCCGAAGCGGCGATTTTCATTAGAAAAGCATCATAGTAACCACCGCCATACGTGCGTTGGGGCACCCCGGCGGTGGCGGGAAAATTCACGGAAGACGTATAACCGGCCACATATGCGTTGCCGGAGGAGTCTAGTGCGAGTCCCGTGGCGGCATCCGTTCCGCTTCCACCGAAATAGGTGGAGTATGTCAAAGAGCCGCTTGGATTGAGGCGCGCGATGAAAGCGTCCTGCCCGCCGGCCGACTGGCTCTGCAGCGCGTTGGAAGTGACCGGGAAATCGGGACCGCCTGCTATTCCGGCAACCCAGATATTTCCTCCGCTATCCAATGCAATACCGTAGCCGGCATCATTTCCTGTACTGGACAAAATAACTGTGAAAACGACGCTCGTGCCGTTCGGCGACATCTTGGTGATAAAGACATCCTGTTCTTGTCGCGCTCCGGTAGAGCCGGGAAAATTATTCGACGCAGTGGCTCCGGTTGCATAGATATTTCCCTGCGCGTCTGTCGCCACAGCATATGTGCCATCCCAGCCCGATCCGCCCAAATAGGTGGAGAACTGGATGGTGGGATCGATAATCAGTGGCAGGGAAGAGTCGTGCCGCCCCACCGTAAAGCGCAGGATTCCCGCTTCCAGATGGAATGAGACCGGAACAGACAGGCGCCTTCCGTTGGCCTGCTGCCATGCCTCTGGCCGCCGGTAGCGGACTACTCCAGCCGAAGTCTCCATCGCCAAATCACCGTTCGTCTCGATCCGTATGGCTTTGGCTCCGGTGAACCGGATGGCAATCGCGTCTGGATCGGCACCGGGCTGCAGATGAAGATCAAATTCCAGGTCGTCCCCGCTGAAATGCCAGACCCAGTCAATTCCCGGATATATTTCGCGGTAACGGACGGCGGCATAATCCTGCAGGCGGAACTCCGATAGCGTGCGACCGCCCCGGTACAGCGTAGTAAACGAAGAAAGCTGCGTTTCGCCAGATATAGACCGTGGTCCAGCCCCGAGCGGATTTATTTCCATAACAGCGGCTTCTGCAGCGCCGGATCGAAACGCATACGCCATGTGGCCGTCCGCATAAAAGCCTACGTTATACCGCGGCGTTTGCGTCAAGAACCGGATTGCGGGCGACGCCTGCCCTAGGTTCTCCTGGAAGACCGGGCGGTTGAGGGACGCAAGCACCGTCGCCGCGCTTGGCAGCAACAAACACAAGACTCGGAATGGGCCGTTTGCCATCAACCCATCTATCGGCAGACACTCTGTAAATCATTAGGCTCCAAAACTAGCATAGGCTCGAACCGGGAGATATTGTGCTAAAGTGATTCATCTGCATCGAGAGACGTGACCCAGCACCTCAGCGCCCGAGCTCTTTGGCACCGCGCCCAAACCCCTATTGCAACTTTCGCGTTGCTCTACCTTGGCGTGGTCGTCTACTTTAGAGACACCCTGTCTTTTTCGTTCTTCCAAGACGATTGGTTTTTCCTCTCCCAGCTCAGAAATACCAAGCCCTTGGACCTGCTTCTCGGCACCCCTGTAATTCCGCCTTACTTTCGGCCGTTACCCACTAATTGGTTGCCGTGGTTGAATAACACTCTCTGGGGTCCCAATCCAGCAGGTTTTACTCTCGAACTGTTTTTCGCCGCTGCTCTACTGCTGTATTACCTCCATGCTCTCTTGCGCCTTCTGTTGCGTAACAATGCAATTGCCTGGTTAGGTACACTGCTTTTTGGATTTTCGAACATCTGGGCTTTTGACATGAGCTGGCCGGTAACTGGCAACATCGAAATCGTTCCTCTGATGGGCTACGTCGCCTCCATATATTACTTCCTAAAATACCTCGACACGAAAGCCGTCGCGGACCAGATGCTGTCATTGCTTTTTCTATTTGTTGCCATCGCATCGAAGGAATACGTATTCCCGACTCCGTTCATATTCGCAGGTGGTTATTTCTTATTGAAGCGCCGCGAGGACCGGCCCCCCCTCCTTCGTACGCTCGCGCCGTCATTTTGCTTAGTCGCGCTTTGGGCTTTATACAGCCGGATCCGGATGCCGTCGGCGTGGCACTCCCCACAGATCGGTCTCCGGCCCCAATTCGCTGGATTAGTCCTCTATCGGGCGTCAGATTATATTTTACCGGTCCCAATGACGCCGCATCTGGGCGTCGCGCTCTTGATCGTGGGAGCCGTAATGTCTTTTGTCCTATACCGTCGGAGATTGCCAGAAACCTTTCTATCAACGTTAGCCCTCCTGGCCATGATCACGGTTATTCCTGCACTTCCTATTGCTTTGGTTCCTTATCCCTTTGAATACTACTCAACTGCGTCCAGTCTCGGGATGGCCATGATAGCTACGCTCCTGGCCTCTGGCCTTTTTCTGATGCTTCGGCAGCTTCGTCTTCGATTTCTTGCAGTGATCGTTAGCTTGCTGGTAGTACTATCTTTGACTCTGGAGTGCCGCAGGTCTCTACTGACGCGGCCACTCCTCGCGACCGTCGCAAGTCAGCCGTTGACGAAACACCTTTTGACCTCAGTGAGCTATTGGCTTGCGTTGCCACAGTACCGGCGGGCGGAGGTGACCCTTGTCGGTATGAGCGAGCAGCAATCATGGTGTTTGGGACGGATGGCGGCTTTCCGGTATTTGTTCCCGCAGACGACAGTCAAACGGGCAGATGCGGCGCCCGCGATAGTCCGCGGTGGGATAACGCAGTTGGTTCTCTACCTCGATGACCGGGGATTTGCATATACATCTCCTACGGGCATACCTGCCGGGGAAATCCAACGTGCTAAGGATCTCTTCTCGCGGGGTAAATTCTCAGAAGCGTTGCCCCTATATAAGAAACTCGTCTCGTGGGATGAACAGAATTCAGAGGCACAATACCGGTATGCCTTTTGCCTGCAGATGGTCGGCCGCTTAGACGAGTCCGCGGTGGCGTATAGCAAGGCATTGGAGTTGGATCCAGCATTAGAGAAATGGATTCGTTACAACCGGGGTGCGGTATATCTGCTTCAAAAACGCTTGGATCTGGCCGAACGCGATCTGATAAAGGCGCGGGCCTTAGACCCGCAAAACCCGGGAGTGAACGTGTATCTTCAAGAGCTGAAGAAACTAAAATCGGAGACGCACTGAAAATAGTCCCCTCGTCGCTTGTGGAAGCACAAAGCCAGGGCCAAGCATTGAGTCCGCCGTAGGGATGGCGTCGCGGGGGTTTCCGGTTGAATGGGGAGTTAGCTCTGCTTTATGGAATCCGACGATTTGCCCTAGGCGCCGTTCTTATCTCTTCTCTCAGTCCGGAGATATACCTGATGATTTAGCGGCACCAATCGTACGTGGCAAGCTTTCATTGCTGCTATTCAAGGCCGCTGGTTTCCGGTAATCACCCCGGCTGAAGTATTTCTCAAGCCACACATAGAAGCAGATAAATACATATCGGCTTCCCATTTCCTTCAGCTTGAGTTTTGCTTCTCCCGTTCGACGGTTTCGCCAAGTAATCGGAACCGTTGTCCAAGTGTACCCGCGGACGATTGTTTTGAGGGGCAGTTCTATGGTGAGGTTGAAGTGTGGCGAGATCAAGGGCCTGCATCCGTCAATAACTGAGCGTCGGTACGCCTTAAATGCGTTCGTCGTATCATTCAGCTTAATGTGAAACAAAACCCGAATCGTACGGTTGAAGAGGCGGTTCAGTAAGAGCTTGAGGAGCGGATAATCGATAACACCACCACCTTTGGTAAACCGGGAGCCAAAGACGGCATCGTAACCTTCGTTGAGGACTTTCCAATATCGCACGACGTCCCGGCAATCATCGGACTCGTCCGCCATCATAATCACGACGGCATCGCCCCTCATCTCATTCAAACCACAAATCACTGCTCTGCCGAACCCGTGCAGTCCGTAATTCTGAATAGGCCTGACCGACGGTAACGTATCCTGAAGATTCTGCAGAATGCTCCATGTCGCATCGGTACTTCCGTCGTCTACCACGATAATTTCGTGCGGGATGCCGCCGAGGCGCAACTCTAAGGTCAGATGCTCGACTGTCGAACGAATTGCGCCGGCTTCGTTTCGAGCGGGAATCACGACGGTCAGAAGCTTGAGGTCATTCGTCTCCGAGCTGCTGGAGTCAGCCAAGCTTGTGCTCATGCGCAAAACTCTTCTGCCGGCAAAGATGCCAGGCCGTTTGAAAGTTCAAGCCACTCTGGGTGATGCCGGGCATGGCTAGCGAGTTCCTCCAAAATCGAAAGCAGCGGCCTGGTAGGTCTCCAATTGAAACGGTCCTTCGCATTCCGGGAGTCCATAACGATCCAGGGCAGATCGAACGGCCGCTCCCGGTTGTCCGCCTGCGGCACGTGCGGCCCGAAGTGTTTGTCACAAATTGTGGTGAGCCCGGCTAGCGAGATGGCGTTCTTCGAGCCTCCGCCGACATTAAAAACCCGTTCGCCACCAGCGCAGCCATCGTTTATTTCCAACCATAGCAGTCTCGCGAGGTCTTCCGGGTGCAAAACATCGCGAACCTGGTATCCTGCGCCGCCGAAGCCGATATACCGCAGCGGTTTTCGTGCGGCATGGGCGTGCATCCAATACGAAAAGATCCCCTGCTCCGGAGTGCCGAACTGACCTGCCCCTGCCATGACACCGCAACGGTTAACCCACACCGGGAACTGAAATGTGTGCCCATACTCAAGGGCCAGGATTTCCGCAGCGAGCTTGGTACTGCCATAGAGGGAAACCGGAGCAGCCACGGAGAACTTCTCACTAATTCCCTCTTCAGATAGTCCAGGCGGCAGTGCTTTCCCCGTGTCCAGCCGGAATGAGCTTCCGGCCACCTGTACCGGGACCTGTGTCAAAGCAGCGATGGAATATACACGGCTTGTACTCAAAAGCAGGAATCCCGCTCCATGCTTCTTCGCGTACTCAAGCAAGTGTAAAGTGCCGCCTAAGTTGTGTTCAATAAGCTGCCGGCTGCTTGAGCGGCCATCCACACCTGCCAGCACACTTGGATTAGCAGCAGCGTCGATTACCCAATCTGGGCCAGGGAGATTCTCCAGATCAGAGGCCAGTCGCACGTCCGCATGATCAACTGTGATGCCGGTCGAACGTAGCTGTGAACGGTTTATCTCGCTTCCGGGGCGAGCGAGATTATCTACTCCAAATACTGAGACACGGTCACTGGCAGCCTGAAACCAGCGCGCCAATGAGCTCCCGACAAAGCCGCATACACCGGCAACGAAAATCTTCATCAATGTTCCCGAGGGAATAACCTCCCCTGCCTTCCATGGTCCGCCGCACGATGGCTTTCCGTTATTGTATTCTAAACTTCCACCTAGTGGTCGAAACGCCTATAGTGGAGCGGCCGGCGCTCGATAACAGAATACGTGAGACTCGGGACGAAAGCCTTGCCATTAACCTGTTCATTGGCAGATGTGCGCTGGAGAATTAGAGGAGAAACCGTGATAACTGATGTAGTCGCCCGTCAGGGTTGACGAGGCGCTATCGGTTCGGATTGCTCTTTCGCCGGCACTCCTTCAAGCCAGCGGCCCTTTAGAACCCGCGCGTACCGTAAATCCAGAAATTCCTCGTTCTTTACGCCAAAGATAGCAATGGCCATATAGCTTCCAGTTGCGGCATCACGAAATCCATAACCTAGGCTCGCATGGGACCACTGTTCCGCACCCGAAACGAGCAGGGACCGCGTCCCGATAACTCCCTTCGGACCGAAATCAAAGGACTGGAGGTACACTTGCTTCACCAGGCTCCGGACTTCGCAGTCCAGGCTGAAGTCCGTTTTCGCCGTCAGTTGTGGGCCGGAATACACCAACGCTAGCCAACCGTCCGGGCGTGTCTCCAAGGCACGGATTCTTACGGCTGAACCTTCCCTGTCTTTTAGAATTGTGGAATCGTGGCGTATGTTACCAGCAATCGACCAGCCCGGCCCCGGCGCTTTGCCAGCCGGGAATCTGGTAACAGTGAAGGCGGCCATAATTTCTTGCACTCGCGTCTGATCCAAATCCCAAGCCATCCTATTCCAGGTAATCGGTAGTCCCGTCCAGGAACCATTCGGATACTCACCGCCCATTCCTCCGATGCTGGACTTCTCTCCTTCCGAACCAATGATCGTCCGCAGGTGGCCATCTTGCGCGTAGTATAAATCCCCCGTCGCGCCGACATATTCCAAACCAGTAGCGACCGGGGTTGGCGGAAGGCACGCCTCGTGGGGACAATATGCCGCCTTTCCCAGCCCTGCTTGTCCAAGCTCCCCTAATCTGACGCCCGGAGCGTATTCAAAAGCGCCGGACCGAGAGTTCGCCCCGAGCGGCGCATAGTCAATGGCCGCGAGTATCTTACTGAGTCGCTCGATCTTCGAGGTACTGTAATCAACGAAGCTGGCAAAAATCACAAACCGGGGCGGATTCGCCCGTTGTTTGAGATAGTCTTTAAGGTCGTTCACCGAACCGTACGTTAGGTGGTGCTGCGCGCGGATACCGCCCTCAATATAGAGGTTTTCCATCAACCTCTGGTTATCCCACTGATTAATGGCAAACACCTCCGCCGGCTCGGCAAAGGCGACGACCTTCGTTACAAACTGCCAAGGCGCAAGCCAAATCTTTCGGTTCGCCTCCACAATACCGGGCGCAGCCAGGAGTACGCCAGTGGCCGTCACGGCCAAAACAGCTCGGAGACCTCCTCGCCATCGAAATACGACCACAGCCAAACACATGATCCCGACAACGCTCACAACGATCTCACTGGCTCGCCCACACGGGCCCGCAAGTACGCCCGATACGTTTAGCGCGCTTATAAGCGGCAGTTGGAAATACAATATGTACATCCGCGACAAAAAGCTTACTGCGAGCACTGCACCAGTCAGCCAAACAGCCCTTCGATTGGCTGGAACCAAAGCCACCAGCCATGCCTCCGACAGAAATAGAAACGGCAAAGCATATCTGAGACTTGCCATAGGGCTCAGATAGTAAAAGTCCGTGGGCGTATTGCCTGCGCTCCATGGCGCCGCGAAATACAAGAGCCAACCGAAGAGTCCTACTAACCCGATGACCAGAGTTTTCTCTGTAGGGCACCCTCTGACAAGCTTTAGGAACTTACGTGCACTCACAGGGGCTACCAGCAAGAAGAAGACGAGCAGCTCAAGCGCGAACAATGCACCCCCGTAATGCACGCCGCGCGAACTGCTAAACAACAATGTCTTCCACAGCGCGCCCTCACGAATGTGAGCAAAAATGGATGTAGCCTGCAAATTAGAAAGCCTTCCGGGTAGGTGAAGGCTCAGAATCGGTAAGTCGACGGGGTAAAAGGGATTGTGATAGTGGAACAGATTGTACACATACAAGTGCCCCGAAATCACAATGGCACACAACGACGTAGCAAGCGAGAAACTTAGAAACCGGCGGAACACATGACGTCTCACAGTATAAACTATCGATGCGGTAATACTAAGCAGCCCAACTAAGAAAAATGGACCATTTAACTTCGTAATCACAAAGGCAGTCCCTGAGACGGCGAGAAGTGCCGTTAGACGCCCGAAGTTGCCTTGAATCATCATCAGGCAAGCCAGCACTAGAACGAGGACACCCGCGGCGTCAATCATGTCCACCTTCAGGGTCATCACCCCAGCCGGTCCAAACCAGAAGTGATACACTGCTGCCGCATTGGCCGCCAGAAGAACGCACAGTGGACGCCGTAGACTGAGCGAAACGGATACAAGGTACGCACAGATTGCGAATAGGACCACGGCCTCGAAGGAGCTGAGCCAGAAGTAACGGTCAGTGCGGGTCAGGACATAGGATGGCAAATAGCTGAATTCCCAAAACTGGCTAGTGCCCGAAAGAAAAAGGTGGTTAGGCGACAGTGCGTTATGCGCGAATGCGATGATGGCGCTTGCCGGACCCAATGAATCCGTTTCTGTTATTGGGGCGATGTTGAACATCAGCGGGGGGATGAATAGCAGCGCGAGAGCCGCGGTCAGCGTTCTTTGATAAGCAGGTTGAGCGGAGTGGAGCACGCGGCGCACATCGTCCCAGGCCGGCCTGATTCTACTCGGGTAAAGGATTGCAGCAAGTAAACCAAGCGCTATGGCTATGTAGAGCACCGGAGTATTGACTTTCAAGAACGTTAGCGCCAACGGCACGGTACACATCAGCAGGAGGTGTAGGCACAACGTTGCGGCCCAAAAGTACGCACGGGTGCTTTTAGCTTGGTCATACGCCATCGTGATCGGCCGAGCTATCAAGGCCGACGCTGCGAGTGTTGCGAACAACCACACGAAGAATGCCAGAGGGCCAAATTCAAACAAGTTTGGCATACTATCCCAGGATGTTAAAAGCAAATTATAATCGATCGGCCGTCGTGAAGCCGATCATAAGCTGGTGTGGGCCACAGGAG
The DNA here is from genome assembly GCA_030041985.1 of Bryobacteraceae bacterium. Taxonomy (GTDB): domain Bacteria; phylum Acidobacteriota; class Terriglobia; order Bryobacterales; family Bryobacteraceae; genus PSRJ01. The sequence goes on along the minus strand of JASIAM010000060.1, from coordinate 29,308 downwards.
GTTTGCACGCTGGAAGGGCAACATGCTACGCTCGCGATTTAATAGAATCGCCGGCAAACACGTGGTGCGGGTGGAGGCCCTGGGTTGAGAATTCCGTTTAATAAGCCCTATGTCACCGGCAATGAGTTTCAATATATTCGTGAGGCCCTTGAGGCAGGCCATGCTTCCGGTGACGGTGCATTTACGCATAAATGCCACGAGTTGTTGGAACGCCTCACCGGTACGCGCAAAGCACTGCTGACTACCTCCTGCACCCACGCCCTCGAGATGGCCGCGCTTTTGTTGAATATAGGCCCGGGCGATGAAGTCATTGTCCCGTCATTTACCTTCGTTTCGACGGTGAATGCCTTCGTGCTTCGAGGCGCAATTCCTGTCTTTGTCGATAGCCGCCCGGACACCCTGAACCTCGATGAATCTCTGCTCGAAGGCCTGATCACGAACCTGACCAGAGCCATTGTTGCGGTTCACTATGCGGGCGTCGGTTGCGAGATGGACCTCATTCTGGACATTGCGTCATCGCATGGGATTGCGGTGGTCGAAGACAACGCGCATGGGTTTTTGGGCAGGTACCGCGGGAAACAGTTGGGAACACTCGGTTGCATGGCTGCACAGAGTTTTCACGAAACCAAGAACGTAACCTGTGGCGAGGGCGGCGCCCTTTTGATTAACGATCCAAAATACGTCGAGCGCGCAGAGATCATCAGAGAAAAAGGCACGGACAGAAGCCGCTTCTTTCGCGGGCAGGTTGACAAATACACATGGGTGGACGTCGGCTCGAGCTATCTTCCCTCCGATGTGCTGGCGGCGTTTCTGCTGGCTCAACTCGAGAGTGTGGAGGAAATACAGACGAAACGTAAGCGTATCTGGAACACATACTACGCTGGGCTGAGCGAATGGGCCGACCGCATGCATGTACGGCTGCCCTTCATTCCCCAGTACTGCGACCAACCCCATCACATGTTCTATATGATCGTCCCAAGCTTGGAGTTTCGCCAAGCTTTGATAGGCCGCCTGCGGGAGCGTGGAATCCTGAGCGTGTTTCACTATCTCCCGCTGAACCGCTCGGCGGCCGGCCAAAGATTCGGACGGCCGGCGGTGTGTCCGGTCGCCGAGGATGTTTCGGACCGTCTGGTTCGTCTTCCTTTTTATACCGGGCTCGAGGAAGCGGATCAAGAGGCCGTAATCGATGCCGTACAATCCTTCGCTGGCTTAGGCGGCCGCATGTATGCTTCGTGAATTTCTGCACAAGCTGGCATCTCATCCGTGGGTTTACGATCGGATACAGGTGCTGGCGGGTGCGGATCATGTCTACCGGAGGCTCCAACGACATCTGCCTCCAGGCAGCGAAAAAGGATGTGTACTCGACGTTGGTGGGGGCACAGGAACCCTAAGAAAGCTGGTGCCGCCAGAGTATACATACATATGCCTGGAAATCGACCCTGCCAAACTTAGGGGCTTTCGGGAAAAGTCACCCGCCGGGCTGGCGGTTTTAGCGGACGCACTCAGAATGCCGCTCGCGGACCATAGCATTGATGTCCTGGTATGCATGTTTGTTGCGCATCATTTGAACGAGCAAATGCTTACAGCGGGTGTCCGTGAATTCCGGCGGGTAATTAAGCCATGTGGAACACTCCTATTTTTGGACCCCTTGCTGGTGCCCGGCAGGCTTCTCAGCCGGGCTTTATGGGCCCTCGACAGAGGTGAATGCCCTCGGACGGCAGATTCCTTGCGGAGCCATCTGGAAACCAGCTTTCGCCTGATTCATTGGGAGAATTTCGCCATATACCATCAGTACATTCTCGGCGTAGGCGAAGTACGGGCTACACAGGAATCAGTGGCTGGCTCCCCAGTGCTATGATCTGCAAATGCCCGTCTCTGTAGTGATTCCAGTTTATAACTCGGAGGGCAGCCTGCCAATCCTGGTAGAACGTTTGCAAGGCGTTCTGGAACCGGAGTCCGCCCTCGGCGAGCTGATTCTGGTGAATGACGGCAGTCGCGACCAGAGCTGGAATATTATCCGGGAGTTAGCGGCTGTGCATTCGTGGGTTCGCGGCCTGAACCTGATGCGAAACTTCGGGCAGCATAACGCGCTCCTATGCGGAATTCGAATGGCGCGGTTCGAGATCATAGCGACCCTCGATGACGATCTGCAGACGCGCCCTGAGGATATTCCCAAGCTGCTCGAGTGCCTCGGCAAAGGCCATGATGTGGTCTACGGAACACCCAAACGGCAGTCGCACGGTCTGCTTCGAAATGTCGCTTCGACTCTGACAAAGTTCGCCTTACAAAGCGCCATGGGAGCGGAAACAGCGCGGCAGGTGAGCGCCTTCCGCGTTTTCCGAACTCAGTTGCGGGAAGCGTTCGCAGCGTATTCGGGCCCTTTCGTCTCCATTGACGTTTTATTGACCTGGGGCACCCGCAGGTTCGCCGCGGTTTCGGTTGAAAACGATCCCCGCACAATCGGAGTCTCCAACTACACATTTCGCAAGCTGGTGGTGCATGCGCTAAATATGATGACCGGCTTCACCACGGTGCCGCTGCAAATTGCTAGCATCGTGGGATTCTCCAGCGCGCTGGTGGGTTTGGCAATCCTGGCCTATGTCGCCTTCCGTTTTTTTTATGATGGCGACCCCGTGCCAGGCTTCCCCTTTCTGGCGTCCATGATCGCCCTCTTTTCCGGAACCCAGCTATTTGCACTGGGTATCATTGGCGAATATCTGGCACGCATGCATTTCCGAATGATGGATCGGCCCAGCTATGCGGTCCGCGAAACCACGTTTGAGTACTCCGGCCTTACACGCCGTCAGAGTCAACAGGCAAGACAATCCACTTATGCCGGATATTTATGATTTGGAGCAGATTCGTGCTTTCTGGACCGGGCAGGCCAAGATGCATGGCCAGGCAGCGGCAGCCTCCTGGTCGGACGTGCGTGTTATGGAAATGGAAGTCCGCGAGATATCGAAGTACCTCTCCGACCACGACCGTGTCTTGGACGTGGGATGCGCAAACGGATTTTCCACTGTACAGTTCGCCAGGCAACGGCAAATCCGCATTCGCGGACTCGATTACATCCCGGAGATGATTGCCGAAGCTCACCGCCGTTTGGACGCGCTCTCCACCCACCTTCGAGGCACAGTCGAATTTGCGCAGGGCGATATCACTTCGCTCGAGGAACCTGACGGCGCTTATGACAGGGTGGTCACCATTCGAGTCTTAATCAATCTTCGGAACTGGGACCTTCAGTTGCAGGCGTTGCGGGAATGCGCCCGTGTTCTCAAACCCGGAGGTACCCTTCTGGTTTCCGAGGCCACCGTGCAGGGATGGCGCCGTTTGAACGCCTTTCGCCGCGAATGGGGACTGACAGATATTCCCGTTCCCCCGTTCAACGAGTATCTGGATGAAGATAAGCTCAGCAAGCATCTCCCGAATGAATTGCGGCTGGCGAAGATAGTGAATTTCGCCAGTTCGTATTACGTAGCAACCCGGGTGTTAAAGCCCCTGCTCGCAAAAGCGCTTGGTAACGGAATCGATCCGGCAGACCCGAATATGGAATGGAATCGCTGGTGCGCCGAGTTGCCACCCTGGGGTGACTACGGCACCCAGAAACTGTTCGTCTTCGAAAGGTGCTAATGCCACCGCCCTCACTTGAGTACATCCCTTCCTGCCCCATATGCCAGTCCTTCGAAAACACGGAGTTCTATCAAAAGGAAGGCCGAACACTGTTAATTTGCCGGAACTGCCGGCACGTCTGGTGGCGGAATCTGCCCTCCGAAGAAGAAACCAGCCGGTACTATCTGGAGCAATATACCAGCGGGCACGGGCAGGAAACGATTCAGAACGACAACAGAGAATACTATCGTAATCATCTCGCGGAGCTGCTGAGCATCATCCATAAGCCGGCCGAAGAGACCTGTATTCTGGACTATGGTTGCTCCATTCCTATTCTGCCTCATGAAGCCGTGAAGCTTTCCTTTCGAGGCGTTGTCGGTGTCGATTACGCCGCTGAGTCGAAAGAGTTCGGACGCGAGTGGGGCGTGACTGTCCTGTCTCCCTCGGAGTTAACGGCCGTGCCGGACAGGTATTTCGATATCGCCCGGTTTTCCCACACGATCGAGCACTCTATCGATCCAGCCGCTCTCCTGCAGAGTGTGCTGCCGAAAATGCGGCCGGGCGGCCTCATTTACATTACGCAACCGAATTTCCCGGTTTTTCGTTTTGCACCCTCCGGCAAGGATTTGAAAGACACGGTTTACCCGGAACACCTGCACTTTTTCTCCCCTCTCTCTTTGGCTGAACTGACACGCAGACTGGGGCTGTCCGTAACCAAGCTGTTTTCGCATCAGAATGAAGCGGAAGTGATTCGCCAGTGCGAAGGCGCACTGGATATCGACTACGCACGCGACCGTCTCAAAGAGTATGCTTCGAAAGGAGACGCGGTGTTTCCCACCTATGCGAATTATCCGTATTACGCAGGCGAGAATTCGGTGTTGCACGCCCGCGTTCCCGGCGCGTAGCGCTCACGCATTCGCATACTGCCGCGCCCGCAGGATCTGAAAAGCCTTTTGCAACTCCGCGATGCCCATTTCGAGCGAGTACTGCGGCCGATACCCCGTGGCCTCAATCTTCTCGTTGGAAACGATGTAATCCCGCTTGTCCGGATCCTCTCCCAGCGGAGCTTCCAGATAGATAAAACCCGGGACCGCTTCCCTGATCTTCGCGCACAGCTCCAGCTTGGAAAGATTCGCGTCGCTGAGGCCAACGTTATAGGGTTGCTCTCTCATGTGATCGAAGTTGCACAGGGCATGCAGAAAGGCTCGCGCTACGTCCCGGATGTGGATGTAGTTGCGCTTGAAATGCCCCTCGAAGACCACCACCGTCCGGTCGATGATGGCCCGGTACACGAAATCGTTGACCAGCAGATCGATGCGCATACGGGGCGACACGCCGAAAACCGTCGCCAGCCGGAGCGAGATGCTATCGCCAGCGCTCAGGATAGCGGTTTCGGCCTCAACTTTGGTTCGGCCATAGAGCGAAATCGGCCGCAACGGCGTTTCCTCTGTGCAGAATTTGTCGCGCTCGCCGATACCGTAGCCGCTGTTGGTGCAAGGGAAAATGATCCGTTGCTGGCGCGAACGTAGCGAAAGCAGGAGCCGGATGGCCTCCAGGTTGAGGCTGGTGGCGCCGATCTGGTCTTCCTGGCAGGCGGGCGCGCCCACTATCGCGGCCAAGGGAAAAATATAGTCCACATCACGCAGCACCCGGCGGAGAGTCTGTTCATCGCGGCAATCTCCGCGAACCACCGCGAACGCCGGATTGGCGCAGCACTCTAAGAGCGACGTCTGCTGAAAACGGAAAGTATCCAACACCGTGACCCGGTGTCCCTCGGCAAGCAATGCGGGAACCAGAATCGAGCCAAGATAGCCGGCGCCGCCGGTCACTAAAACATGTATTGGCATTATTTACTTGCAGCCTCCGTGCGGACCGATGAGAGCGAGAAAGCAATCGGCAACATTACAGTATATCTTGCGCTATTCCGCTCGCCCCGTACAGAGTTGTAGCATTTCTGCGGCGCCTGTGTGATCCGGACGCAAGGCGCAGGCACGCCTGAGGTCCTCCAGCGCCGAATCGTGTTTTCCCACTGTCCTCAGGAGTTGGCCCCGATTATAGAGCACCCAAAACTCATCGAAACCCAACCGCAACGCGGCGTTATAGTGTTCCAGGGCGGCTTCGGCCTCGCGGCCAAGCATGTGCATGGAAAACCCGAGCAGGTATTCCCGTTCCGCTAGCCCCGCCGTGTCCGCCGGCCGCCATTCCCCCAGCACTTCAAGCGCATGTTCAAACTCCCCGGCATCCAGCAGCGCATGAATCGTCCCCGTCTGCAATCGGACGAGTTCGTCGGCGGATTGTTTTTTAGCGGATTCGATTCGCAGGCGCAATTGTTCCAAGCCTGCTTCTTCGGGCTGAAGCTCGCGTGCGCGGTTCCAATTAGCCTCCGCCTCCTCTGTCTGATTCACATGCAAATAAGCGGATGCCAGATTGTATCGCACCCAGAACTCGCTGAACCCGCCGGCTAACGCCCGCTCAAAATGAACAATCGCTTTCTTGTAGTCACTCCCCAAGCTGGCTAGGCAGAAGGCGTAGTGGTACTGCCAGTCAGCATTTGTCGGGTCCCCCTCCAATAACCGCTCCAGCCAGCCAGCCGCCGCCGCGTAGTTCTGGTCGGCATTGATGAGCCGGCGTAGTTCCCGATCGTAAAGCACCCGGATTCCGGCATTCTCTTCGTATGCCGCCACCATTTCCCGATGCTGATCATCGAACGCCGTTATTCTGCGCAGAAGAGCTTCTTCCCTGCTCGGTGGAAAATTCCGCACCAGTGGCCGCGGCAGAACGGCAAGGTCGTAGATTTCCTGGCCGAATGGGGAGAGGTCCCGCATCTCTATCTGGCCGGACAGCAAATCAATACGATGTAAGCGGCAGCCAGACATCGCGAGTGGTGCCAGCCGGCTTCTTCCGGTTTTTCTGGAGCGCTGGCGAAACCTGCTGGTTGCCACAAAAAGGAACCGGCCATCTCGCACAACCCCGCGAACATATCCTGGAAGATTCCACAATGTCTGGCCCGCGCTATCATTTGCCTGGACCACGCGTCCGTCCAGCGAGCTGAGACAGCAAACGCCGCCTTCCAGTGAAAAGAGCGAGTGCGGGTGTCTCAAGCTATCACAAAGCACCTGGCCTGTCGTCAGGTTACGAACCTCTCCCCGATTTGAGGAGTCCCATGCCCCATCTATTTTGGCGCCGAACAACGAAACCAGGACGTCTCCGCGATACTCAAGAATCGAGTTCACGTGAACGTTGTCTTCGCTGGTCCTCTCTACTGCGGACCAGAAGACCTCTTCCTTGGGCAAGCCTTGACCATCCCAACATACTCGGATGATCTGATTCGTCCCGGTACTGGCTACCAGCAGTGCCCCCTCGTGCTGGATTAAGGAGTGCGCGTCACGCACGCTATCAAGCGGAACGGTCCGGTGAATTTGTAAGTCGGAGCCTAGGAGGCCGAGCGCGGAGTCTCTTCCCATAGGTCGCTTGGACTGCAGCAAAACATAAAAACCTGATGTGCAGGCGCACAGTCCTGTAGCCCCTTCTATCTCGGGACCAAATGACCCAACCCAGGCAAACTGCTCTCTAGTGAAGTCGAACCGGCCGAGAGGAAAACCCTTCGGCTGAGTATTGCAAAAACTGATCAGGAGTTGGCCCGTGCCATCCGTTTCGATATCCGGAGCTCGCATTTACCTATGTAAGCCGCGCTCATGCCACCGTCTGGGCACTCGTCAAAGCCTGAGCCACGCCATTGGATCGCTTATATTCTTCGACCACCTGCTGCACCGGACCCGCCTTCAGAACCCTGCCGTGGTCGAGCCACAGGCCGCGGTCACAAAGACCTTCCAGAGTGTTCAGGGCATGCGAAACGCAAAGGAGTGTTTTGCCCCCATGCCGGAACTCCAGAATACGTTCCAGGCATTTCTGAAAAAAACTCTGGTCTCCCACGCCCAGGACTTCATCAATAATCAAGATATCCGGGTCCACATTGACAGCCACGGAAAAAGCCAGCCGCATCACCATTCCTGCCGAATACGTCCGCAGCGGCTCGTAAATGAAATTGCCCAATTCGGAAAATTCCACGATCTGGTCGAAACGCTGGTGAGTCTGGCGCCGCCTGAGACCCAATAACGCCGCATTAATGCGGATGTTTTCCGCGCCCGTAAGGTCCGGGTGAAAGCCCGATCCCAGCTCCAGCAAGGCGGCCAGGCGGCCATTGATCTCCACGGTTCCCTCACTGGGAAGACACAGGCCCGTCGCGATGTTGAGCAACGTGCTTTTCCCCGCGCCATTCTGTCCAACGACAGCCAAGCTCTCCCCTCGTCTTATGGCGAACGAAACACCCCGCAGAGCATAAAAGCGGGGCGCGGGGCGCATCCAGTGAAAGAGCCGGTCGCGAAGCAGCATCTGGCCGCTATGAGTGTGAAAGTACTTCGCGACGTTATCGAAAACTACTATGTCTTCCATCTAAATATGATCGTAAAACGCCCGTTTCCCCTTTTGAAATATGACCAGGCCTACCACGAAAGTAAGCATGGAAACGGCCGTGAGTTTCTCGAGAGTGGCGGCCGGCGGCGCTTGCGCTTTCAAAAGAATGTCGCGAAGGCACACTACCAGCGCCGCAATAGGATTGTATTGATAGACTTCCGCAAACTTGGCGGGGATCGCCTCCAAGCCGTAAAAGATAGGAACCAGCCAGAACAATACGGTATTGATCGACTCCACAATATAACGTGTGTCGCGTATATATACGTTGAACGCGGCCGTTGCCAGAGCCATGCCGCACACGAAAATCAATTCCAGGACCCAGATCAGTGGAAGCCAGAACCAATACCGGTTTGCTCCGCCGCGGAACAGCAGGGCGGCGGCTAGCAAAAGGCCGATTTGCACCACCAGGTGGACGCAGTTGGAGAGGACCGAAGCGATGGGCACGATCTCGCGCGGAACCGGAACGCGTTTCACCAATCCGCTATTGTCCACGATCGAAGTTGTGCCACTGATCCATGCGATGGTGAAGAAGCTGTACGGCACCAGGCCGCAGAGCACAAACACCGGGTAGTTGCGAATGTTCGGATTGGGAAAAATCATCGTGAAGACGAATGTCAGGACACCCATCATTACCAGCGGGTTCAACAGCGACCAGAGCACACCCAGAGACATATTCCGGTACCGGATGCGGAAATCTTTCATGATCAGGTTTTGCAATAAGAAAATCGAGTCTCCACGCCACATGGCAATCCCCCATTGTAGAAGACCAGGCATGCTGAAAGGTGGTGTTCATCATGCCGGTGATGGCCCCTCCGCGCCCGCACTTGTGAATAAAGCCCCCATTTCAGAAGCGAATGCTTCATACCGGCGCCGCCACGTGTTCTCCTGGGCGAACCGGATGCGCTCCGCAGTTGCGGCCGTGTCCCTATTCGCAAGGGCCTCATCGACTTTCGATGCAAATTCCTCCGCGCTTCCGGCAATAGCCACCAAAGATCCCAAGCGCTGCAACTCCGGAAGCGGGGTGGCAACTACCGGCTTGCCCTGGCTGCAGTATTCGTATATCTTGACAGGATCGGTGGCAGCCGTCACTTCGTTCACCACGAAAGGAATGACACACACATCGAAATCCGCCAGGTAATCCGGGATCTCCGCATAATCTTTATGGCCAAGCAGATGCACATTGGGGAGCGATTCGAGCCACCGGGCTTGGTCTCCAATAACGTTCTTCGCCAGGCCAAAAGCGCCGATCAAAATAAATGAATAGCTTGGCCGGAGGCGGGCGACCGCATAGAACAACTTATAATCGAACCACTGCTCGATTGCGCCAATGTATCCGATAATCGGCTTTTTATAGTCCTGGAGCCTTTTCTCACACGGTTTGGAAACAAAGCTAAAGTCAACCGCATTGGGAATTAGAACCGGTGTGACACCGGCCATCGACGCTCGCTTCGCAAGCCATTGCGCAGTGACCACAAGCAAATCCGCATCCTTCCGGAGCGCTGCCTCCTGCCGTCGATTGAAGTCGCCGAAGCCCGGAAATGCCGCCCAATTATCCATACAGTCGTAAACCAGCTTGCCGCCCAGACGGTTGCGTATTTGAAGTCCCAGCGGTCTCCAAAAGGGAAGTTGCAGCATAGCGCAGCTCGTGGTGATTCCAGCATCTTCATACAGCTCCTCTAAACACTGGCATAACCGTTCCGCTCCCCTTTCCGCCAACTCGCCGGAGTAAATGTCCGGTATGGCGCTCCCCAAGCGGATTTCCCAGAGGTTCTCCTGTAACTGGATGGCTTCGTAATGCTGGATGGCGCGGCGTGTAGGGCTGATCCAGAATACACGATGGCCCGCACGGGCAAATTCCACCGCCAGGTGTTGCGGGCGCTGAAAACGATACTCATAATCAAAGACCGGAAGGATCAATACGTCGAATGCCGCCGGCCTTAGTGATATGGGGAAGGTTTGCCGTGGCGCGACACCCCCGGAATCCATAACCGGTCTGCGGCAGATAGGAGGCAGGTAGAAACCCACCTCGGGGAATGTCAGGCCGTAATCCTCCAATCCCTGGAAGCCCCGAAATGGAATTTCCGCCAGCCATTTCGCAAGGAGCCACCGGCCGCTCCAGCCTTGCATAAAAGCCAATGAGTAGGCCTTGCGGGCGATCAGCATCAAACGCCACGCGCGCTGCGTTTGATACTCATTCAGCTTCTCCCGAAATTGCTCTTGAAAAGCGGCCACGCCGAGCTGCGCAGATAGACGTTCCTCGTTCTGGTTCAGCAAAGCATCCGCCTGGTTGGAACTGGGGTGAGAGCCTGAAGGCGCCATTTCTACAAATCAATCCCGCCCGAGTTTGGGAGGCCGAGCGCCAATTGTTCCCCTCGGCGGCTCAAATACGGGCTATAGAAAGGGTCGCCGCTGTCGATTAGCTCGTGCCATTGATCGTACCACCGTTGCCGCTCTTCCCAGGTGACGACGCCTGCCCGGCTTTGGCATTCATAATGCCGCAATACGGCGCCGGCGTCAAAGACTACCCGATAGCCTGCCTTTCGGGCACGCAGGCATAAATCAATATCGTTGTAATTAACGGGGAATGCCTCGGCGAAACCACATAACTGCCGGAAGAGTGATGTGCGAATGGCCATACATGCCCCGGTTACCGCGGCGACATCGCGGGATAATTCCAGCCACGGCCAAAACGGTGGAGCAGCTATCAGGCCGCGGCCAACATGTCCGCATCCGTCATGGATGCCCACGGCTACCCCCGCATGTTGAACCGCGCCGGATGGATAAAGAAGGCGCGCGCCTGCGATACCGATATCCGGCCGGCTCAGTTGCCCCACCATGCGCTCCAGCCAGGTTCCTTCGAGCGGTTCGACATCATCGTTAAGAAATACCAGAGCGTCTCCGGAGGCGATCCGTGCTCCCAGATTATTCATTCGGGAGAAATGGAACGCGCCGGAATAAGCCACCCGTTTCGCTCCCGCAGATTCGATCACAGCCTGCAAAGCGGTGTCTTGATTTCCGAGATGTTGGACGACAATAACCTCTCTTGCTGGATAAGACGTTCGCCGTTCCACGGCGCGTAAGCATTTTGCCAATAAGCGGGGAGATCGCGAGCAGACAATCAGGCTAACCGAAGCAACCTCTCTCGGTTTCCAGTGAACCTGGCAGAAGCCGGGCCGGGAACCAGGCTCCACATCAGCCGCCTCCCCGCGCCGTTTGAGAGCGTTGGCGACATATCGCATACCCGCGCTGTCATGCTCCAAGCCGGCGTTCCGCTTTTGCCGATGATAGAGAACTTTCGATACATGCCGTACGTCGACGGGTCCATCCGTAATGCGCAATGCTAAATCGTAATGTGGAGCGCCCTCTGACGCCGCCTGGAAGCCACCTGCGCGCTCGAACGCGTGCCGCGAGACGGCGATGGAGCTGCCGAGGTACATACACGACAAGAGTAGATCGGGCGACCATCCAGGCTTAAAAACGGGTTCGCAGCGCTGGCTGTGTTGATCCAGATGGTCTTCGTCACTATAAATCAGATCAGCCCCATCCTCTGTTGCCATCCAATGTAGTGCCTGTGGGGCAAGGCGGTCACCCGGATACACGGTGAACACGTAATCCGAAGTATTTCCACGAGCGGCCTGCTGAAGAGCCTGAGTCTCCGAGTAATCGCCAGTCCAGCGGCTGACAGAAATCCGCGGGTCTGAGGAGAACATTAATGCCAGCGTTTTCTCCAGCCATTCTTCTGAAGAACTTGGGCAACAGATGCAAAGCTCCCAGGACAGATAACTTTGCGCTGTAATCGAAGCTATGGTTTCCTGAAGGCTCTCGGGCTTGGTGCGGAAAACCGGAAGAAGAATGCGGAATCGGGGTTGTGACGTCAGTTCCGGTACCGCCAGTTCGCGCTCGGATTCCACCCAGGCCGGATACCTGGGTAAATAGACTGCGTGGAAGTGCTGGTACAAGCGGGGCCACCGCTTCAAGAATAGCCGCAACGTTACCGCGCGGATATATGCGACTGGCCGCCCGGCCCAGCGAAGAATGCGAAATACGAAGCTGTTCTCAAGGGAAGCGACCCGCGCCTCCAGCGTCCGTAATTCGTACTCGAGGCACTTCACCCGCTGCTTCAGTTCAGCTTCGTAAGGTTCCCGTGTGTCACGATTGCTCACGGGATGCCCTTATACATACAGTGGTTGAACGGGAAGTATACCACGGAGCCGTTGGATGCCGTTGGTTGGCAAGTACTTGCATTTACAAAGCAGGACTCAAGTTTTAAGTGTTCCTTCGCCATGCCGATAGCCTTCAGGAAGATGGCGTTGGAGGTCGCGGCCGTCGTGAAGAATACGGGCCACCTCGGCCACACCATCATCGCAGCAGCGGTACAGGAGAAAATGGCGCGGCTTTTTCACCTTTGACCCGCTCACTCGGTTCCGGCTAAATTCCAGGTGATATGTCCGCGCGCCCCGGACCATGATCTCGGGCCGCTCTTTCGATCCTGGACGTTCGGGATCGGCTCCGATATCCTTTAAGGCCTGTTTGATCAGAGTATCGTAGCGAAGTGCTGCGCGCTCGCCAAACTCCTGGACAGTCCATTCCATCAGGCCGGAGAGATCCCGCTTGGCGGGGCCGGTAAGCCTCACAGCATATTTTGTCGGAGATTTAGGCACGCACCTTTTTGGTGACGAGTTTTTTCGATGCTTCCCGGCGCACCTGATCTACAAAGTCATCGATCTCCTGATCAGAGCGGAGAGTTATGTAGTCACCGCGGTCAGCGGCATCAAAGCCTTCCTTGGCGGCGCCGCGCAGCCATTCGATCCTAGCCTTGTCCTCGTGCTCGCGCTGCTCCAGGAGCCGGAGGCCTTCGCGCACTACTTCGCTGGCGTTGCTGAAACGGCCTGAGGTGATGCCGGTCTCAATGAATCGGTCGAAATGCTCGGTCAGGTTGACGTTCCGGGTGGGCATGCGATGGTCCTCCAATCGCGACCATTCTAGCAGTATTGGCAATTATTGCCAATATCCTTGGCCGCTGGGTTTTTCGGCCCCTGGCTCCCGAACCCTGGACCCTGCGGCGCAGCCCCCCTACTCTCCCCGCACGATCGGCATCCGCCAGCCAGTGCCAAACGCTCGCGAGGTCACCTTCAGCACCGGCGCAGCCTGCTTGCGCTTGAATTCCGCAATCCGCACCATGCGCAGCACGCGCCGCACCGTCTGTTCCTCGAATCCCTGCGCCACAATCTCTTCCGCCGATTGGCACCGCTCCACGTGCAACTCCAAAATCTGGTCCAGCACGTCATACGGCGGCAGCGTGTCCTGGTCGGTCTGGTTGGGACGCAGCTCCGCCGAGGGCGCCTTCGTCAGGATGGCCTCCGGAATGTCAGCCCGCCGCTGATTGCGCCAGCGCGCCACCCGGTACACCATGGTCTTCGGCACATCCCCGATTACTGCCAGGCCGCCGTTCATATCGCCATACAACGTGCAATACCCCACCGCCAGCTCCGATTTGTTGCCGGTCGTCAGCAGCAGCGATCCGAATTTGTTGGACACCGCCATCAGCAGGTTGCCGCGAATGCGCGATTGAATATTTTCTTCAGTGACATCCGCCGGGCGGCCGTGAAACGCTTCCGCCAGCACGCAGCCGTAAGTCTGCATGATGCCCGCAATCGGCAAAATCAGGGTTTCGATGCCCAGGTTGCGCGCCACCTCCCGCGCGTCCTCCACGCTGCCCGCGCTCGAATAGCAGGATGGCATGAGCACGCCCAGCACGTTTCCCGCGCCCATGGCTTCCGCCGCAATGGCCGCCGTCAGCGCGGAATCGATGCCCCCGGAAAGCCCCAGCAGCACTTTGGAAAATCGCGTTTTGGACGCATAGTCGCGCACCCCCAGCACCAGCGCGTTCCAGATTTCCGCCTCAATGGCGAAATCGTCTTCCGCCATGGTGCTGCTGGCCGGCGCCAGGTCCGCCACCAGCAGATCCTCGCCAAAACCCGCCGCGCGCCCGATCAGCCGGCCCTCCGCATCGAAGACGCAACTGCGACCGTCGAAAATCAGGTCATCATTTCCTCCCACCTGGTTGACGTAAACCAGCGGAAGGCCGTGCTTCTGCGCCATGTGCCCCAGCATGCGCTGGCGGAAAAGCTGTTTGCCTGCGCAGAAGGGCGAGGCCGATAGATTCAGAATGGCTTGCGCGCCCGCTTTGGCAAGTGTCTCAATGGGGTCCTGGTGATACCGCGGGCGCTCCCAGAAATCGCGGTCGTTCCATACGTCTTCGCAGATGCTGATCCCCAGCCGCCACCCGTTCCACTCCAGAATTTCGGGCTCGCTCGCCGGTTCGAAATAGCGGTCTTCGTCGAAGACATCGTAGGTGGGCAGCAGCGTCTTGCGAAAGGCCCGGCCCACCACGCCCTTATGCAGCAGCACCGCGCTGTTGAACAGCGGCCGGCCCATTTCCGCCGGGTTGGGAATCGCCGTCCCCACCAGCACCGGAGGCGCCGCCGCCAACTCGGTCGCAATCTGCTCGAGCATCTGCCCGCTGCGCGCTACGAAGCCGCGATTCATCAGCAGGTCCCGCGGCAGGTAGCCCATCAGCGACAGCTCCGGTGTCAACACCAGTTCCGCCCCCGCAAACTGCGCCTGCCGCACCCCGCGAATGATCAGCGCCGCGTTGCCGGGCAGATCCCCCGCCGTCGTGTTGATTTGCAAAAGAGCGATGCGCAAGAGAGTTTCCAATACGATGTTACAGTAACTGCGGCAGTCCTCCGGCACGCAGTCCGAAGGTGCAGGAAAGCATTACAGTAGGGCACAGAGGCTTCGCATTGCTAATGTCCGAACAATGGCCCGATGTCGCGGCTGCCGTGCACCACATGCAGAATCAGCACCACGTCATCCTCCACAATGCGGTGAATAATGAGGTAGCCGCCAACAGGAAAGCTGCGCAAGCCGGGCCGCAAATCTTCGGCGCGCGCCCGCCCGAGGTAGGGATACCGCGCCAACAGCCAGAAATGATCGGCTATTTTCTCGACTACGCGGGTAGCAATATCAATGCTGCCGCTTTCCCTCGCAATGTGCAGCCAGATGTCGTCCAGCTCGGCCTCCGCCTCCGGCGCAAGGCGAAACTCGCTCATGAGCGGGGATTCGATGCGGCATTCAGGCGCGCCATACCACGCCGTTTCACGTCGGCGGCAAGCTGGCTGGCTTCTTCTTCGGTCCTCACCCTACGTCCTTCGCCGCGCACCAATGATGCTTCTGCCTTATCGGCGGCCACCAGGATTTCCAATCTTCGGCGCTCGCGCTCTTCCCACAGCGACAGCGCCTCCTTCACCGCGTCTTCCTCGCGCTGCAGCCGTCCGCTTTCAATCGCCTGGCGGACAAAGGCCTTCTGATCGGGGGTGAACTGCACTTCCATACGATTTCAGCCTAAGGGGGCGTCATCGCACCTGTCAAGCGCGGCTCCGCGCTGGCGGTTGCTCTCTGGGGGCCGGGCAGTCTGGGAAGCATCTGATCCAGACGCCAGTGTGTCTCTACCCGATCTTCGATAGCTCCGTTTGCGCGTCGTGGCGCACTTCGTCGGACGGCTTCTTAGCCAGCGCGTTCTGCAGCTCGGTTTTGGCCATGGCCTTATCGCCTCTCTTCAGCAGCACCATGGCAAAGTGATAGTGGAAGGTGGCATTATCAGGGTTCGTTTCGGTAAGGCCGCGAAACACCTGCAGAGCCCACCGCGCAAAACGCACTCTCCGGCCTAAGGCCTTACTCGAGTTGGTGACTCGGAGCAGAGAAAGCTCCTGCAGACTCCTGATCCTGGCAGCCTATGGTTAGCTGCATGACGAAAACCAGGTTCCCGGAAGCAAACAGCTCCACATTTCACTAGTTCACTTACACATTCCAAAATTCGCTCCGCAGGTACACTCGACGCGAACGCAGAGATCAGGGAGCCTACAGTGGTACTCTCACTGTCAAGAATCGACTGAACAACGTCGGCAACATCCTCGCTAAAACGGACCACCTGTCGGTCAACGACAATTTCGCAAACGTCCTCAAGCTCCGAATGTACTAGAGAGTCGGACGCAGGAAACCCCAAAAGAGGCGTCAGCACCCAATCATCTGCTGGCGGCAACGGACTCGGGAGTCCCGCCCATGGAAGGGAAAAGGCGTGCCGCGGCTCCGCGAAAAATCTGACGCCAGTTAAGTATCCCGCCAACAAGCCAGGGTGTGTCACTGCCTCAGCCAACTTCTGCTGCACATCTCTTAGGAACCGTCCCTGCCTCTCTGCATCAGCGAACCGCGGGATGCTCGCGCTCATTTTTCGACTCACACCGAGCTGTACTACAAGTCTGCTCACAACGTCCAATGCGGTTGGATTTCTAAACTTTAGCGCGAGGCACACTCCATGTTCTCCGGCTGGTTCATCACAATATCGCCATCCTTTGGGAACATAAAGCAGATCGTGGGTATCCACCACACCTTCCCACGCAGGCGCCGCAACAGGTTCCAGTGACCCATTCCCCCGGGCTGCCCGCCGGTTTATCGGAAAATAAAGCTGCCAACGACGTGCGCCTTCCAACTGTAGAACAATGACATCGTGGTCGTTTTGCCGCAACGGCGGCGTAGGCCTGTCCCGACAACTGGCATACAAGTCGGCCTGGACTGGGATCCCAAAGCTCCGCTCCAGCACACGACACTGGACTGAAATCGGCTCGTGTAGCTCCTCGATAGATTCGATCGTCAGCATGGCGCCTTCGCGCAGTTCAGTTGTCAGCCCCCGGACCAGGGGCCGCTCATACCCGCTACGGCCAGCCGTAAAATAGGAGGCCTTCGGTACTTCTTGCCCACCTCTGAAGAGTCGCAGGCGAGGAAACGAAAGTCCACCAAATTCCAATAAATAATTGAGTTTCACCCAAGAGAAGAGGTGCTCGAACTTGCCGGACACTCCAGGAACGTAGAGAGCGGACTGACCCATAACGCTCTCCAGGAAATCGCCCTCTTCATGGGGTGCAAGGAGCATCTTGAGCGTCAGTGGATTGTTCATCTGCTAAACTAGCTCCGGCGTACGGCTTTGACTCCGCAGCTCATCGTACGGTGCTTGTATCCATCGTGCAGCGCACATTTTCATATGCTCGGCCGCAGATCCTATCTTATCTGTCGAGTCTTCAATGAAAGCACGGTCGGGGCGTTTCGAGTGAAACTGAAATACCTCAGTCAAGGCCTGCTCACCCTCGTCGGATAATGACAAACCGAAATACCTCGCAACCTTCTTCGCCACCTCTGGCGTAATCTGAGCATAATCCAACACCCAGCAGCCGGCGTCGAGAACTGCCAAGGCCGTGGAACAGAAGCGACCCGCCATCCACGCAGAAAACTCGACAACGCCGCCGTCAAAGACCTCCGCCGGCGGGACGCCTAACGGCACGACCCGGGGATGGTCCTGCCAATCCAGAAAGAGCTTAGAAGGCTTTAGCGCATTCGAAACCAGGACTTCAATAGGATTTCGTATTAGAATCAAGCACGGCACCCTCGGCCACACAGCCCGTAACTCCCGCAGACACCGTATTTCTTGAGAGGAGCACTTGATAACGACGCGTCCCGCTTTGCCGTGCGCCTGGTAATTGGCGAAAACAGCGGTTAGAGACTCTATAAGCCTCGCACCAATTCCGGCCCAATAACTGGACGGCGACCCGATCCACTCCATAGCTCGGGCAACCGCGGCAGACTCGCTAACGACGACAGCTTCATCCGCTCTCCGCAATGCATTGGCGAGAAGCGTAGAACCGCACCTAGTCATGTGAAAAATGATGCCGGCCGGTGGTGCCGAAGATGGCTCCCCAGGGCGTCGTTCCAAGACCGAAACCTCGGTCTCGCATTCGACGGCAGGTGGCTCACTCGCGCGCAACCTCCTAACTGTTTCAGGGAGAAATGCCTCGGCTAACGGCTCTCTTCCAACGTAGATCCACCTGATAACGGCCCTACCACCGCTCACAGCCGCTGGTAGCCATCCTGGAGGAATCTTTGATGCAGGCCATTCCACCTTACGCATGGCGGGGACCCAAGGATTGTGATCATCCAGAATCAGCACAGAAACTCCTTTCCTGATACGCTACCCTCCTGACGGCGTCAATTCTCAGTGGGCGTGCGGTCAAGCTGGTCAATGATGACATTTTCCATCGGCAGCTTGGCCGGGGTGAGGCGAAGACCGATAGGGGCCAGTGCGTCGTCGTAATGCCGGACCAGATCCGCAAAGAAATCGTTGGTCGGCGGGCCCAACGGGTTTCCATCCCCCCCCAACTTCCCGAAAGGATAAAAATCAAACGAGAACAAATATGTACCCGCCAGACCCGTCCTGTCAACCACGGGGCCGAATGTGCGTTGGGCCAGAAAGTCCGCGAGGCCAACGGAGGTCGTCGTTAAGTCGAAATGCGTTCCACCGTGCTCTATCCCCCGCCGCCGTGACCGGGATTCCGCGGCGGCAGCTTCCGCTTTTGTACCCCCTTTTGCAGAGGCTAGCACGAGAACCGTTGTGTTCCTGACCTCCTTGTGGTATCCCATGTGGAAACGTGCCACCAACATATTCCTGAGCATCTCCGGAACATCGCCCTGAGCAGCGTCCGGAGGCAGTTTTGCCTCAATGCTAAAGTAGCGTGATTGCGTCCACTCGGGCGCGATTAGCTGGGGCCTGGTCACGCCAAACGCTCGTTGGAGTATAATTTCCATTCTGGCGTAGGGCATCGTAACAAACCCCTTGTCGATCTGCACTATCCGTGAGCCTGGGTTTGCGGAGTATTCCTCACGGCTGAGCTCCTGAGGAACGCGGATCGAGACCACTTCAAACTCCTTACCCGAGATCCCCTGCGCTGACAATTCTGTCGCCACCGCTAGGCTAGCGAGGCATAAGAGAAAGGGTCGGTGCATTGATGTAACTCCATAGTCAACTGCGGCACACAGCCCCCGCAGCCCCAGACATGCGGCAGAGCGCCGCTAGAACTGCATTTTCGGCTTCCGGTCTCAGGAACCCGACCCACGCTCCTTTGATGACTCCCTGCCTGTCGGTCACAATCAAAGTAGGCGTAGCAGCCGCACGAAACCCTGGCAAGGATTGCACGACGTCATCGAAGGTAAGGATAAGTGAATTCCTCAGGTAACTGTCCGCAGCATCCCTGCTTTCCGGCATAACCGCGATCGTCCTGACACCTCCAGGAAGGTTTTGGGCCTCCCGGATCAGCCTCCTGTAGAATGGCGCACTCGCACGGCAATAAACACAGGACTTAGTCATGGCAATAACGACGCTCGCCCGGACTGCCTCACCTGTGGCATTCCCACCGAGGCCGATCCTGGAACCGACAAGATGTGCGGCCAAGGATTCGGCCGAAGGATGAGGCGCAGCGCCCTTGTTGCTCCAATAGGAATACACTCGAACGAAGCACAAGACAATAACTGCGAGGTAGGCTATAAATCTCAACGATTTTTCTATCATTGTCCTGGTCTCCTGAGTAGGAAAAGTGTAATCCTATTCGAATGTTTGCAGGATCGGCTCGAATTAGCTAGGCCACGAGACTCCCCTTTCCCTAAACCGCCGTCCAGTGAAACGACAGCGCTGGCAAATAGGCCGTACCAACTATGCTGCTCCCTTATTCACACCGTGCATACTATAATTGCCCGTCACGAGACGGGCGTAAGACCACTCGCGACTTGCCCCGCGCTCTTCGACAGTAGTCTGATCCTGCGGACTTCGGCCGACCTGCCAAGGCCGCCAACCCCTACACTAGAATGCCGCGAGTTTCTCAGCTTGCGCAGTGCGAGATACAACTCTCATAGGACTCCTCCCCAACATCCAGGCAAAATGTATAAGCGGGAGGGAAATAAAAATGCTCGCACATTGCTATCCAATTCTCGTATACCTGACCACAGGAGTAGTAACATAGGCCGCCGGAGCGCGCCGCCTGAGGCGTGCCGGCCAAAGCCAAAGCCGTAACGGCTAGAAGGGGTAGATCCTTAAAGCTTGACATCTTTGAAACCATCTCAACTCCTTCCTTTTGTACGGGACTTATATCACGGAAAAACAATTATGTCCAGCAATTTAATGCACCTCATGCAAATGTTATTGAGAATTCAAAGAAACGTTTCCGATAAGGTTCGTCACCAACCACAGGGACGCGAGTATTCGTCGACTGCAAGCTGATGAAACGGGCAGTGAGCCAAACCGCAGTGTGTGGATGACTCTTTAATGGGTCTGGGTCGTTCCAGGGAGCAGCCGAGCCGGGCGGCCGAACACTCGTTTCCTGTGGCGCCCGGGTTCCAGTCGAAGCACCTTTGGGATTACTCGGAGAAGCTTCCTTTCTCGCCCTTTATAATGGGTGCGGGGCTTACGCTGCGGGCGGCCTCTTAAGCGCCAGTGTGTCTCTACCCGATCTTCGATAGCTCCGTTTGCGCGTCGTGGCGCACTTCGTCGGACGGCTTCTTAGCCAGCGCGTTCTGCAGCTCGGTTTTGGCCATGGCCTTATCGCCTCTCTTCAGTAGCACCATGGCAAAGTGATAGTGGAAAGTGGCATTATCGGGGTTCGTTTCAGTAAGCCCACGAAACACCTGCATGGCGGTGTCATTCAGGTTCTGTTTGTAATAGATCCATCCCAGCGTGTCGCTATAGCGTGGTTGCTTGGCATCCAGTTGCAATGCGCGGCGTATGTATTTCAGAGCTTCGTCCAGACTGCCTCCCGTGTCCGCCATCAGATAAGCCACATTATTCAGCAGCGTGGCATTATCGGGGCTCATGCGGAGCGCGGCGCGGTATTTCTCCAGCGCCTCCTGCTGGCGGTTCATACTGTTTAGGATTTCCGCCTCAGCGACTACCGGAGTCGGGTCTTTCGGCGCCAGCCCGGCGCCCTTTTCGAGTGTCGCCAGAGCATCGGCCGTGTCTCCTTTCAGGCGATAGGCATTCCCCAGCGCCACGTAGAGCTGTGTCGTCTGCGGGCTGGCGGCCACCAGGTGCTGAAATTCCTCAACCGCCGTGTCGTACCGTCCCGCCATAGCCGCCGTAACCGCGTACAGATAACGAAGCTGATTGTTATTGGGCGTTTTCTTGAGATCCTCCGATAGCAGCGCTACGGCTTTGTCGAGCTGCCCTTCGGCCGCCAGGGTTTGCGTCAGCCCGGAGAGCGGGCGCACATCGTTCGTACTATCGGCGGTCAGCTTGCGAAAGTATTCTTCCGCCTCCTTGAAGTGTTTGTCATGCAATTCCAGAACGCCCAGTTGCAACTGCAGTTCCTTGTCCTGAGGGTTGCTCCGCTCGAGAGTTTCCAGCTCTTTCCGCCCATCGGCGGAGTTTCCCGTATTGATCAGGCTCACCGCCCGCAGCACGCGCACGCGCGTCAGGTTGGGATTGATGGCGAGGATCTCGTCGGCGTAGCGCAAGGTGGTCTGATAATCGCCTCTCAGTTGCCCCATTTCGGCCAACGCCAGCCGCGGTTCGATGAACCTGTCGTTCTTCTGCACGGCCACCAGAAATTCCGAGCGGGCCGCATCCAGGTCTCCTTTGGCCGCTAGTGCCCGTCCCAAGGTGTAATGCAGGTTGGCGTTGTTTGGGTTTTTCGCGACCGCCGGCTGCAGTAAGGCAACCGCTTTGGCGGCATTTTCCGGCTTGCGCGTCGCAATCAATAAAGAGCCCTTCACAGCCACCGCGCTTTGATCATCGGGCGCGACTTTGAGAATCTCATCGATCGCCCGGTTGGCTTCGTCGCTTTTGCCCCGTAGCAGCGCCAGATCCGCCACTCTTTTCAGATAAGTGACATGCTGCGCGGTATTGTCCTTGCCGGTGCTGGTGGCCTGGGCGCCCGCCTCGTACTGCTTGTCCGCGTCGTCCCAGCGCCGCAGCACGGCGTAGAAATCACCCGCCTGCAGTGGGGCTTGCGGGAATGTCTTGGGATCATCCAGCATCTGCTGCAAGACGGCCTTCATATCGGCCTCCCGCGACGTACCGGCATAAAATCGCGCCAGCTCCAGTGACGTTGCCGCATCTTTGGGCATATTCGCGTGCTTGGTTTTCAGGAGTTGCTCGGCCCCGCTCATGTCTTTGGCTACCAGGCGCCGCTGAATGAGCAAATCGTAAACCGGCCCGTAGGTTTTGTCTTTGGCCATCAGCGCCATGGCCAGATCTTCGGCTTCCTTGACCCGCCCATCCTGAAACCACACCTGCGCGAGGCCTAGCGTAACCTCCGGATTCATGGGCTGAATGGAATTGGCGCGGGAATAAAATCCTTCCGCGTCTTTCAGGTTCTGGCTGACCGCCGCCAGATGTCCCTTCAGACGCAATGCGTCAAAGGACTGGGGATTCTTGGCCAGCAGCTCGTCGGCCAGCTTCTGGGCTTCGTCCCAGGGCGCGCGGGGACGGCGCCGGTCCGCCAGGAACAGTGACAGGCTGAGATCGGCCATCTCCACCTTCACATCGTCGCGGCTGGGTAGCAGTTGCACCGCCCGCGCGAGGGTCCGGTAAGAGTCCATTACTTTTCCGAGCTTCAGATCCGCTAATGCGAGCTGATAATAAGCTTCGCCATAATTCGCGTTTTTCTGAATGGCTTTGCGGTAATTTAAATCGGCTTCCGCATACTTGCCCTGAGCGGCCAGTTGATTGGCCTTTTTTAGGTAATCTTCCGGACTACGGAGGCAAGCCGTTGACACCACAGCCAGCACTATCACTACCGGGGCGCGAAAGTAAGAGAGTGTTTTCTTCGAAACCATTGCCCTTATTATGACCGCAATTTGCCTTTTTGTAGCAAGGTACTAGGACTGGAAAACCAAGGTTTGCCGGAAGGGTTCTGTTACAATCGCCGCATGTTACGGCTTTTCGCTTCTCTTTCGTTTGCGGGATTGGCGTTTCTTGCCACCGGCTGCCAGCGTGCTCCTGCTACCCCCGCCGATGCCGCCATCGATCCGAATAAGTATTACGCGGTATTGCTGAATAACAATTCCGTGTATTTCGGTAAGCTCGAAGGACTGGGATCGGAATTCCCCGTTCTCCATGACGTGTACTATGTGCAAAGTAACGTCAACCAGGAAACTAAGCAGGTGAACAACGTGCTGGTGAAGCGCGGCAAGGAATGGCATGGCCCCGATCGCATGATCATCAGCGACAAATCTATCGTGTTCGTCGAGCCCGTCGGCCCCGGTTCCAAAGTCGCCCAATTGATCGCCGAATCGAAAAAGTAGCCGCCTCAGCCGCGAACCCCGGGCTGCGATCGCCAGGGAGTGGCGCCACCCCACCCCCTTTTCCCCGGCGCCTCCTACAATAAAACCATGGCACGCGAGGATACGGCCGCTTTGTACGATCAGGACTTCTTTGAGTGGACCGCCCGCAATGCGGAACTACTGCGGCAGGGCTGCGTTCACGAAGCCGATCTGGAGCATATCGCGGAAGAGATCGAAGATTTGGGCACGCGTTACAGGCATGAGGTAAACAGCCGGCTGATTGTGCTGATGATGCATCTGCTGAAATGGCAACTGCAGCCGGAGCGGCGCTATACGGCGTCTGGAGCCTCCAATTGGCTCCGCACTATTCGCGAGCAGCGGCGGCAATTGGCCGACCTGTTCGAGCAGGCTCCCAGCCTGAAGCACTACGGCGAACAGAAGCTGAGTGAGGCGCACCACCACGCTATCAAGGAAGCTTCCGCCGAAACCGGTATCCCAGTCAAACGCTTTCCCGCCGAGTGTCCCTTCACCTTTGACCAGGTTTTAGAGGACGAATTTCTGCCCGAGTGACGCCTTACGGCTCCAGCCCAACTCTGCGCTCCAGAGCTATATAGCGCGGATCCTCCTGGATTCCGGTAAATTCCGGCGCATACTTCAGATACAGAATCTGCGGTTCATGGTCGGCGGCGGATTTCTGCAGATACTCCAGCGCATTTTCGTTCTCATCCAGCAAGGCGTAAGCAGAGGCAATGAGATAGGGGGATGCATA
Organism: Bryobacteraceae bacterium; assembly: GCA_030041985.1. GTDB lineage: Bacteria > Acidobacteriota > Terriglobia > Bryobacterales > Bryobacteraceae > PSRJ01. Next base: position 5,298 of record JASIAM010000060.1, on the reverse strand, counting down.
ACCCGGGCCGGCCGGCCGGGCAGCTTGCTCGAGATAGCTTTCCGCCCGCTCGTGTTCCCCCCGGCAAGCGCTCTCCCAGGCGAGCAACACTTTGGTCAGGGGCATGGCGGGTTGGCGGGTAAACCACTCCACTTGAGGCGCCGCTTCCTCACAGTTCCGCTCCAGCACCTCCAGCAGCACTAATAATCCGTGGCCCGGCAGATATCCCGCATTGAGAGCCAGAATGTCGCGTGTCAGTTTCTCTGCCTCGGCAAAGCGGTGCTCAATATAGTAAGCCAGCGCCTCAAAAAAGCGCGCGTCCAGTGAGAGCGGCTCCAGGTCCTGCGCCAGCCGTAGCTGTTCGTGCGCTTTCACAAACTGGCCGCGCGTCGCCAGCCCCCATCCGTACATCATGTGAACGAACGCCGGAGCGCCCTCGTCAATAGCCTGCCGGTATTCCCGCTCCGCCGAGGGCCAATTCCAATCCCGGATCGAATGCAGCTCCGCCAACAGGCCGCGCGCCTCGCCCAGCTCAGGGTCTATATCCAGGGCTTTGTGCAGCGCGGCTTCCATCTCGCCGGTGCCCTGTTTGGGAGATTGTGCCATCAGCAGAATGAGGCCCTGTTCGTCTTTGGCCACGCTGAGATACGCCGCTGCATAAGAAGGGTCCTTTTGTAGGGCATCCTGGAACAGGGCAATGGCCTTGCGATAGGCCTCCGGAGTGGCCCTCGCGGATTCCGAAGCGCCCTCCATAAATAATTGATGCGCCTCGGGATTACTGGTTGTTTCGGGCGCCTGCCGGCTGCTCCCAAACGGGAGACGCAAGAGACGCATCTGCCAAATTGCCAGGGGTGCCGCTATCAGGATTACCGCCGCAGCCACGAGAGCCGCGCGCGGCAGCCGCGCGTATGCAGGCATCCCCTCTCGCCCGCTTTTCTCACCCGTTACCGGAACCGGGGGGATCACTGTCTCTGTTTCCCGGAAGGCAAACCGGGGAGCATAACTGCGCAACGGCAGCTCGATGACTACGGGGTAATCCGCCCCCGCCTGGCTGTAATACTCCTTCAATTTTTGCCGCAGGCGGCCCATTTCGGTGCGGACAATCGATTCGATGCGCGGGTCGAAGCTTTCCGGCCGGCCGAGAACGTCCACACCAATAGCGTATTCGCTCATCCGGCTGCCCTCACCGGCAAGCGTACGTTCCACCAGGTAACGGAGTAACTGCCCCCTTCGCGCGGAGGTATTAAATAAAGGAGAACCGATAACCATTTCTAAGTGGGCACGGATTTGGTCTTGCTGCAGCGCGCTCAGTAACATCGGTCCTGCGGGTTGTAACGTCCGCACTTTCCACAAATTCATCAGTCTACTACAAAGAAATCACAGGGGCGAGACGTCACATACCGGTTGTAACTTCCGTACGCCGCGCCCGCCAGACAAAAATAGTCGCCGGAGATGTCTCGATATCTCACTGAGAAGACAGGCACAGTGGAATTTTGGAGTAGGACGGAATGCACAGAGGTACTGAGGCAAACGCTCCAGTACAATTGTGGAGTTTTCTTAGTACTGATACCGGAATTCCCTTAGATTTTTCGCCTTATACTCAGTGTGCATTTCTGCAGTTGACGACTTTGGGAAATAACGCAATAGCAGGCCCGCGGAGGAGAGCGTGCGAAACGCGCAAATCAGTAGAACAGTGAATCGAAGGTTACGCGGCTCGCTGGCCGGATGGGCAGCGGTAATGGTGTTGGCCGGGATAGGGGCAACGCCGGGAAAGGCGCAGACCTGGAACGGCAGTGCCAGCAACCTGTGGAGCAATGTCCTCAACTGGACCCCCAACAGTGTCCCCAACAGTTCCTCGGCAACAGCCAACATTAACAGCACCACGAACAACCCGGTGTTGGTAGACGGAAGCTTCACGGTTGGCGGCCTGACACTGGGCAACGGCACAAACAGCGTGGATATCAACGCCGGGCAGACGCTCACAATCACCGCCGGGGGCACCATTAGCAACGCGGGCGCGATCCTGCTGAACGGGAACGGCTCCGGCACTTACCTGTACGCAGGTAATGGCAGCTCTACCACCACGCTCACCGGAGGCGGCACCGTCACCCTGGCCAATTCCGACCACAACGGCGCCACTGCCATCTACGGCGATGGCAACGTGGTCCTGGATAACGTGAACAACACCATCCAGGGAGAAGGACAAATCGGCTTGAACCACGGCTTTAGTCTCGAAAATGGCGGAACTGTCGACGCGAACGTGACCGGCCAGACGCTAATCCTCAACGGGACTGGGGGCAACAACAGCAACACCGGCACTCTGGAAGCTACCAACGGCGGCACCCTGCAGATCAATAACAGCTTTAACAACGCTGGCGGATTGATCAGCACTGATACCGGCAATAATTCGGTAGTATTGCTTACCAGCAGCGCGACGATCCAGGGTGGCACGCTGAACGGGAACATTCAAGTTTCCAATGGCACACTGAACGGCGTGACCAATCTGGCGACTGTGACCGTCAACCCTGGCACTCAGACTGATATCTTAGGCACGATCAATAACCAAGGCACAATCCTGCTGAACGGGAACGGCTCCGGCACTTACCTCTACGCGGGCAACGGCAGCTTTACCACCACCCTTACCGGCGGCGGCACCGTCACTTTGTCCAACTCTGACCACAACGGCGCCACTCTAATCTATGGCGATGGCGGGGTGACTCTGGAAAATGTCAACAACACCATTCAGGGAGAAGGATCCATAGGCGATAACCATGGCATGGCCTTCCAGAATGACACTCACGGCATCGTGGACGCTAACGTCGCTTCCCAAACCCTGATCCTCAATGGCAGCGATGGGGTGACCAACACCGGTACCCTGGAAGCCACCCTGGGCGGCACTCTGCAGATCAACAATACCGTCAACAACAGCGGCGGGTTGATCACCACCGATAGCGGCAACGGCTCCCAAGTGCTGCTCGACGGAGGGACCATTCAGGGCGGCACTCTGAACGGAACGATCAACACCGAAGGGGGCAGCCTGCTGGATGGCAGAAGCACTTCCGAGGGCCCGGTGACCATCTCGAGCACGGGTACGGTAACGGTGCTCGCCGGCAATCAACTGAACATTCTGGGAACGATCAACAATACCGGTTCCATCGTGCTGGCCGGGAATGGCGCCGGCACCTACCTGTACGCGGGCAACGGCAGCTTTACGACTACCCTTACGGGTGGCGGCACCGTCACCCTGGTCAACTCCGATCATAATGGCGCCACCGGTATCTATGGCGATGGCGGCGTGACCTTGGAGAACGTTAACAACACGATCCAGGGCGAAGGGAATATCGGCTTCGGCCATGGTTTTGCCCTGCTGAACGATGCTGCCGGCGTTGTGAACGCCAATGTCAGTGGCCAAACCTTGACCCTGCAGGCTCCCGGTGGGGTGACTAACAACAATATCCTGGAAGCCACCAACGGCGGCGCCCTGCAAATCCTCAGCACCACGGTTAACAATGCCAATGGGTCGATCAAGACCGATAGCGGCAACGGCTCCCAGGTGCTGCTCAATGGAGCGACCATTCAAGGCGGCACGCTGAACGGAACCATCAATACCGAAGGCGGCAGCTTGCTGGACGGCACAAGCAACATGGTGACCAACGCAGGCACGGTGACTGTAATCGCGGGCAATCAACTGAACATCCTGGGAACGATCAACAATACCGGTTCCATCGTGCTGAACGGGGATGGCGGCAGCACCTCTCTGTACGCGGGCAGCGGCAGCTTTACGACTACCCTTACGGGTGGCGGCACCGTCACTTTGTCCAACTCCGATCATAACGGCGCCACCGGTATCTATGGCGATAGCGGCGTGACCCTGGAGAACGTCAACAACACGATCCAGGGCGAAGGGTTTATTGGCGCCGCTCACGGCATACTCTTTCAGAACGACGCTAGCGGCGTCGTGAATGCCAATGTCAGCGGCCAGACCCTTACTCTTCAAGCCGGTGACGGAGTCACCAACACTGGTCTACTGGAAGCTACCCGGGGCGGCACCCTGCAGATTGCGGGCATCCCCGTTAACAACAGCGGCGGGTTGATCACCACCGACAGCGGCAACGGCTCCCAAGTGCTGGTCACTTCTTCGACTATTGAGGGCGGCACGCTGAACGGAACCGTCAATACCGAAGGCGGCAGCTTGCTGGACGGCAGAAGCACCTCCGAAGGCACGCTGACCATCGCCGGTACGGGCACGGTAACGGTGCTCGCCGGACAGCAATTGAATATTCTGGGAACAATCAACAATACCGGTTCCATCGTGCTGGCCGGGAATGGCGCCGGCACATATCTGTACGCGGGCAACGGCGGCAACGTTACCACTACCCTCACCGGGAATGGCACCATTACCCTGGCCAACTCCGATCACAACGGCGCCACCGGCATCTTCGGCGATGGCGGCGCGACCCTGGTCAATGAAGGGAACACCATCCAGGGCGAAGGGTTCATCGGCGCCAACCACGGCATGTCCTTCTTGAACCAGGCCGGTGGAACCGTCCTGGCTAATGTGACCGGCCAGACCCTGAATGTCAACCCTAGCGAGGGTTCCACCAACAACGGAACGTTCAAGGCCACCAATGGCGGCACGCTGCTGGTATCTACCGGCCTGACCAACTGGAATGGCACGAACACGTTGACCGGTGGCACTTACGTCGTCAACGGCACGGCTGGGTTTACGTCAACCTTGCAGATCAATTCGCTGGGCACTACCGGCGGCGAGATTACGACCATTGGAGCCAACACCACGGTTACACTGGACGGCACCAACAACAACGTCCGTTTCGTGGATCAGAACGGCAACAACGCTCTCTCGAACCTCAACACCAACAATGGCACTCTGAACCTGCTGGGCGGCTACACATTCGATGCTCCGGATACCAACTTCACCGACTCCGGCGACGTTCTGGCCGGCACGGGCAGCACCTTCCAGATGGACCAGGGCACGCAATATATCCAGACCGCGGGTATCACGCAGGTAGATGGAGAATTGGCCTCTCCGATGGTCAACATTGATGGCGGCATGCTGGGTGGAGATGGAACCGTTACCGGCGCTGTTACCATCGCGGGTGGAGCGGCAATCCAAGCGGGCGACACGCAGGGCGTGCCCACCGATCCTCCGGGTACCCTCAATATCGTTGGACCGCTTGACCTGAACAACGGCGCAACCGTCAATGAAGCCATCAGCGGCTCGGCGCTGGCCGATATCAGCTTGCTCCATGTGACCGGTAGTGTGGACCTGGGTAGCAGTGTGGGCGTGGATGTCATGCT
>JASIAM010000059.1 GCA_030041985.1 Bryobacteraceae bacterium | reverse complement strand
CGGAAAGAAGAAAACGCCGCCGGCAGCACCGCCGGCGCAGTCTCCACTTGATAAATATGTCAAGGAAGCCGAGGCTCGTTCCGCTGGAAATTCGGCCACCACTCCCGGCTCGATCTGGGTGGCCGGATCACGGCTGGCGGATGCGGCGCGGGATGTGCGCGCCAGCCAAGTCGATGATGTGGTCACAATCGTGGTTTCGGAATCGGCGTCCGCAGTCAGCAGCGGGGTGACAGCAACATCGCGCAAGAGCAGCACGGCTAACAGCATAAGCGCCTTAGCCGGAGTCACCAAAGCTACCGGAGCGCTAGCCAATTTACTGGGGACTTCAGGTGATACGGAACTCGCCGGACAGGGCACAACCAGCCGCACGATGACCCTCACCGATACGCTCACGGCTCGGGTAACGCATGTGTTACCCAACGGAGCGCTGCTCGTCGAGGCGACGAAAGACCTCCAGATCAATTCGGAGCATCAGACGATTATCGTTCGTGGCGTTGTTCGTCCGGCTGATATCGATGCCACCAACAGCGTGCCGTCGGACCGTCTGGGTGATATCGAGGTTCGGGTAAATGGTAAGGGCGTGGTGGGCGACGCTATCCGCCGGCCCAATGTTCTCTATCGGTTGCTGTTCGGAATTCTGCCCTTTTGATCATGAAAACGCCTGCCGCAATCTGTTTGCTTGCCGTGACGGTAGCCTGGCCGTCGGCCGCTGCACGTCTGAAAGACTTGGTCTCCATAGAGGGAGTCCGCGCGAACCAGCTCGTAGGATATGGAATTGTGGTCGGTCTTGCCGGGAAGGGTGACAGCCAGCAGACCATCTTTCCGTACCAAAGCTTGGCTAATGTTCTGGAGCGGATGGGAGTGGTAGTTTCCCCTACGGCCATTCGCGTAACGAATACCGCGGCGGTGATGGTCACGGCGACACTGCCAGCATTCGCCCAGCCCGGGATGCCCATCGACAGCACGGTCTCTTCGATCGGCGATGCCCGCAATCTGCAAGGCGGCATTCTGGTACTCACTTCGTTGCGCGGCGCCGATGGCCAGGTCTACGCAGTGGCCCAAGGCCCGGTCGTTACGGGAGGCTTCGTTGCGGGGCGAGGCGGCAACACCCAAACCGTCAACCATCCCACCGTAGGCCGCATTCCCAACGGCGCACTGGTGGAACGCCCTGCTCCATCAGTCGAACCGAAGACCACTGTCCGTCTCCAATTGCGCGACTCCGATTTTACGACTGCAGCCCGCATTGCGGAGGCCTTAAACAACAAATTCACGGACGCTGAGCGGCCGCCGGCACGGGCGGACAATGCGGGGCTGGTGAGCGTGTCGATACCACCCGACTACAGCACGCGCGTCACGGAGTTTCTGTCGGAAATCGAGAATGTCTCGGTCGATGCGGACGGACCTGCGCGCGTTGTCATCAACGAGCGCACCGGCACGATCGTGCTCGGCAAAGACGTCCGCATACGGCCAGTCGCGATCCTGCACGGTAACTTGAACGTCGAAATTCAAACCACGTTAACTGTTTCGCAGCCCGGGCCATTGTCCCAAGGCTCAACCGAGGTGGTTCCTCAAACCACTGTGGGCGCCAAGGAGGAGAAAGCGCGAAATATCCTCCTACAGCAGGGAGCGACGATTGAGGAATTGGTCCACGCATTAGCCGCTATCGGATCAACTCCCCGAGATATTATCGCCATCCTGCAGACCCTACGCAGCGCGGGCGCGCTGGACGCCGACATCGAGGTGATTTAAATGGACGGGCTATCGTTAGCGGGCGTTCCGGCATCGGCAGTCGACGGCGCCCTCACCAGCCAGCCCTCGCATCCGGCAAATGTTCAGGACGCGGCACAACAATTTGAAGCCTTGCTTCTATCGGAGATGCTCCGCTCGGAAAGAGAGAGCGGCAACGGTTGGCTCGGAACGGGTCAAGATTCGAGCGGCGATAGCGCCATCGATTATGCGGAACAGCAATTGGCCCTTGCTTTGGCCCGCCAAGGCGGATTAGGCTTAGCGGGCCTGATTTCCTCTGGCCTGGAACCGCAGTCCTAAGCGCTAGAAGCTCCAGCTTGCTGTCGTGTAGGCAGGTTCCAAATCGGCCGGAGGATAACCCGCCGTCTGCCAGGAACTGAGCGATGGTTCCGCTGTCTCGCGCGGCCTGCTGATTCCTGCCCAACCCTCCGATAACGTGACCAGCAAACTCAAAACCTCACCCAGCGGCTGGTCAACCTGCCGAAAGTTGGCGTCCAGAAGTTGCCGCCGCATATAGTCGTACAGGCCGGACAGCCGGCTTGCCAGTTCTCCTCCCGCTTTGTGATCGAGAGCCCGCGACAGTTCCGTCAGAATGGCGCAAGCCTTGCTGATCGCTCGTGACCGCTCGGCGATTTTGCCGTCCGCGAGGTGATGCCGGGCATCCTGCACCGCCCCGATAGCGCCCTGATAGAGCATGTTGACCAGTTCGGCGGGCGATGCCCCCAGGATCCGGTTTTCAAAGTAAGTTTCGTGCGCGCTTTGGTACATCTTGTTCTCCCAAAATTACTTATCGGATAATCATGGGTTTCTTTAGGCTTCCCGAAAGGTTTTGGACTGATTCATATCCTCGCTCAATTGCAACACGTATTCCGGAGGAATCTGGGAAACGACCTCTTTGGTATTCCGATTTATGATCTGGATCACCATGCGGCCCGCCTGCCTGTCCATTTGAAACACGAGTTCGTTTTCCTGGCCGAGCATTTCTGTCTGATTCAAGGACTTCACGGCCTGAATCACATCGCGAGTCTGAGAAGCATGCTCCACAGGAGCTACCGGTATTCCCAGATCCGGCGATTCGGCGCTGCGTGTCACGGAACTAACATCCATAAAAGGCTCCTTCGGAAAATTCTCCGGTATCAGCGGTTCCTGATCCTGCCTTTCTTATCGGTCGTGGGGCAAATTTATTGAGGTTGATCCGTAATTGCAAATGCGGAGATGTTTGGCCGATGAGTAGTGGTGAGAGAGAGAACGGATGCAGGAAAACACGGCAATGATCGGCATTCACCCCGAGGAACTTCGATGGATTCGCATGCTGGTGGGATTATTGCGTCACCCGGATCCGGGCACGCCCGAACTTGCCCGCCAAGCCCTTTTATATCTCTCCCAATCCGCCGCCGAACCGCAATCCAGGTTGGCCGAAGTCCGGCCACGCGCCCTCTAACCGCGTGAGGAGGCTGGAGCCGAAGGGCTGGCGGAAGACGCATTTGGGACTGCGTTTTCGCGGGATGCGTCTCCGAATCGCCGATAGGGAGAGGCGACGAGGTTTCTACTTCTTTCCGCCCTCCGAAGCGTCGTAGTGTTGCAGGTCAGTATTGCCTTCAATGCAGGCGAATTCCATGGTTTCGTAGTCGCGTTGGTTGTTGCGGTTGAAACTGAATGCTACCTTCCAGGGCTTGGTGTATGCCTTGGGGTCTTCAATGGTGGCTTCGTATTTGATGGTCCGGTCATTCTCCATGGTGAAACGTTCCACTACGTGCATCTGGTCGGTATGAATATTCCCCGCGGAGTCGAGCCAAGTGCGATCGTTGAAATTGGTGGTGTCAACCACGAATGTGTCTCCCTCCCAATGGCCCACGGAGTCGCCCTGGAACAAATGGGTCGAGGCCGGAAGAGTGTGCGGGCGGTTGTCAGTGGGAATGATGCGATAGGCGTGCATGAATTCCCAATTCATGACTACATAACCGGCCGGCTCGAGGATCTGAAAGCCGAACTGACGGTACATCTGGTTCGGCAGTCCGGATTCGTAGCAGTGCAATTCGGGCTCGTCCGCCAGATGGTGATCAAAATTGTCTTTAGCTTTTGCCGCGGCCCATGGCTGGTAGGGAATCAATCCGTCCGGCGGATCCACGATAGCTCCCTGTCCGGCGGGTAACGAGCGGCTTTTGGCTTCATGCTTTTGCACTTCGAAGACAGCGCCGCCGTTGTTGCCCGCGTTCCAGTATCCGGACATGTCCGGATGGCCATCGGCTGAGCGCGGAACGGGCCCGCGAGGAGGCAACAGCGGTCCCCTGCCGCGGCCAACTCCGCGGCCGCCGCCCCGTCCCCCACGTGCCCCGCCGGCCGGAGGCCCACCCGCCGGAGGGGTTTCCTGGGCGGCTAACGGTATCGCCGTGATTAGCGCCAGAGCAGCCGTGGCTGAAAACAAAACGATATGCCGAAATCGCATAAGGGTCACTTCCCCTCTTTTTTGGACGCTGCTGCTTCCCGAAGATAAGTGCACTCGTATTCCATCAGGCGGGCGTTGGGTTGCGTGTTCCGGTGCAGTTCCACGCGTATTTTCCAGGGCATGCTGAAGGTCTTCGGGTC
>JASIAM010000058.1 GCA_030041985.1 Bryobacteraceae bacterium | reverse complement strand
AGCACGCCAGTCACGTGAACGATATGCTCGGCAAACTGGCCGACGCCCAAATCCGGCTGAGTAATGTCCAGTCCCGCCTGGCCGATTCCCAGTTGCGGTTCCTGGAGGCGCAGAAGCTCACCGAGGACCGGCTAAACGCGCTGATCACGTTGGTGAACGATCTGCTGCGCCGCTTGCCGGCGGCGGCGCAGGACAGGTAAGCTCGTGCTCGCCGGACTAGACTAGGACGCTGAAAGCTATTGACCGGCGGGCGAACGATAGATTCGGATGAAACTTGTTCCGGGCGATTAGCGCTGCGAAGTTGGGACATTAAGGCAAAGAGTCCGTTCGGCTTTCCTCCTAAGCTGGCCACTTTAGCTAAGCCGGCCACTTTAGGATGCCCAAACTGGGCTTCGTGATATAAATCGGCCTATAATTTGGACAATATGCGCCGCGATTGCTTCGCAGTATCTCTCTTTTTTGCTGCCACGACAGCTCAGATCGCTCAAACCCCATCTGATTGGAGGACTAGGGTAGGCGGCCCGTTGTTAACGGCTGATCAGATTGAATCCATTCTGAGCACGAAACAACTTCCTTCCGGGCTGTATCTACAAGATAGCGCGCAGGCCCTCGGCAACGCCGCGAATGACTACCCAAAATCCATGGCTCCGTGCCGGGAATCACACGGGTTTTGCGATTTGGCTCTATGAACCGAAGGCATGGTTAGGGGCAAAGAGGGAGGTTGCTCTCAGGCGGTTTCGGACCTATGGTGAGGGAGATGTTCCGGAAGATGATCGGTTCCAAGTCCTGCGCGTGATCGTACGCCCCGACACCCCGGAGTATTTGACGGGCCTCGGCGCGGCAAGCGCCAACAATGCGGACCATGTAGTGCTTCGGTCTATTGACAAGACTCAAGTGGCCCAGCCCATCTCAGTTCAGCCAACGACGGAGGAGTTTTGGAGTGCACTAGGAGCACGCGCATCCTTTGCCGGACTGTTCGCAATCTTCTCAATGGCAGACGTGGAACGGATTCGATCAACGTCACCGGATCGAGAATTCCTGGTTACCGTCGTGGGCGTTCGGAAGAGGAGTAACCGAGATTTCAGGGTTAAATCTAAACATTTTCGGCGTCTCGGGGACTGAGATTCTGGCGGCAGGTCGTCCAACTGTGTATGGTGCGCAAGGTTCGATACGGTCGCGTTCTAATCGACCGGAGAAAATGCCGTAATGCGCCGGGAATCAGTGGGCACTTTCCAGAGGGCGAGGAGGTGGTCCCCTTCACGACGCTGCTGCCAGCCCGGCTTCGAGTTCCGGCATCTCAATTTCTACGCGCGTTCCCTGCCCCGGCTGGCTGTCGATCCACATGCGGTAGCCGTCGCCGAACAGCACCTTCAAACGCTCGTTCACATTGCTGACGCCGATCCCCTGCTCGAGCAGATTCGCCAGGCGCGTTTCGGGAATCCCTACGCCGTCATCTTCCACCGATAGGCGCAGCTTGGCGTGGGCCTTGCGCGTGCGGATGCGGATGGTGCCGCCCTCCACCTTACTGCTCAGCCCGTGCTTGATCGAATTTTCTACCAGCGGCTGCAGCAGCATGCTCGGCACCAGCAGGTCCAGTGTCTCGTCCTCCACCTCCGTTTCCAGGCGCAGCTTGTCTCCGAAACGCACTACTTCAATCGAAAGGTAATCCTGGATGAAACTCAGCTCATCGCGCAAAGGGCTGAAATTCTCGTGTTTCCGCAGCAACCGGCGCAGCACGCGCGAGAGATTCAGAATCATGAGCCGCGCCTGCACCGGGTCTGTGCGGATGAGCGAAGAAACCGAGTTCAGCGTGTTGAACAGGAAATGCGGGTTGATCTGGCTCGTCAACGCTGCCAGGCGCGCATCCGCCAAGAGCGATTTCTGCTCCTCCAGTTTCTTCTCCGTCCGCGTATGGTTCCAGATTTTGACGGGAATCAGTACGGCAAACAATGTCGTGGCATACGAAGCGACTATGGTGAGCGGGTTTGGCCGGTGTGAAAGCGGCTCCAGTTGGAACAGTTCGGTCGGGCGAAAGGAGGTAAGCGATCCCAGGTTCTGCCGCACAAATTCGGCCATAAGGATCCCAACCAGTAGCGACAGGTGAAACGCGGCCCGGCGGTGATTCCGGTTTTCCCTAAGAAAGCGGTAGATCGAGAGGTCGGGAAACGGTGACATGCGCCAGATGTCTTCGGGGTCGGGCGCCAGATCGCGCAGCAGCCCGCCCAATACGCCGACGCCGGCCAGTATTGGCATGGTCAGGTGTTCATGCTTGAAAAAGGTCGGCAAAGAAATCAGCATGCCGGAAAGCAGGCCCGTGACGTATCCACCGAGCAGGCCCGCGAGGAAGCTCCCCTCCAGGCCAAGATCCGCCGCGCGATAGTTGGGGATGAATACCCGAATGGCCACGCTCGCGCCGAATACCGCCGAAAGCCAGATCGCCAGTGCGAGCCGCTGCTTCAGCGTGCGGCTGTCCTGTAGCAGCACCTTCTGGAAGGCGCTCCAGCGAGCCAGAATGCTGGCAATAGCCGCCGCCACCACCAGCTTAATGAGCAATTCCGGCATAGCCGTTGCCAGCCCATTATAATGGGTTAGCCACTCCCGACACTTTGGCAAGGTCTCAACTTAGTCCATGAATCCTGCTCCGCTTCGAGTCGAAAAAATTGCCGAAGCCGATTTTCCAACGCAGTTTGGCTTCTTCCGGATCTATGGGTTCCGGGGACAGGGCGCGGGGCCAACCGAAGAAGCTGTGGCACTGCGGATGGGCGAACTCGCCGGCGAACCGCCGCCGCTGGTGCGGATTCACTCGCAATGCCTCACCGGGGACGTCTTCCATAGCTTGCGTTGCGATTGCCGTGCTCAACTGGAGCTGTCTCTGAAACACATTGCCCAGGAGGGCCGCGGGCTGCTCATCTATGAGCATCAGGAAGGCCGCGGAATCGGCTTACTGAACAAGTTACGCGCCTACGAATTGCAGGACCACGGAGCCGATACCATAGAAGCCAACCAACGCCTCGGTTTCAAAAGCGACCTCCGCAGCTATGAACTGCCCGGCGCGATTTTGCGGTACTTCGGGCTGGCCGCCGTCCGCCTGCTCTCCAATAACCCCGAAAAAGTCGAGGCCGTCGAGCGTGCTGGCGTGCGCGTATCGGAGCGTGTGCCTTGCCTGGTTGACGCCGTCGAGACGCGGGAAGCCTACCTCCGGACCAAGAAAGAAAAGATGGGCCACTGGCTGAAGTGAAGCCGGGGCCGACGGCGCCTCTGATTCTGGCGGGGTTGCGCAAGGCGCTGGGGAAAGTGGTAGAAGAGGAGGCGAAAAAGATGCCCATTCTCAACGATATTCGGGATCATGAAGTGCTCGGGCGGGAGTACAAGGCGGGTGAGTTAGTAATTCTTCGCCGCCAGATTGAGAAGCGGTTCGGTTCCGTTCCGGATTGGGCGGCAGACCAACTGGCGAACCTCTCGGCGAGCGAACTGGAAGACTTGAGCCTTCGCTTGTTGGATGCTCAGAGCATTGAAGACCTGCTGCACTAGAGTGGTCAGAGTGGTCAGTTGGTTTCTGGATGCCTGGCCCCTGGCCTGATAATCTAAGAACCGATGGCCGCGATCAATACCGCTCTTCCGCAATCACATGGCGGCTCGTTTCTCATTGAGGAACGCGCACCCTCCGAGATTTTCACTCCCGAGGACCTGACGGAGCAGCATCTCGCCATCGGCCGCGCCGTGGATGAATTCTGGGCCAAGGAAGTAGATCCCAATCTGGCTGCCATTCTCCAGCAGCAGCCGGGCCTGGTTCGCCGCATTCTTGTCAAAGCCGCGGAACTGGGTTTGACGGCGATTGCGATTCCCGAAGAGTTTGGCGGCATGGAACTCGATCTGGCGTCGGACATAATCGCGACGGAGCGTTTGGGACGCGATGGTTCCTATGCCGCCTGGCACTCCGGCCACACCGGCATCGGGACTCTGCCGGTGCTCTATTTCGGCAACCAGCAGCAGAAGCGCAAATATCTTCCCAAGCTGGCCAGCATGCAGATGCTCGGTGCGTACGCGCTTACCGAACCGCAGGCGGGATCCGACGCGTTGGCAGCCCGCACACGCGCCGACTTGAGCTCCGACGGCAGATTCTATCTGCTCAACGGCCAGAAAATGTGGATCACCAACGGTGGAGAGGCCGACCTGTTTACCGTCTTCGCCAAGGTGGGTGGCGAGCAGTTCACGGCTTTCCTGGTGGAGCGCGGCTTCGGCATCCAAGCGGGACCCGAAGAGCACAAGATGGGCCTCAAAGGAAGCTCCACGGTCGCGCTCTATTTCGATAACGTTGCGGTGCCGGTGGAGAATGTGCTCGGCGAGATTGGCCGCGGCCATATCATCGCGCTCAACGTGCTGAATATCGGGCGGCTGAAGCTGGGCGCGGCGGTGGTGGGGGGCGCGAAAAACGCGCTGGCCATCTCCCTCGCATATGCCAAGGAGCGCAAGGCGTTCGGCTCCGCGATTGCCGAATTCGGCGCGATCCAACATAAGCTGGCCGAAATGGCGATCCGCATCTTCGCCTCCGAATCGATGACCTGGCGCGTGGTGGGCCAAATCGAAAGCCGCCTCGTGGATTTTTCCTGGAGCCTTCCGGATGCTTCCGCAATCATGCTCCGCGCCATCGAAGAATATGCCGCCGAATGCTCCATGGTGAAGGTTTTTGCGTCAGAAGCGCTCGACTATGTGACCGATGAGGCCGTGCAAATCCACGGGGGCTACGGTTATCACCGGGACTATGCCGTGGAGCGCGGTTACCGTGATTCGCGTATCAATCGAATTTTCGAGGGGACCAATGAAATTAATCGCATGGTGATCAGCGGCATGCTGCTGAAGCGCGCCGCGCGCGGCCGGCTGGCGTTGCTTCCCGCCGTGCAAAAGCTCACCAGCGAGATGCTCAGCGGCCCTGAGGAAGGCGCCGATGCGGAAAGCCGCCTGGTGGCCAACGCCAAGAAAATCGGGTTGCTGGCGCTCGGTGTGGCCTGGCAAAAATACCTGACCGCCTTGGAAGATCAGCAGGAAGTGTTGATGAACATCGCCGATATTCTTACGGAAACGTTTGCCATGGAATCGGTCCTGCTGCGCACACGCAGAATTGGAGAGCGTGAAAGCAACGCCCCGGCTATGTGCGCTGTGTTCCTGCGCGACGCCATGGCGCGCGTGGAATTGGCGGCGCGCGCTGTTCTGGGGGCCTGCTCGGAAGGCGATGCCATGCGCACCAACCTGGCCCTGCTACGGCGCTGGGCGCGCTACGAGCCGGTAAATTCGGTCGCTTTGCGCCGCCAGATTGCAGCCCGGCTGCTGAATCGCGAGCGGTACGCCGTTTGATGGAGGCCCTGAAAAACAAAGTTGCCCTCGTCACCGGCGCCAGCCGCGGAATCGGCAAGGCGATTGCTCACGCCTTTGCGCGCGAGGGCGCGAACGTGGCCATCTGCGGGCGCAAGCCGGATACTCTCGAGCAGGCCGCCCGGGAGTGCGAGACGAATTGCGGTAACGGCCTCGCCGGGAAAGTGCTGCCCGTGGTTTGCCACCTGGGCCACGCAAGCGAGATTCAACGCCTAGTGGAAACTACCCTCCGCGAGTTCGGCCGGGTGGATATTCTCGTCAACAATGCCGCCACCAACATTGCCCAGAAACCGGTTCTTCAAGTCGATGAGGCCCAGTTCGACAAGATGGTCGAGATCAACCTGAAGAGCGCCTTCCGTTTAATCCAGGCGGCCGCCCCGGCGATGTGCGCGCGCGGCTGGGGATCGATCATCAATATCGCTTCTATTTCCGGCTTGCGGCCCCAATACCAGGGAATGCTGTACAGCATGACTAAGGCGGCGCTGATCATGATGACCAAATCGTATGCGCAGGAACTTGGGCCCAGCGGTGTGCGCGTCAACGCGATTGCGCCGGGCCTGATCCGCACGGTGCTGAGCGAATACTACTGGAAGGACCCTGGTAGGCTCGAACAGTCCCTGGCGCGCCAACCCATCCGTCATCTCGGGGAACCGGAGGAAGTGGCGGAAACGGCGGTGCTGCTGGCGGGCGATGGAGCCTCTTATATCACCGGGCAGGTGTTCGTAGTCGATGGCGGCCGGCTCTCGCCGATCGATTTTCTGTAATCCTCTTTTACTTCGCCAGATCGATTCCCAGTTTCTTCAATTCCTCGGCATAGTAGCGCCGGTGAAGCAGGTCCCATTCCTCGGTCCCTTCGGGAATTTCGCGCTTCTGTGAACGAATCTTCTGCCGCGCGGTGCGGTCCACTTTTTCCTCCGCCATCAGCAGTTCAGTCATCAAGCGCACGATTTCCAGGCGCACATTATTCGGATTCTTCTCTTTGAAGCGCAGCTCGTGGCTCTTGCGCAACATATCCACCAATTTATGGGAGATGTCGGTCACCTTATCGCGCGATAGCTTCATGGCATCACCGGTATCCCGGCCGGCGGCGCGGATGACCTTGCGCTGCATGATGAGCGTGTTCTTGGCGCGCCGGAACATTTCCGGATAACTCACGCCTTCGCGCCGCATATATTCGCTGTACTGGCTGAGCAGGTCGCGCACCTCGTCGTTCAGCCGGTCCTCCATCGCCAGGTCTTCCGTGATCAGATCCGCGATCTTCTGCGCGACCAAATCCGGCGTAGGTGTTTCGAGAATGGATAGCGACAGTTTCGCGACGAGTTGTCTAGAAAGATAGGCAACAAATTCTCTGGCCAGCAGCATTCGGTTTGGCGATATCGTAGTCTATCACGCCCTAACCTTTTTTCGCCCATTCCGTCAGATAAGAACCAAGGAGACTTCGATGACCATCCGTCCGGGTATCGGCTTTGGGCTTTTCATTCTGGCATCAGTTTTCTGTGCAGCGCCCGCTTTCCCGCGCGAAATCGGCTCGTTTGATCGAACTTTGAATGTGACCGGCGCGGTGGATCTGGAGGTGGAGACCAACTCCGGCGCCATCACCGTTCGCCAGGGCAGTGCGAACACGGTCCGGATTCGGGGAATCATCAGCGTATCGGACCGGTGGAACTCTTCCGCCGCCGACCAGCGCGGGCGCGGCATTGCAGCGAACCCGCCCATTCGCCAGAACGGAAACTCTATCCGTATCGAAAAATTGTTCGATTTCGCGGATCGCGACATCTCCATCTCCTATGAAATTGAGACGCCGCGTGCCACCAGGTTGCGCGCGAGCACTGGTTCCGGCGCGCAAATCATTGAGAGCCTCCGGGGTCCCGTGACCGCCAGCACAGGCTCCGGGAGCATCCGGATCGCCAATATTGGCGACGAAGTGCGCGCCAGCACCGGCTCCGGCGGCATTGAGCTCGACGGTATCAACGGGCGGGTGAACGCGATGACCGGCAGCGGCGGGATTCGCGCCAGCGGCCTCGGCGCAGAGCTAACGGCGCGCACCGGCTCGGGCGGCGTGAACATCCAACTGCCCGCGAGCGGAGGCTTTGATCTCCGCGCCCGCGCGGGTTCGGGCCGCGTTTCCGTGGGTCCTCCGATTACCATGGAGAATTTCTCCGCCGGCCGTCACGATGTCCGCGGAAGAATCCGCGGCGGCGGCCCTCTGATCGATGTGGCGACCGGTTCCGGTGGGGTGAGCGTGGACTAGAGCACTTCCGCCAAAGAACGCCATCCCTTTCCATTACAATAGGTAGTTATGTTGCGATCGCTCTTCTCGACCGCCCTGGCCATTTTGTGCCTTTCGAGCGCCGGATTTGCCCAAAAGAAATCGGCGCTGGACAAACCCACCCTCGAAGCGTACGTGCGTCATCTCTACGTCATGGATTCAACCGTGACAGTACAAGTCGGCGACCCCAAACCTTCCGATTTGCCCGGATTTTATGAAGTGGTCGTCAGCGCGTCCGCAGGCAACGCTCACCAGGATTTCCCTTTCCTGGTGTCCAAGGACGGCGCGAAGATCGTGCAGGGAAATTTCTACGACGTATCCCAAAATCCGTTTAAGAAAGATCTGGACAACCTGAAAACCGCGGGCGCGCCGAATTTCGGAACGCAGGGCGCGCCCGTTGTGATCGTCGAGTTCAGCGATTTCGAATGCCCGTATTGCCAGAAGGAGGCTAAGGTTCTGCGCCAAAACCTGCTGGATACGTATCCCTCCCAGGTGCATTTTTACTTCAAAGAGTTTCCTTTGACTACGCTGCATCCGTGGGCAAAGGCCGCCGCGATTGCCTCCCGTTGCGTCTATGGGCAGAAGAGCGACGAATTTTGGAAATATCACGACTGGGTTTTCGACAACCAAAGCGAGATCACGCCGGAAAATCTGAAAGACAAAGTTCTTGGCTGGGCCAAGGGAGAGAAGGATCTCGATTCGCTGAAGCTCGCGGCGTGCATGGATAACAAGGCCACGGAAGGGGAAGTGGATAAAGATATTGCCGAAGGGCATGCCTTGGGTGTCGATTCCACGCCGACGCTATTTATCAATGGCCGGCGCATCGCCTCGGCGGCCGAGTGGCCGACGCTGCACGCCATCATCGACGAAGAAATCGTATACCAGAAGACGGCCAAAAACGCGGGTGAAGATTGTGGTTGTGCTGTGAAGCTGGAATTGCCGGTAGGCCAGCAGAGTGCGCCCGTACCGGGACAGTTGTTGAATTCGTCTAAGAATTAGGAATCGGCCGCCCGGATGTTTCGACACTCGAGCGGCGCGGGAGCATGCCTGGCAGCGCATAGCACCCGAAGGGCTGGGTATCGGAATGAAGAACTGGAAGTACGGGCTTAGGCCCGCCGTTATTGGTTTGTGCATCGGTTCGTGCAGTATCGCCTTCTGCGCGACGGCCACTGTTGACCCCAACATCTATCTGAACGATATCAAGTTCCTGGCGTCCAAGGAATTGAAAGGCCGGGCAACAGGCAGTCCGGAACTGGAGAAGGCGGGCGCGTTCATTGCGGGTAAGTTCCGCGAGTTCGGCCTCAAGCCGGCCGACGGCAGGAGCTTCTACCAAGCCTTCACCGTGACCATTAATGCGCGCCTGGGCAAGACCAATCGCTTCCACTTCACCGAGGGCGGCCGGACCACGATGCTGCGCTTCCCTGAGGATTTCATGCCCTTCAATTTCTCGTCTACGGGCAAACTGGTGGGTCCCGTGGAGTTTGTGGGGTACGGGATTACGGCTCCTGAATACAACTACGACGATTACGCTGGAATCGACGTCAAAGGCAAAATCGTCCTGATGCTGCGCCATGAGCCGCAGGAATACGACGAGAAAAGCGTGTTCGCCGGCAAGAGCTACACGCGTCACACACAGTTTGCCAGTAAGGTGAGCAACGCCAAGAATCACGGGGCCACCGGCGTAATTCTGATTAACGATATAGCCAATCACCGCAATGAGCCGGATCAACTGGAACAGTTTGGCTCGACCGATGGTCCCGCCGAAGCCGGCATCCCCTTTGTGCAAGTGAAGGAAGAGAAGATCCAAAGCTGGTTTACAGATGCGGGGAAAAATCTCGATACGATCCAGGCGGATATCGACCGCACCCTCCATCCCGAATCGTTTGCTTTTCCCGCTTCTCTGCGCGTGGATGCCAATATGGATGTGGAGCGCGCCATGAAGACGGTGCATAACGTGGCCGGTTATCTGCCGGGTGAAACCGATGAGTACGTCATTATTGGGGCGCACTACGATCATCTCGGCTTGGGAGGCCCCTTTGCTCTCGACCCCGACAATAATGGAGTGGTGCATCCCGGAGCCGACGATAACGCTTCCGGCACGGCGGGAGTGATCGAGCTGGCGCGGTGGTTCTCCACTCAGCCCAAACAAAAACGCGGCATTTTGTTCATGACGTTTGCGGGCGAAGAATTGGGACTCCTCGGCTCCGAGTTTTACACGGACCACCCCGATTTTCCGCTGGAGAAGTGCGTGGCCATGATCAATATGGACATGATCGGCCGGGTGCGCAACGAGAAGCTGTACATCGGCGGAGTGGCCACCGGGTCGACCTTCCGCGAGCTGCTGGAGCGGGAAGCGCCCAAATTCCCGCTGCATCTCGATTATTCGGATACTTCCGGCTATGGTTCGAGCGACCACGCCGAGTTCACCGCCAAAGGGGTTCCGGTGCTGTTCTTCTTTTCGGGATTGCACAGTGATTATCACAAAGCCAGCGACACTTGGGACAAAATCGATGCGCCCGAGGCGGCTAAAGTACTGCAGCTTGTGGCCGACGTAACGGACAACCTGAGGGAAGAAGCGGGCCGGCCGCAATACGTGCGCGTCGTGCCGCCGGCCGGAGGGGAGGGGCCGGCCTCTGGCGGTTCCGGCGGCTATGGACCTTACTTCGGGTCGGTTCCGGATTTCGGAGAGGGCGTCAAAGGCGTCAAATTCTCGGATATCACGCCAGGTTCGCCCGCGGCGATTGCGGGCCTCAAGGCCGGTGACATTATGATCGAATTCGATGGCAAGCCGATCCAGAACCTATATGACTTCACCTACGCGTTGCAGTCCAAAAAACCGGGCGATGTGGTCAAGGTAAAGGCTCTCCGCGACGGCAAGCCGGTGGAAGCAACCGTGACACTGGTGAGACGCAAATGAGCGTGACCGCGAAGATGGACGAACGAATCCTGAAGAAAATGCGGTTGGACTGGGACAACCGTGCCAAAGAGAACGCCCAACACTACGTTCAAAACGAAAAGAGTGAGTGGGACCGGCGGGATTTCTTCCGGTCTGGTGAAATCAACGTGGCCAACGAAGTGATGACCGATATGGTAGCCATCTGTGGAGGCCAGCGGTCGCCGCTGGATCTGCGCATGCTCGAAATCGGCTGCGGCGTGGGACGCATGACCCGCATGCTGTCCCGCATTTTCGGCCATGTCACGGGCGTTGATATTAGCGAAGAGATGATCCGCCAGGCGCGGGAAAACACCGCGGACCTGCCGAATGTCGATCTGGTGCTCGGCGATGGCTGCACGCTCGCGGGTCTGCCAGATGCGAGCTACGATTTCGCGTTTTCTTTTATCGTGTTCCAGCACATCCCGGCGTACAGCGTAATGGCTTCCTATTGCCGTGACGTTTTTCGCGTCTTGAAGCCGCGCGGCCTGTTCAAATTTCAGGTACAGGGCTACACCGAGTTGACCCGGAACGACCTGGACACGTGGCTGGGGCATCCGGTCTCCGCAGACGAAGCCGAGAGGCTGGCCGGGGAATCGGGCTTCGCCATGGAGCGGGAGAAGGGCGCGGGATCGCAGTGGTATTGGTTGTGGTTCCGGAAAGTCTGATGGAGTAAACCGAATCCGTTGCTGGCGATCGGTCTCGTTGCGACAACCCAAATCTCAAAGAGGTTCTGCGACGTCACACAGATCCGATCGATCAGCGGCCTCTTCAAATCCTCAAATAACTGGTGGCAGCATCCTGGAAAAATGGGGCCGGGAGCAAAACGCTCCCGGAATATGCGCATCGAGCGCCTCCGGCCTATAGCCGAACATCACTTCAATGGGGCACTTAAACAGTGGTAGAGCTAGTATACTTCATTTACTGATTCGATGTCCGACTATAGTTCAGGAGGAGCGCAACCATCAAAATTCTTATGACAAAAATTTCTGTTGCACAGTGCAGGAAAAGCTGCTAAAAAGAGAACGGGCCGACAAAAACGTTCGCGGCGTTTGCCAGCCCTAAAAATGCCCTATTATAGGACACCTTCCAATCCAATCCTATCACGGGCGCCGTTTTCAGGAGGAACGATCTATACGTAGGTCACTACACGATCACTTGCCGGGTTGTTCCAGCCGGTTCTGTTTGCGCAAACGACCGCGCGAGATGAACCGCTCCCACCGGTAGATTTCCTGGCGAAAATCTGATATTTCCGCCGGACTCGACTGACATTCATTTATTTCAGCCCCGGCGGCTTCATGCTGCTGGGCGTTAATGCTGTAGTGCGCTTTTTAGGAGATTCTATGACTACTGACGAATTACTTCAAATTCTCAATCGCGGATGCCGCGCGGATCTGGCCGCGATCCGGTCGGTGACGCGGCTTCAGCCGGCTGGCGGCGCCGGCGATAAGGTCTTTCCTCCCACTTACGAAGGCGGTGCGTACGCATTCGAGAAACGAGTGATCGGTGGGGAGGTGGTGGATACTGTCCTTCTGGATTCGGTCCAAAGCCAGGCCAACCGGCTGGAAGATGTTTTGTTGGAGGCGTTCCGATCCGGGCGACTCGCATTGCCGGTATTCGAAATGAACATAGCCGGACATGAGGCCATCACGTCACTGACCGTGCCCCATCGGGTGCATGATGCCATTCTGCGCGATTCGCTGTGGGACGGAACGCCCTTCCGCGAGTCGGTGAACGGCAAGCGGCTGGTGGCGGCGCGCGCGTGGAATGCCACGCCCTTCTTTGAATATGCGCCCACAGCCCTGCTCCTTGGTACCTGGGACTCGCAATCGGGCGGAGGAGTGAATACGGCCAAAATCGCGCGCTCGCTGGTGTCGGAAATTATCGCCGTCGGCGCCGTGAGAGGGGTTCGGACATCGTCGCGCATCGATCCGCTGGGCATCAAGCTGGTGAAAGACGTCATCGCCAAAACGGAAAATGGCGAATTGTGGAAATTCATCGATCCCCCGGCAGATCAGAAAAAGGCCAAGAAAACCGAGGGGAAAATGGTAAAACCCTCGGAGATCAACCATGGTAATGTCACGCCATCCATCACAAATCCAGAGACGGGCCCGGGCGGCGTCACATTCCGAGAGGCGGTCCAAACTACGGTCTTGTCCTTAACGCAGCTTCGAAAGCTACGGTTCCCAAAAGCAAATGGCGAGATCTCTGGGGATCGGGATGTGGCCGCCCGGGCGGTAATCGCGGCGCTTGGTATGTACGCTATCACGTTGCACCAGGAGCAGGGATATCAGTTGCGCTCGCGCTGTCACTTGGTCCCCACCGAGGCCCCGCAATTTGAGGTCATCGGCCGGACTGAAAAAGAACGCGACACTTTAGCTCTCGACTCTGTCACGGCTGCGGCTGCACTACAAGCAGCTTTGGCGGCCGCGGAAGGGCAGGGCCTGAAATGGCATCCCGGAAAAATCGATCTCGAACCGCGGCCCGATCTTTTGAAATTAGTGGCCTATAGTGACCGCGCGATGGCAGCAGTCGAGGGAGAATAGCCGTGTTTGCTTTTGAGGTGGAGTACCTGTTGGGACGGTCGTTTGCGGGCGATTTTCGAGACCGCTCCGTTTCGGAATGGCCGCCGCACCCGGGGAGGCTGTACTCGGCACTGGCAGCAGCGCATTTTGAAGAGGGCGGCGATGCCGGCGAGAAGGCTGCACTGGAGTGGCTCGAACGCCAGCCAGCGCCAATGATTCGCGCGGGCATAGCGGGCGAGGCGGAGACTGTCCAGGCTTTCGTGCCAACGAATTATCCAGGTGATGGGCCGCCCGCCGTGCGCGGAAAGCAGCCGCGCTATTTTCCGATGCAAGGGCCGTCGGAGGCGACTGTGTATTTCATCTGGCCCGAGGCGAACCCCGTGGCCGAAGTTGTGGCAGGGCTGGACCGTTTGGCATCCCGTACAGCATATCTCGGCAAAGCTTGCTCCGTGGTGCGCGTGCGGGCAGCAGGCGATGTCCCCGAGCCAAACTATTTGCCGGACGCCGCCGGCGAAGCTGTGCTGCGCGTGCCGGGCCCGGGCAGGCTTGCGGATCTGGCTTGGCTATTCCAGGCCGGGCAGCAGGTTTCAGGCGGCGCGCAGCAGCGGTACCGGCAAATTGATGGAAACGGCGGAACCACTCCGGTGGAGTCGGAGTTTGGACAAATGGTCGTCTTTCGAAGGGCGGGCGGCCCGGGTCTGCCGATCGAAGCGACGCTCACGCTAACAGAGGCTGTGCGCACGGCCTTGATGAGCAACGCCGGCAATGGCGGCCCGATGACTGATCTCATTCACGGGCATAACGGCGATACGCATTGCGCCGTAGCCGCACTGCCGTTCGTGGGGCGCGAATACGCCGATGGGCATCTATTGGGGTTCGCGGTCATTGTGCCACGCAAAGCCACGCCGGAAGAGCGCCGCGCTGTGCTAGCGGCCTCCGAAGGCCTGGCGGAACGCGGTCTGCACATTCCGACGCTTGGGAATTGGGCATTGGAACCGGTCGATATGGACGCGATCCAGTTCAATCTGCGGCCAATGACTTGGATTCGCTCTTCGCGGCGCTGGAAGACAGTGACACCAATACTGCTGGACCGCTTCCCGAAGAAAAACGGTCCCACTGCAGAGGAGATCGTGGCGAGAAGTTGCATACGCATCGGTCTGCCACAGCCGGAGCGGGTGGAACATGGCCCATATTCCAATGTCCAAGGGGTCCCGCCGGTTCCGGCGTTCCGGCTCAGGCGCAGCCATGTCAGGCACAAGCAGGAAGAGCCGCCGCGGTGGGGTATCCACGCAACGCTTGAATTTCCAGTGCCGGTGAGAGGGCCCGTGTTAGTCGGCGCCGGCCGGTATTTTGGACTGGGGCTGATGCGTCCGGAACAGGAGGCTGCCGGTGAGCGAGACTAGCTTCGCGGAATTCTATCAATTGGTGCACGGGCGGCTTCCATTCCCGTGGCAAGAGCGGCTGGCGGCACGCGCAGTTGCGGGCGATTGGCCAAAGGCAATTGCGGTGCCTACCGGGTGTGGAAAAACCTCCGTGATCGATGTAGCGGTGTACGCGCTCGCAGTCCAGGCGGAAGCGAACGAGCGGACAGCCGCAATGCGGATCTTCTTCATTGTGGACCGCCGGCTGGTAGTTGATGACGTTTATCGGCACGCGTGCGAATTGGCCGAAGCGATTAATGACCCAGCCAAGGGCGGGTGGGTGCGCGAGCAGCTCTTGAAATTCCGGAGAGGCGAGCTGGAAGATACGCACGCGCTCGAAGTAGCCATTCTGCGCGGCGGGATGTACCGCAGCAATTCGTGGGCGGATGCCCCGAATCAGCCGCTGGTGTGCGTGTCCACGGTCGATCAGGTGGGATCGCGGCTTCTATTCCGCGGATACGGGGTGAGCGATTCGCGTAGGCCGGTGGATGCGGGCCTGATCGGAAACGATTCGTTGCTGATCGTGGATGAGGCACACCTCTCGCAACCGTTTCTGCAAACGCTCGAAGCGGTCGAGCGGTATCAGAGCCAGGATTGGCGGAAGCAATGCCCCGCTCGCGGTTTGCAGTTCGTGCAGATGTCCGCTACGATCAAGGGCAGCTTCTCTTTGGCTGACGAGGATTTCGCAGGCGAGCTTCTGAAGGCGCGGTTAGAAGCAAAGAAGCCGGCGGAACTGAAGGAAGCTGCCAACATTCCGCAAGCCGCGGCGGAGGAAGCGGCAAAAGCCGCGCAAAACGGAGCTCGCGTCGTGGGCGTGGTACTGAACACGGTTGCTGGCGCGCGTGCGGCATTCGATCTTCTGCAAGGCGAGAAGGTGCTGCTCACCGGTCGGGTGCGGCCTTATGAGCGGGATCAGTTGCTCAAAGAATACCGGGACAAGATCTGTGCTGGCCGGGATCGCAGCGTGCCGGCCAAGTTGTTCGCGGTAGCGACTCAGACTATCGAGGTGGGAGCTGATCTCGATTTCGACGCTCTGATCACCGAAGCTGCGCCGCTTGAGGCGCTGCGGCAGCGTTTCGGACGGCTGGACCGTCTGGGCCAGCTACAGTCAACGACCGCCGTGATATTGAAGCCCAAGCGGGCCAAAGACAGAGATTGGGTTTACGGCGAAGATACGGACCGGGCATGGGATTGGCTCGTGCAGCGGGGTTCTCCTGTGAATTTCGGCATTCTGGCGATGCGCGATGCCCCAGCCGATTTATGCCAGAAGCGTGAAAATGCACCGCTGATGTTTCCCGCCTACGTGGATGCCTGGGCGCAAACGAATCCTAGGCCGGCTGCGGAAGCCGATGTAGCGCCCTTTCTGCATGGTCCGGGCGCACTAGAACCGGGAGATGTTCAGATTGTCTGGCGGGCCGATCTGGAAAATATCGCTGTTGGGGATTGGTCCGGCATTTTGGCGGCGGCGCCGCCACTTTCGACCGAAGCCCTCGCCCTGCCCATCGGCGCGGCGCGGCGCTGGCTGGCTGGCAAGGCTGCGGCGGTAGCGGACGTTGAAGGTGTCGCGGCGGCGGAAGAGCAAGGTCAGGAACTGCGCCGGCGCGAATATTTGATCTGGCGCGGTCCGGAAAAGAGTGTGCCGGGTGGAACCGGGCGGTTACGTCCCGGAGACACGATTGTGGTGCGCTCTTCGGAAGGCGGTTGCGACCGGTATGGCTGGAATCCGGGATCCAAAGAGCCGGTGGAAGACATCGGCGACCTGTGTGCCAATCAGCGGGCGGCTGCCGGAGGCGGAAAAGCGCGATTGCGGATTCATCCGCTGGTGTGGAAGCCTGCGAACGGTGAAACGCCGGAAGAGATCAGGTCACTACTGGATGGAGTGGAAAAGGACGACGAAGACGCGATGGCGCGGCTGCGGGAGATGGTTAATGCCGGACAAGAATGGGACTGGGCGTGGCCGCCGTGGAATTATGGTGCAGGCAACGCTCTTTTGGTGCAATCCAAGACCCGGAAGAAGCGCCAAACGACCGACACGGATGAAACCGACGAGAACGACAGTTCTTCGTTCACAGCGCCAGTCTGGTTGGACGAACATATGGAAGGCGTGGCCGGAAAGGCTCGAATCTTTCTGGGCCGATGCGGTTTCAATGGAGCGGCTGCTGCGACCGTTTGCAAAGCCGCCGCGCTCCACGATCTCGGGAAGTGGGATACACGGTTCCAATTGAAGCTTGGCAATACGGGAGAGCGGCCTTGGGCGAAGAGTGAGGACCGGCGCAGGCGGGATTCGGAGTATCCGGCGGGCGCGCGCCACGAGTACACATCGGTTGCTCTGGCGGAACAGGGAGCCACGTGGCCGGAAGATTGTGACTGCGATCTCGCGCTGTACCTTATCGGGACCCATCACGGATTTGGACGCCCGTTTCCTCCGGTGTGGACGGATGGCGATTATGAGATTCAAGTGGAATTGGATGGCCGGATTGTGAAGACCTCGCATCCGGAAAGGGCAGCTTCGATCGCGTCCGGCTGGGCGGAGCGATTTTGGCAACTGAACCGCAAGTATGGCTGGTGGGGACTGGCGTATCTGGAGGCGGTCTTGCGGCGGGCCGATTGCGTCCGTTCGCGCGAGGAGCAGGAGGAGCGGCAATGAGCCGGATTGAGTTGAGGGGCTTGCGCGCGAATTTGCCGATCGGCGCGATGGCCGCGTTTGGATGCTTACGGATCTGTCAGCGGCTCCCGGAGTTTCGGGGATCGAAGCTCGCGTGGGAGAGTGGCGGTGGCGCGGATTTCGCGGTGCTGGTTACGCCCCGTGAAAGCAGCCCGGCAGCACTCGTCTCCGCACTGCTGGAAGACGTAAAGGGCGCAGCGGAAAGGCACGAGCTGACATGGCGCGACCAGATCAAGACGGCATCGAGCGGCGAGTTCCGGGCTGAGACGCAGAAAGCCCTACAGGCTGCTACGGCCCAGAATCGGGAGGCCGCGGATTGGTTCGCGGCGTTCGGAAGCGAACTGGAGAACGGGAAAGACGGCAAGATTGAATCGACACCATTCGATATGAGCGTGGCACGCCAGCGCTTTTTAGCGGACGCAGCAAAACTGGCCCGAGGACTGGCGGACGACGGTTTCGACTCCTACAATGAGGCGCTGTTCGGCCCCTGGAAATATAAGGACGACCAACATTCACTCGGGTGGGATCCGACGACCATAAAATTGGGCGCGTTCACTTACAAGGCTCCTACGGCGATGGCAAATTCCGGGGTTCGCGCGGCTGTGTGGCTGGCCTTCGAAAGCGTGCCGCTCTTTCCGTGCTTTTATTCATCGGGTCTGCAGGTGCGAGCTTTTGTCCGCAGCCGGCGGGAGTATGCATTCTACTGGCCCATCTGGCGGGCGCCAATCGGCCTAGAGGTTCTAGGCTCGTTGCTGGGCGTTACCCCGCCGGCGGTTGAGGAAGCCCCTGCCGAATTAGCCGCTCAAGGAGTCACCGCCGTCTATAAACCTCTTCGACTTGATCCGCGTATTCGGCATCGCGCCGAATTAGCCGCTCGAGGAGTCACCGCCGTCTATCGCAGCGAGCGGTTCAAACCCAATAAGTACTTGTTCAGCTTCCGGACACCGGAGCTAGTGTTCGCCGGCGCTGTGGCGGCGGTGGCCTGACTGATGCGCACCTCCTATCTGATTTGCTACGACATCTGCGACGACAAGCGGCTTCGCAAAGTGTTCGAGACGATGCGGGACTATGGCGACCATTTGCAGTACTCCATCTTCGAATGCCAGCTCAGCGCCGCCGACCTGGCGCGCTGCCGCGCGGATCTGGCTAAAATTATCAACCATTCTGAGGATCAGGTGCTGTTCGTGAATCTCGGACCAGTAGAGGGCCGCGGCGATCGCGTGATCACCGCGCTCGGCAAACCGTACACGACGCTGGATGCGCCGTGCATTATTGTTTGAGGGGTCATGGGCGCGCTACCGATCCTTACGCAAAAGCGGGAAGAGCTGCCGGATTATCTGCCTGCGAGAATGGTCAACGAATTCGCCTATTGCCCCCGGCTGTTCTTCTATGAGTGGGTGGAGGGCCTATTCGCGGAAAGTGCAGACACAATTGAAGGCAAGATCCAGCACGCCCGGGTGGATGAGAAATCTACCCCGCTGCCGGAAGCGGCTGATTTGCC
>JASIAM010000006.1 GCA_030041985.1 Bryobacteraceae bacterium | reverse complement strand
CGATCTGTTGATTCGCGAATTCTCGCCCGATCCGCAGCAGGTGGGCCGCGCGGCGGAAGCTTACCGGCAGGATGCCTCTTCGGCGAACCTCGCGCACCTGCTGAGTGCGGTGGAGCCGCCGCGCCAGGAGCTATTCCGGCGGCTGAACATGGCGCCCAACGGCATGCAAACCCTGGTCGGAATGCGGGAGCGGCTGCTTGGTCTGGTGGAGACGAATCCCACCTGGGCGCCCATCGAAGCGGACCTCGACCATTTGCTCACCTCGTGGTTTAACCGCGGATTTCTGCAACTCCGGCGCATCGACTGGCGCACCCCGGCGATTATTCTCGAGAAGCTGATTGAGTACGAAGCGGTCCACGAAATTCAAGGATGGCAGGACCTGCGCCGCCGTCTGGCAGCGGACCGCCGCTGCTATGCCTTCTTTCACCCCGCCTTGCGCGATGAGCCGATCATTTTTGTCGAGGTGGCGCTTACGCGCGGCATGAGTGCCAAAGTGCAACCGCTTCTGCAGCTCAATGCACCGGTCCTTGATCCGCGCCGAGCCAACTGCGCGATGTTTTACTCCATCACCAATTGCCAGGAAGGCTTGCGCGGCATACCTCTGGGCAGTTTTCTGATAAAAAAGGTGGCCGAGGATTTGGGCCACGAGCTACCCTACATTCGCACGTTTGCAACGATTTCACCGGTGTCCGGTTTTCACGAATGGTTTCAGGAACTGGCGCCCAAATATCCGGCCGTGGCAGCGCTCGCGGTGAAGCTTTCGCAAAACGATTGGCTGCGCGAGAAGGCAGCCGGTGAAACCATCCAGCGCGAACTGGCGCCTCTGTGTGCCTATTATCTGTTGCAGGCCCGGCAGGGAAAGAAGCCGGCCGATCCCGTGGCCCGCTTTCACTCGCGCAACGGCGCGCGCCTGGAACGCATCAACTGGCCCGCTGACACATCCACCGCCGGCCTGGAGCGCGCCTTCGGCCTGATGGTGAATTACGTTTACAGGCTCCGCGAAGTGGAACGGAACCACGAATCGTATATGAAAGAGTATAAGATTCCCGCTTCCCGTGAAGTCGAATTGCTGGCCAAACAGGCAGTGGTGGCCAAGTTCGCCGCCAAAAGCTGATTGCTGACAGCTTGCCCATCCTGCAAACTACGGCTTCAATACCCGGCCATACACTTCGCGCTTCGAAATACCCCGCTTGCGCGCCACCTGCTTGATGGCGTCCATGCGCGGAGTTCCGCCGCGTACCAGCGCTTCCACCGCTTCCGTAACCGGCGTGTCTTCCACCAGCGGCGCCGTTGCCTTTCCAATCAGCAGTGTGATCTCCCCTTTAATGGCATCGCGCGCCTCGAGTTGCGCGCGCACTTCGGCGGGCGTGCCCCGCAGAAATTCCTCGTGCACCTTGGTCAGCTCGCGCGCTACCACTACCGGCCGCGGCCCCAGCACTTGCTCCACCGCTTCCAGGGCTTCCACTACCCGGTGCGGCGCCTCGAAAAAGATCAGCGTGGCTTGCTCTTCAGCTAGGTTTTCGAGCGCACGTAGCCGTTGGCCGGGCTTCGCCGGAAGGAAGCCGCCGAAATGAAAAGCGTCCGTAGGTAACCCCGAGGCGCTTAGCGCCGCCAGCACCGCCGACGGTCCCGGTACCGGCTCCACCGCAATCCCCGCCTCCACCGCCGCCCGCACCAGCCGGTATCCGGGGTCGGAAACCAGCGGCATGCCGGCATCGGAAACCAGCGCGATCGTCTCTCCGTCTCGCAGCCGCTCGATCAACTTCCCGGCGCGCTCCGCCTCATTATGCTCGTGATAGCTCACGGTCGGCCTCTGAATGCCAAAATGCTCCAGCAGTTTACGTGTCTGGCGCGTATCTTCACAGGCAATCTCGGCGGCCTCCCGCAAAATGCGCACAGCGCGGTACGTTATGTCTTCCAGATTACCGATGGGCGTCGCCACCACATATAAGCGTCCCGGCATGGCCACCAATCACAGCCGCACAACAGAGTGCGCTATGCATGAAGATAACAGTATGCCTCCTCGGAAGGACCCGTTGCGCATCGCCATCTCCATAGGTCTTTACGCCGCCACCTTCTGGGCTGCGCAGATTACCTTTTATTGGGTCCTTAGCATCGCCGGAGCTTTCGGCGGTGTCACCCTCAGTACTCTGGCCGCCGCGCTCTTCGCCAACTGGCTCGCCTTGCGCGTTTATGAAGATCAGCCTCTGTGGACCCTCGGCTTGTTCGGCAATGGAGCCTCGGTCCGTAATGGCGTCATCGGCGTCGCGGGCGGAATCACCGCTGCCTGTATCGTGCTGGTGCCCCCACTGGCGTCGGGTGTGGCGCGCTTCACGCCCACTCCCCCGTTACACTCCACCGGAATCATTCCGTTCACCATGCTCCTTCTCGCCGCTGGCTCCATGGGCGAAGAGATGTTGTTCCACGGCTATGCCTTTCAAATCCTGCTGGGACCGCTGGGCCGTTTCGCAACCCTCTTTCTTGCCGGAGCGGTGTTCGGTTTGATGCATTCCGCCAATCCCAACGCCAACTGGTTCGGTCTCGTCAATACCGCCGGTTTCGGCGTCCTGTTCGGCTATGCCTTCCTGCGCAGCCGGGATCTCTGGCTACCCATCGGCCTCCACTTCGGTTGGAACTTTACATTGCCCCTCTTTGGTGTAAATCTCAGTGGGCTTAGAATGAATATCACGGGCCACGAGATGGTGTGGACCGCCGGCAGGCTTTGGAGCGGCGGCGACTATGGCCCGGAAGCCAGCGTTTTGACTTCCGCGGTGCTGGTGCTTCTGTTCGTTTACCTGTGGTTTGTTCCCATCTGCCGGCAAACTTCGCCTCTTACGGACCTGCCTGCGGAGAGAGTGCTATGCGAGCCGTCATCGCCGCCACCTGCATAAGCTTGTTTCCTGCGATTTGCCAGGCTAACAAACTGGCCGAAGAAGACCGGATCGAGTTGACGCGTGGGCTGACCGCCGAGTTCGCCACCGCCAAACTCATGCTGCCGCGCACCAAAAAGCCGCTCGAATTTAACTCCGATGGCACCTGGGATAAGACTGAATGGGCCGCCATAGCCAAACAATCCGGCCCCGCCGCGCGCACCGGGGACATGGTGCAAATCACCAAGCTCACCATCGACGAAGACAAGCTGGTGCTCGAAATCAACGGCGGCATCAAGCGCGCCGGCCACTGGTACGACCGAGTCCAGGTGGGCATGGGTTATCCCACTGCCACCACCGTTCCCCAAGGCAATTCCAACGCGCCCAGCGGAACGTACATCGAGATCTTGTTCCACAAGCCCCTCGAGCCGATGAAGTCCGCTGACGTGAAAAAGATGCTGGCGCCCATTCTGGATTTTGAAAAACACAGTGCCACCGAGCTCTACGTGGATGCCCTGACGCCCCAAATGAAACAGGCCATCGAGGATAAGCGCGCCCTGGTCGGCATGACCCGCGAACAAGTCCTTTTGGCCATGGGACACCCGGCACACAAGTCCCGCGAAACCAAAGACGGCGTGGAATTCGAAGACTGGGTATATGGCACGCCGCCCGGTAAAATCACCTTCGTGACATTCACCGGAGAGAAAGCCACCAAAGTCAAAGAAGAATACGCCGGCCTGGGGACGGAAGTGTCCGACCCGCCGGTGCCGCGCTAGGCAGGGCCGGAATTCGCCATGAGTGTTGCCTCACCCGAGATGCACGTGGACTTTTGGGCCACCCCCACATAAACTGCATAATATGACAGGATGGCAGGAATTTCTGCTCAGCAGGCCCGACGTGTCCGGCGGCGAACTGTGTGCAGCAGGGACAAGGATCCCGGTCACGGTGATTCTTGACACCCTTGCCGAAGGCGCCACAAAGGACGAGATTTTGGCAAGCTATCCTTCGCTCTGCCTCGATCACATAAACGCCGCTCTGTCGTACGCCGCGGAATTGGCGCACGAAGAGCGCCTCGTCCCGATCAAGACAGTGTGAAATTCAAGCTTGACGAGAACCTTCCGGTCGAACTCGTAGCGGACCTGCGCGCCCTGGGCCACGATGCTGACACGGTTGCCGGCGAAGGCCTCGCCGGCGCGCCTGATCCCATCGTTGTCGATGCTGCGTGTGCAGCCGGGCGAATCCTATTCACGCTCGATAAGGGGATCTGCAGTGTGAGGCAATAGCCGGTTTGGCGTCACGCCGGGGTTGTACTGATTCGGCCGGACACTTCTGGCAGAAGAGCGGTCATCGCCTTCGTGCGCGAACGGTTACCTAAGATCCTTGAAAGGGAACTGAGTGGCCGGCTGACCGTCGTCGGCGCATCCCGTATTCGGTTTCGATAATCTGCCTCCTCCGCGCCTCCGTGTCCCTACGGTACCGTTACAGCCCGCGCCGAAGCCAACTCCGTCACCGGAAGTGGAATAATTTCCCCCTCCACGCCGCCGATCACCGCCGCTGTGTGAGCGAATGCCAGCGGATCGCCGGTCACGAAATGAATCACCCGCCCACCATTCGCTTGAATAACAGGCGCCCCGCGCCCGTCACCATTAACCGGCTGAAACGCCGCGCTCACCGCTTCCGCCGTGACTTCAGCGCTATCTACCAGCCGCACTGCATCGCCCACTGCCCGCTGAATTACGCCCCGCAGTAACGGATAGTGCGTACACCCCAGAATCAGCGTATCGATCGCAGGACGGTTGCGGAGATACTCCGAAACCAGCAGTTCCGCCTCGGCGCTTTCCGCCAGCCCCTCCTCCACTACATGCACTAACATGGGGCACGCCTGGGCCCACGCCTCGAGGCCGCGCTGTTCCAGGCGGCGCTGGTAAGCGCGGCTGCCGATCGTGCCTTTCGTCCCGATCACTCCCACGATGCCCGTTCGCGTAGCCCGCGCAGCCGCCTCGACCCCCGGCTCGATCACACCCCAAACGGGCACCGGACTCCGCTCTATCAGGCTTGGCAACGCTACCGCGGACGCCGTGTTGCACGCCACTACCAAACCTTTCACGCCGAGGCCGCACAGAAAGTCCCCAATCTCCTTGGCAAACTCCTCCACCATTTCCGGTGGTTTGCGTCCATAGGGCACGCGCGCCGTATCGCCCAGATAAAAGAAATCGCGCTGCGGCAGCCGCCGCCGGAGCGCTTGCAAAACCGTGAGGCCGCCAACCCCCGAGTCAAAAACCCCGATGGCGGAATCGAGTGCCGGAACAGAGATCATCTTTCTATATGGTGGCATGCCGGTAACTCCGCCGCGCGCCAGCCCGCCATGAGAAAATGAGTGGTATGCCGTATCGCCTCGTAGCCGCACTTTTTGTGGTTGCCTTGGCTGCGCCGGCCCAAAGCCTCACTGTCAAGCAGTTGTTCAGCTTCATTCAGTCTTCCGTTCAGATTAAACAGACCGACAGGGAAGTGGCCGGCTATCTTGCCAAAGTCAAATTATCGGAAAAATTGGACGACCGCACGGTGGAACAGTTGCAGGCCCTGGGAATCGGACCGAAAACCGTGGCTGCCCTGCGTGCCCTCCGCGACCGCTCCGAGAACCTCGCTGCAGCGGCTCCCGTCGTCCAAGTCAAAACCGTTCCGAAACCGCCTCCCAGCTCCGAAGAACAGGCGCAGATCATCGATGAGGTGCGCGACTACGCTCTCAATTACAGCAAAAATCTCCCCGATTACATCTGCACTCTCGTGGTCCGCCGTTACGCCGCGCCGCTGCCCGGAAGCAAATACGCCGTTCAGAGGGACAGCGAACCATCCTGGCGCCTGCAGAATACGCTCACCGTCAAATTGAGTTACTTCAACCAGAAAGAGGATTACAAGCTGATCCTTATCGACAATTCGCCCACCCAGTTGGATTACAACAAAGTCGGTGGCACTCGCTCCTCGGGCGATTTCGGCAGTTTGTTGCGCATGGTTTTCGAGCCCGAAACCGAAGCCCACTTCGAATGGGACCACTGGGGCCTGTTGCGCAGCCGGCCCACTTACGTGTTCGCCTATCACGTGAGCCAGGAGCGCAATCAGTGGCATGTCACCGCCGATCACGCGGATACGATTCCCGCGGTTAAGGGCCTGGTGTATGTCGATCAGGAGACCAAACAGGTGCTGCGGATCAGCCTGGTTGCGGTGGATTTGCCAGCAGACTTCCCCGTCAAAGAAGCCAGCGATCAGCTCGATTACGACTACCAGGATGTAGGTGGCCAGCAGTTCCTGCTGCCGCTCCGAAACAAGGTCCTCATCAATTCACCCGAGTACCTGACGAGAAACGACAACGAATACCACCTGTACCACAAGTATTCGGCTGACTCCGCGATTCAATTCGATGTGACCGATACGCCCGCGCCGCTACCCGACGATAAAGTGAACGAAGCTCCGCCGCCCAAATAAGGGCCGCGCCACCCACTACGCCAGGCGCCCTTGGGATACACTGACGGAGTGCGCCGCCTGCGCCCACCCGATCCGGAGTACCTCCGGCTTTTGCTGCCTTACAGTGATGCAGTCCGGGAGCTGGTATTAGCCGCGCGAAAGCTGATCCTCGAAGAGGCCCCGAGGGCCAGCGAATTCATCTACGCGGTGTACACCATCGCCGACCATTTCACATTCACCCAGCGGCCTGGCGACTCCTTTGTCTACACCACCACGCACGGCAACTGGGTCAACCTGGGCTTCCCTTTCGGCTCGCTGCTGCCGGATCCGCATGGGATCCTGCGCGGCGAAGGCAAATTGATTCGCCACGTGCGCATCGCGCAGGCCAGCGATCTCGAGGCGCTGGGCGTCCGCGAGTTAATCCGAGCGGCCATCGCGCAAGCCGAGCGGCCCGACGGCGAAGCGGAAAAGCCCCGCACCGTCGTGCGCCCCAAAGCAACTCCCAGGAAATTAGCTATGCCCCGGCTCACCCCCGGCCGGCGGCGAACCTGATTGTGGATTGCGTTCGGCAATCCGAGTCAACTGAGTGACCAGTTCGCCGGGGACCTCTATGGCATTTTCCGCGAGTCTCATTTGCCGCTCGCGGCGGGAGCGATCGAATGGCATGCGGACTGGTGGTGCGCCGGCGATGGGTCGTGCCGAGCGTACCGCGCTGGCAAAGGAGGCGGCATTTTGCAGGAAGGTTTGGGTGGCGCCCATAAGGCCGGGGCGCAGAGCGACTATCAGATAACCAAAGCCGGCGAGTTCCGGAGGAATCGGCGGCGACCCGGCAAGGATGCCGAGAAGCTGCACCACGACCGCCAGTCCCGAACCCTTATGGCCACCCCACGCGGCAAAGGCTCCGGCGAGCGCAGCCGCAGGATCGCGCGTCGCCAGGCCGTCACCATCGAACGCCACGCCTTCCGGCAGCTCTGCGCCCAGACGGCGCGCCAGTGTCACCTCGGCATGCATGATCGCGGACGTGCCTATGTCGAAAATGATCGGGTCTTCCGTGCTGGGGAATCCAAAGCAAATGGGGTTGGTGCCGAGCCGCCCTTCTGTCGCGCCGTAGGGCGCAACCCACGGCGAAGCGTTGGAGGCGATCACACTCACGAGCCCGCTGGCGGCCGCCATTTCCGCATAGTAAGAGAGCATGCCTGTGTACCAGGTGTCGCTTGCGCCAACCACCGCGATTCCCGCCGCTTGGGCCTTGTCGATGGCCATCTGCGTAGCGCGGTAAGCAACAATGTAGCCGATGTGATCGCCGCCATCGAGGCGCGCCGAAACCGCGCTTTCCTGAACCACGCGGATGGGACGGCGGCCGTCGCCCGAGCGCTCCATCCGCTCCGCAATGCTGATCGCTCGCGCAAGGCCACCGTACGGAAGGCCGCGCAGCTCGCAATCCATCAGATGTTCTCCGATAATTTGCGCATCGGCAATGTCGTGGCCCACCGCCGTCATCACGCGCGTGGCAAGCCCTCGTGCCTCTCCGATGGTGAGTCGCATCCAGGCGCATTGTATCGTAGCGCTGCAGCCCCGGCCCGACGTATCTCTGGAGAATACTTGCTAATCCGCGCACTGATTGTTAGAGTCGAAGGGAAAATAGTACTCGCTGATTCATGTTGTCTGCGATTTTGAGCCAGGAAGAAGAACTTCACTGGCTGGCCTTGAAGCTGGTGCCCGGACTGGGTACTCGGATCTCCAAACGGTTGCTGGACCGTTTTCGCTCACCGGAAGCCATTTTTCGCGCCTCGCGCACGGAGCTGGAAGGCGCGGGTCTCAGTCCTGCGGTGGCGCAGAGCATTGCCAGTGGTTGCGCGTTTGAAGACGCCGCCACGCAGCAGGAAAAGCTAAAGGAAACAGGCGGTTTAGTTGTCACTATCGGCGATCCCCGGTATCCCCAGCCGCTGCGCGAAATCTACGATCCTCCCATTCTGCTGTTCGCGCGCGGCCGGGTGGAACTGCTTGATACGATCATGCTCGGCATCGTGGGCACGCGGCGTCCAACGCCCTATGGGTTGGCAGTCGCCGAACGATTGGGAGGCGATCTCGCGCAAGCCGGCCTTACCATTGCGAGCGGCATGGCGCGGGGCATCGATACGGCTGCTCACAAAGGCGTTCTCGCTGTTGGCGGCAACACGGTCGCCGTGCTCGGCTGCGGGGTGGACATCGTGTACCCCTCCGAAAACCGCAAGCTGGCCGTGGATCTCGCCGCGAAGGGATTAATCATTTCAGAATTTCCGATGGGAAGCACTGCTTTCCCTCAGAATTTTCCTATTCGCAATCGCATCATCAGCGGGATGAGCGCCGGCGTGCTGGTGGTCGAGGGGGCGCAATACAGTGGCTCGGCGATTACCGCCAAGCTCGCTATGGACCAGGGTAGGGAAGTCTTTGCGGTGCCGGGCAATATCACCTCGAAACTGAGCTGGGGACCGAATCTGCTGATTAAACAAGGTGCTAAGCTGATTCAGGACTGGAACGACGTAATCGCTGAACTTCCCGCTGAATCCCGCCGTCATCTAATTGAGCGGGGGCGCGAACGAATTCTGCGCGAGGGCGGTATCGAAACGCGGTCCGCCGGGGGAGTTGCAACTCCGGGCGGCGAGACTGCATCATTACTAAATGGTTTGGGTCCCGAGTTTGGGCCAGTTGCCCGCAAAACGCTCGATGTGCTGCAGGTGGATGCCGCCATACATTTGGACGATCTCCTGGAACGTGTTCAAGATACGTCCACTTCGGAGTTGATCGCGGCCCTGTTCGAGTTGGAAATGCTGGGCCTGGTGAAACAACTCCCCGGCAAGAACTTCATAAAAGTGTGGTAACGTCAGTTGGGTAAATTGCAATCATTAGGATGGAGGTGGCGGTTTGGGCTAACACCGCCGCTTGATTACGGGATATGGCAAAGGCTCTGGTAATCGTGGAATCGCCGGCTAAGGCGAAAACCATCAACAAATACCTGGGCAGGCAATACATCGTTAAGGCTTCGCTCGGTCATATCAAGGACCTTCCCAAAAAGGATCTGGCAGTGGATGTCGAGCGCGATTTTCAGCCGCGCTACGAGGTCATCGAAGGCAAGAAGAAGCTCATCAACGAACTGAAGCAGACTGCCAGGAAGGTGGAGAGCGTGTACCTCGCGGCCGACCCCGACCGTGAAGGCGAGGCGATTTGTTTTCACCTCCAGGAAGAACTCGCGAACGGCCACAAGAAAAATGGCCCGCGGATCTTCCGGGTGATGTTCAACGAGATCACCAAGCGCGCCATTCAGAGCGCTTTTGAGACGCCGGGATCGGTAAATATTCACCTGGTGGACGCGCAGCAGGCGCGGCGCGTGCTCGACCGGCTGGTGGGTTACAAGATCTCTCCTTTGCTGTGGGACAAGGTGCGCCGCGGATTGTCCGCAGGCCGCGTGCAAACTGTTGCACTGCGCGTCATCGTAGAGCGCGAGCGCGAAATCCGCGCCTTCGTCAAGAAGGAATATTGGACCATCGACGTCGATCTGGCGGCCAAAAAGCCGCCGGTGCTCACGGCGCGGCTCGTCAAGCAGAACGAGGAAGCGGCGGAAATCGGTAATCAGCAGGCGGCCGATGCGATTGTCGAGCAGCTTGATAGCGCAGCTTACATCGTCAAATCGGTTGCGACTCGCGAGAAGAAGCGCCACCCGGTTGCGCCCTTCATTACCTCGACTCTGCAGCAGGAATCTTCGCGCAAGCTGCGCTTCAGCGTGAAGCGGACCATGATGCTGGCGCAACGCCTGTACGAAGGTATCGAGCTGGGCAAGGAAGGCGCTGTCGGCCTCATCACATACATGCGCACCGACTCCACGCGTGTTTCCGATGAAGCGCTGCGCGACGTGCGCCATTACATCGGGGAGCGCTACGGCAAAGAATTTCTGCCCGGGTCCGCCATCGTTTATAAGTCGAAGAAAGAAGCGCAGGATGCGCACGAAGCGATTCGGCCTACCTCCATGGCGTACACTCCGGATGCCGTGCAAAACCATCTGGCCGAAGACGAAATGAAACTCTACCGGCTCATCTGGAACCGCTTCGTCGCCTCCCAGATGATACCGGCCCTTTACGATCAGACCACCATCGAAGTCTCCGCCAAAGGGAAGAACGGCGTGGACTACCTGTTCCGCGCAACTGGCTCGGTGCTGAAATTCGAAGGTTTCCTCAAGATTTACCAGGAAGGCAAAGATCAAACGGATGACGAAGACGAAGAGTTGAAGCATCGCTTGCCGGCCGTTGCCGAAGGCGAAACGCTGCGTTTCCGCGGGATGCATCCCGAGCAACACTTCACCGAACCGCCGCCGCGCTATAACGAAGCCACGCTGGTGAAACGGCTGGAGGCCGATGGCGTCGGCCGCCCTTCGACCTACGCCTCGATCCTCTCTACGATCCAAGAGCGCGAATATGTGACCAAGGAAGGCGGCCGTTTCATTCCGACCGAACTCGGTATGGTCGTCACCGACCTGCTGATCCAGAGCTTCGACGACATCTTCGACGTCAAGTACACCGCGCGCATGGAAGAGGAGCTGGACGACATCGAAGAAGGCAAGATCGATTGGCGCGAGGCCATGGCGGAGTTTTACGGCAGATTCTCCCGCGACCTGGAATACGCCGAAGCGAACATGACCGATATCAAGCGGATGGAAAAGCCGATTGATGAGGTATGTCCGAAGTGTGGCAAGCCGCTGGTCATCAAGTGGGGCAAGCATGGCAGCTTCATCGCCTGCACGGGTTATCCCGATTGCACCTACACGCGAGAACTGACGGTCGATCTGCCGGATGTCGATAAGGCCGATTTATCCGAGCAGGGTGACGAAGAGTATTGCGAAAATTGCGGGCGGCCCATGGTGCTGAAGAAGGGCCGCTTCGGAACCTTCTACGCCTGCACCGGTTACCCCGACTGCAAGACCACCAAGCCCATCGGCGGCCAGCAGAAGAAACCGGACCGGCCGCTCGATGAGAAGTGTCCGCAATGCGGCAACAACTTGGTGCTGAAGACCGGCCGTTACGGCGAATTCACGGCTTGCAGCAACTATCCCGAATGTAAGTACGTGAAGCAGAAAACCATCGGAGTGAAGTGTCCGGAATGCTCCGATGGAGAAATCGTGGAACGGCGCTCAAAGCGCGGCAAGACGTTCTACGGCTGCAACCGCTGGCCGGAATGCAACTTCGTGGCCTGGGGCAAGCCGGTTGCAGAGAAGTGCCCCGAGTGCGGCAGCCCGTACATGATAGAAAAATGGCTCAAATCCGGCCCCGTGTGGCAATGCCCCAACCGCGAATGCAAGCATAAGCAGGACGTGCCCCAGCCGGAAGCGGTGCTGGGCTAAGCGTGGTGGTGTTTCCCCCCTTGGGGAAGGCGCTTTTTCAGTTGTAATTTACTTGACATTGTCCCCCTCCGCGCCTATAGTACTCGATAGTTCCCCTGCGGACCCTGATTGCGATCAGGTTGACGGTATCTTTCCGTGTCTGGGATGAGCCTGCCGTAGCGATCCTCGCATCGTTTCCCCGCCTTAGGTGAGATTCAGTCAAAAGGAGAACGGTTCACGATGCCGGTCATTCGAGGTAACTCTTCCTCTGTCATCCAGACAGGAGCATTTACGCTTGGCGTGGCCTTGCTCGCGCTGATGGCGGCGCCGCTGCCCGCATGGGGACAGTGGACCGCCGGATCGGGCTACATCTATTACGACGGCAACGTAGGGATCGGGACGAATGACCCGTTATCGCCGCTCTCCGTCGGTACGGTTGCGCCGGAAGGCAATACCGGCACGGCAGCGTTCTTCGGAATGCCCGCCGACACTGTGGGCAATGGGGTCCTTGTCGCTAGAACGGGTGTGGCGAATCCCATGGAGTTGTGGCTCGCCGCAAATCAAGGGGGGCTTCACGCTTCGGTTCAGTCCGGCCGTGGCGGCGTTGGGTTTATGGCTCTTGCGTTAAATCCGAACGGCGGCAACGTTGGCATCGGCACGACAGACCCACAACAACTGTTAGACGTTCACGGCACGATGGCTGCCCAAGAGATCATCGTCAGCACGAGCGGCGCCGACTACGTCTTCGACCCGAATTACTGTCTAGCCCCGCTTAGCGAAGTGGCCGGTTATATCCAGGAGCATCACCACTTACCTGATATTCCTTCCGCCGAGGAAATGCAGCGGAAAGGCGCCAGTGTAGGAGAAATGCAGGCGAAGTTGCTGGCGAAGATCGAGGAACTCACGCTGCACATGATCGAGGTGGAGAAGGAGAATTCAGACCTCAAACTAGAGATTCAGAAAATTCGGCAAAGGATTGGCCAATGAAACCGTTAGCAGGCATCTTGGTTCTTTGCGGCCTGTGCACTCAGGCACGCTTGACGTTGTGAATTACGGCACCGGCCGTCAGATAGCCAGTGTGAATTGGGCTGATATTTCCTCGGACGGTGCTGGCTTTGGTCTCTTCGCGGGAAACGCCTACACACAGTACTCAGACAGTACTTTTCGGTTTTCCAACACTCACTCGTATATCGGCGCGATCGGCTTCGCCGCCAACTACCCCAGTTGGAACCAAGCCAGCGTAATCAGCAGCGGAGGCACCTCGGCAACGGCAGGGGCATCGTTCACGCCGGCCGTGATTGCGACATTCAACTACAACGGCAACGTCGGCATCGGCACAACTAACCCACAGCAACTGTTGGACGTTCACGGCACGATGGCCGCCCAAGGGGTCATCGTCAGCACGAGCGGAGCCGACTACGTTTTCGATTCGAACTACCGTCTCGCCCCGTTGAGAGAAGTCGCTGGCTATATCCAGGAGCATCACCATTTACCTGACATCCCCTCCGCCCAGGAGATGCAGCAGAAGGGCGCCAGCGTGGGTGAGATGCAGGCCAAGATGCTGGCGAAGATTGAAGAACTGACGCTCCACATGATTCAAGCGGAGGAGCGAAGCCAGCGTCTGGAGCAGGAAAATCGGGAGCTTGTCGAACGCGACAAGGCCATCCAGGAGAGAGTCGAGCGACTGGAGTCAGAGCTTCGCCACTAACTTTCCTGCTACACAACGGAGTGAACCATGAAGACAATCCGCACACTGCTTCTACGAATCGCCCCGATTTGGTTTGCGTCGCTCGCCTTCCAAGGTAACGGTACCGCGCAAGTTTCGCCCTGCGGTTCCGGTCAACAACTTTCCGACAATTCCCCGATCGTCTCGGGAAATCCCGTGTACTGGTCTTCCAGCTATATCTCGTCCAATAACCTGAGCGTAAATATGAACGGCAACACGGTAACTGGAAGCGCGACGATGGTCCTCCAGGCCGGTACTGCGATTTGCCTGGGGCCGGGGTTTAAGGTAGCGGGAACCGGCACCGGCGTTACCTTCACAGCCCTGATAGGGTCCACCGCGCCTTCGGGAGCGTATGCGATCACCACCAATTCGCTGCCGAATGGCACTGTTGGTACGTACTATTCGGCGGCGCTCAGCGCGACAGGAGGCATATCTCCTTATACTTGGTCGCAGATCTCGGGATCTTTGCCCTCCGGATTGACCATGGGCGCCACAGGGGAAATAACGGGGACACCGTCCGCAGCGGGAACGTATCAGTTCACGCTGCTGGCAACGGATGCAGCCTTAGCAACCGCAACGGCAACGCTCAGCATCACGATTGCGTTCGCTACTCAGGCATGGCCCACTTCGCTACTCTAATTTGGCCCACCCCCCCGGTGTTGATATTCTGCCTCATTTGACCGACTAAGCGCCACCGCCGACCAACGGGAGGCGCACGTCGCTCGCAAAAGTCGTGCTTTTGGTTTTTCTTATATAGGAAGGTTTTTGCCTTTTGTTTTGGTTTTTTGCTTTGAGT
>JASIAM010000057.1 GCA_030041985.1 Bryobacteraceae bacterium | reverse complement strand
TACCAGAAGGAAACGCGCGAGCTGGTAAATCTTGATTTCTGCGATTTGATTGATTCGCAATTCGATTTGGTGTCGGATTATACGAGCAGCTTGGCGCTCGACCTTATAGCGGAAGTTGCGGAACAATTGTTGCCACCGGAGGAGACGAATGAGAAATTTTTTCGGCTGATGCTGGCGGTGCTCGACTCGTTCCGCGTGGGCCAGTTTTCCGATCTGCCCTCGCGCCTGTGGCGCGGCGTGACCTATTTTTCCCTTTGGGCCGTGCGTCTTTCTGGCTGGCTGCCGGCGCTCGATGCTTGCCTGGGCTGTGGCAGCACGCTTGAAGAGGATCGGGCTTTTTTCAGCCGGGGACAGTTCGGACTGATGTGCGGCGATTGCCGTCGAGCGCTAGGCGTCGCAAATTACTGGGAATTGAGCGGCAGATCCCGCGCGGCCGCCGCGGAAATGCTGCATAAGCCTGTCTCGCAAATTGCCGAAAATGGGTGGGCCGCGGACACGGCCGCCGATTTGCGCCGCTTCCTGGTGCAGCAGATGGAGACGCACCTGGAGCGGCGTCTGATTACCGCCGCGATGCTCGAAGAAGCTGCCGGTCCAGAGGGATCCCCCGTCGAAGAGGCTCGGGGCAGAATGACACGGGCGGCCTTCTGATCATGCCAACCTTTCAAGAAATCATTTTCAAACTCAAGCAATACTGGGCGGAGCGCGGCTCGATCATTCAGGAGCCTTATGACGTGGAGGTCGGCGCCGGGACCATGTGTCCGGAGACCTTCTTGCGCGTGCTCGGGCCGCGCCCCTACCGCGTTGCTTATGTACAGCCCAGCCGGCGTCCCGCGGATGGCCGCTATGGCGACAACCCCAACCGCCTTTACAAACACAGCCAACTGCAAGTGGTCCTGAAGCCCGCACCGGAAGACGTGATCGAGCAGTACCTGGGGAGTCTCGAGGCGATCGGAATCGACCTGCGCAAACACGATCTCAAGTTTGAAGAAGATAACTGGGAAGCGCCGACGTTGGGCGCATGGGGGATCGGCTGGCAGGTGATGCTGGATGGCCTGGAGATTACGCAATTCACCTATTTCCAGCAGTGCGGCGGTATCGAACTGGAGGTGGTGCCGGCGGAGCTGACCTACGGCCTGGAGCGGCTCACGGCATTTCTGCAGGGGCGCGACAGCGTTTACGAGATCGAGTGGGCCAAGGGTTTTACTTATGGCGATGTGCGCTATCTGGATGAGCTCCAATATTCGGTCTACAACTTCGAAATGGCGGACATCTCTACGCTGTGGAAATTGTTTGAACTGCACGAAGCCGAAGCCGCGCGGTTGCTGGCTGCTTATGACCCGAAAGCGCCCGCCAAGCAGCGCTTTCCCTTGCTCGCAGCCTATGACCAGGTGCTCAAATGCTCGAACCTGTTTAATACGCTCGATTCGC
This sequence comes from Bryobacteraceae bacterium, assembly GCA_030041985.1. Taxonomy (GTDB): domain Bacteria; phylum Acidobacteriota; class Terriglobia; order Bryobacterales; family Bryobacteraceae; genus PSRJ01. The sequence goes on along the minus strand of JASIAM010000057.1, from coordinate 13,323 downwards.
GTGGCGCAATCAGCGTTTCCGAGCGGGTAGGAATAATCCTGCGGGTGCGTAAGCTGGCGGTCGGCGTGGCGCAGAAGTGGGCGAATCAGCAGACAGAGGCCGGCAGCGTGCCGGGCAAGGGCCAGGAGCCTGGGGCCCGGGAACAGGTGGCTCCGTGAACCTTCCATTTCTGCTCGAAATCGGCACTGAGGAGATTCCGGACTGGATGATCCCGGGCGCGCTCGAAAGCCTCCACATGCTGTTTGAGAAGGCGGCGATTCCGCATGAGACCGTGCGCCTGGATGCCACGCCGCGCCGGCTGGTGTTGCGCGCCGAAGGGCTGCCCGAGCGGCAGGCGGATACGGAAGAACGGGTGCTCGGGCCGGCGCAATCGGCCCCGCCACAAGCAGTTGCCGGCTTCGCTCGCAAGCAGGGCGCGCGTCCCGAAGATCTCACGCTCGAGACCACCCCTAAGGGAATCTATTTCAGTTTCGTGAAAAAAATTGCGGGACGCCGGACTGCCGACATGTTGGCCGAATCTCTTCCGGAAATGATCCCGCAGATTTATTTCCCCAAAACCATGTACTGGACCGGTAAGGGTGGCCCGCGGTTTATACGGCCGATCCGTTGGCTCATCGCGTTACTGGGTAATGATGTCGTGCCCTTTGCACTGGCCGGCGTGCGCTCCGGTCCGCTGACAAGCGGGCATCGCCGGCTGGGTTCTGCGGAAATCGTGGTGACCTTTGACGATTACGAGCAGCGGCTCGGCGACCACTACGTGATCCTTTCGGCCGAAGAGCGGCGCAACAAAATCCGGCGCGAGCTGGCAGGGATTCGCGTGAAGCCGGACAACGCGCTGCTCGAAACGCTGGTCTACATTACTGAGTACCCAACGGCCATTAGCGGCAGTTTCGATCCGAGGTTTCTGGAACTGCCCGAGGAGGTGCTGGTTACAGTGATGCGCCATCACCAAAAGTACTTTTCGGTGATGGATGCGGAGGGCAAACTGGCTCCCCAATTTGTGGCGGTGATGAATATCGACCGCGATCCGGAAGGCCTGGTGCGCCGCGGTAACGAGCGTGTATTGCGCGCGCGCTTCAACGATGCGCGGTTCTTCTGGGAGACGGATCAGCAGAAGAAACTGGCGTATCGCAAACCAGATCTCGCGCACGTGACGTTTCAGGCCAAGCTCGGCTCCTACCTCGATAAGACGGAGCGCGTGATGGCTCTGGCCAAAGCGCTGGGAGGCGACACGTACGCCATCCGCGCGGCCGAACTTTCCAAATGCGACCTCACCACCGAATTGGTGAAGGAGTTCACGGAATTGCAGGGCATTGTAGGCGGCCTCTATGCACGCGCGCAAGGCGAGCCGGGGCCGGTGTGGCAGGCCATCTACGACCACTACAAACCCGAAAGCATGGAGGATGCGATTCCGCGGAACCGCGCCGGCCAGATTGTCGCGCTCGCGGACAAGTTAGATACGCTCGCGGGCTGCTTCGCCGCGGATCTGATTCCGACGGGTTCGCGCGATCCCTTCGCCTTGCGGCGCGCCGCCCAGGGCGTGGTCAAGATTTTGGTGGAAGGGCGTTTGGAAATCCCACTGGGCGATTTCATTGATGGTAACGAACGGTTGCGTTCGTTCCTCGAGGAAAGGGTGAAATTTTATTTCAAGGATATTCGCGGTTTCCGATACGACGAAGTGAACGCCGCCATGGCCGCGGGCTGGAGCAACCTGGTGGATCTCGAAGCGCGTCTGAACCGCATACAGGATCTCCGGCCTACACCCGATTTCGAACCGCTGGCCGCCAGCTTCAAACGCATTCGCAATATTCTCGAGCAGGCTAAATTCGCCGGGGATGGGGCGGCGGTGGACGAGCGACTTTTCCGCGAGGAGCCAGAACGGCAATTGTACGAAGAATACCGCAGGATTCAAGGCCAGCCGATCGAAAAGGTGATTGCCCGGCTGCGGCCCAAAGTGGATCTGTTTTTCGATAAGGTGCTGGTGAATGCACCGGAGGCAAGCATCCGGCAGAACCGTTTAACGCTGCTCCACGCGTTATTGAAAGAGTTTTCTACGATCGCGGATTTTTCGGAAATTGTGACCGCGTCCTAGCAGGCCGCAGCAAGATGATTAGCCGCAGATTAACGCTGATGAACGCAGATGAAAACGAAAAGAATTTTATCTGCGTTGATCTGCGTTTATCTGTGGCCCTTACCACGCTTTCAAAATAGGAGCCAATTATGAACAAAAACGTCTATCTCTTCGGTAACGGAACCGCTGATGGGGATGGAAAGATGAAAGACCTGCTCGGCGGCAAGGGCGCCGGGCTGGCCGAAATGTCCCGGGCCAAATTGCCGGTGCCGCCCGGCTTCACCATCGCCACCGAGGTCTGCAATCTTTATTTCCGGAACGCGAACTCCGTGCCTGAGGAGATCCACCAGCAGATGCTCGAAGCGCTGCGCACGCTCGAAGTGCGCATGGGACAGCGCCTGGGCGATGTGGATAACCCGCTGCTGGTGAGCGTGCGCTCGGGAGCGAAATTTTCCATGCCCGGCATGATGGACACCATTCTGAACCTGGGACTCAACGATCAAACCGTGCGGGCGCTGGAGGAAAAGAGCAGCAACGCGCGCTTTGCGTACGATTGCTACCGCCGCTTCATCCAGATGTACGGCAACGTGGTGCTGGACATTGGCAAAGATGAGTTCGAAGCGATTTTCGATGGCCAGAAGAAAAAAGCGAAGGCAAAACTCGATACCGACCTCAGCGCGGCGGATCTCCAGCAGGTGATTGCCGGCTACAAGAAGCTGGTGGAAAAGAAGACAGGAAATCCGTTCCCGCAGGATGCGCTGGAGCAATTGGCGGGCGCGCGCGACGCCGTATTTCGCTCGTGGAACAACCCGCGCGCCATACACTACCGCCGCATGAACCAGATTCCCGACAATATCGGCACGGCGGTGAACGTTCAGGCCATGGTATTCGGCAACCTGGGAGAGACATCCGCCACGGGGGTGGGCTTCACGCGCAACCCGGCCACCGGCGAAAAAGTTTTCTACGGCGAGTTCCTGCCCAATGCGCAAGGCGAAGACGTGGTGGCCGGCATCCGCACGCCGCAGCCGATTTCGGAGCTGGAAAATTGGAACCCGGAAGTATACAAGCAGCTTCGCGAAATCACCAGCATGCTGGAGAAACACTACCGCGATGTGCAGGATTTCGAATTCACGGTGCAGGATGGCAAGCTGTACATGCTGCAAACGCGCAACGGCAAGCGGACCGGCCCGGCGGCGGTGCGCATTGCGGTGGACATGGTGGAAGAGAATCTCATCTCGCGGCAGGAAGCGGTGCTGCGCGTAGAGCCGCAGCAACTCGACCAGCTTCTGCATCCCGTGCTCGATCCGGCCTCCAAGAAATCGCTGCGCCAGCTTGCCATCGGCTTGCCGGCATCGCCCGGCGCGGCCGTGGGCGTGATTGCATTCACCGCGGACGATGCGGTGGAGAAGGCCAAAACCCAACCGGTAGTGCTGGTGCGCAAAGAGACCGTGCCGGACGATATTCACGGCATGGAAAAAGCGAAGGGGATTCTTACTTCGCGCGGCGGCATGACCAGCCACGCGGCGGTGGTTTGCCGCGGTATGGGCACGCCCTGCGTGGCCGGCGCGGAAGCATTCCATGTGGACGAGCACAAGCGCATGGTGAGCGTCGCTAAAGAGGGCAAGCAGATCGTGCTGAAGGAAGGGGACTGGATCTCACTTGATGGCTCGACAGGCGAAGTGTTCGAAGGCCGCGCCGAGACGCGGGAAGCCGATCCCAGCTCCGGCATTCTGGCCACATTCATGGGGTGGGCCGACGAGTTCCGCGGCTCATTCGGAGTGCGCGCCAACGCCGATATCCCACGGGATGCCCAAGTGGCGCGCAAATTCGGAGCTGAGGGCATCGGCCTTTGCCGCACCGAGCACATGTTCTTTGCCGAGGACCGCATTCCGCATATGCAGGCCATGATCCTGGCGCGCGACGAGAAATCCCGGCGCAAAGCGCTGGCTAAACTGCTGCCGATGCAGCGCAAAGATTTTGCCGGCCTGTTCATGGCCATGGACGGATTCCCGGTAGTGATCCGAACGCTCGATCCGCCATTGCACGAATTTCTGCCGAAGCGGGAAGAACTGATGGTGGATCTCGCCGTCCTGCCCTATGCCGATATCAAAAAGAAGCGCGAACTGGTGGCCAAATACGAGCGTTTCGGGGCGGAGGTGAAGAACCTCAAAACGGTGCTGCCGGACCTGCTGAAGCGCGTGGAAGAGTTGCACGAGTTCAATCCCATGCTGGGGCATCGCGGCTGCCGCCTGGGCATTACCTATCCCGAGATCACGGAAATGCAGGCGCGCGCCATTTTCGAAGCCGCGGTGCAGGTAGCGCAGAGAGGCGTCAAGGTAATTCCGGAAGTGATGATTCCGTTGATCGGCGGCGCCAAAGAACTCGAAAACCAGAAGAAGATTGTGGTCGCCGTGGCGGAAGAGGTTTTGCAGAAGGCCGGCATGGCGGATTTGAAATATATGGTCGGCACCATGATTGAAATTCCGCGCGCCGCGATCACGGCCGGCGGCGTGGCCGAGCAGGCCGAGTTCTTCAGCTTCGGAACCAACGACCTGACTCAGACCACTTTGGGCATCTCCCGCGATGACTATAACAGTTTCCGCAAGGACTACGAAGAGCGCAAGATCTGGCCCAATGATCCGTTCGCGGTTCTGGACCAGGAAGGCGTCGGCACTCTGGTGAAGATGGCGGTGGAAAAAGGGCGCAAATCGCGGCCTGATCTGGAAGTGGGCATTTGCGGCGAGCATGGCGGCGAACCCGATTCGGTGCAGTTCTGCTATCGCGTGGGCATGGATTACGTTTCCTGCTCGCCCTATCGCGTGCCGATTGCGCGGCTGGCGGCGGCTCAAGCGGCAATTGCGGGGGATAAATCGGAAGCCATGCGCACGGCGTGAAGGCGTTAGTTTGTTCGCGAAGGAGGTTCGGCGGCGGCCAGCCTTTGATTGAGCCGGTTCAGCGCGGTGAGCTTGGTTCCCGTTATGGACTTATTTCCTTTGAGCGTGGTAAGTTGCTGCTTGGCCTGAAGAGGATCGCTGGGGAGCAAAGTGGCGGCTAGCAACAGGCGGGCATCCACGTTTTGTGGGTCGAGCTTCACCGCCTGTTCCAGCGCCTTGGCCGCATCGTCAGGTTTCTTTGCTTTGCTCAAAACGCGGCCCAGCGCGTCCCAGTTGCGCGCAGTGGAGGGTTCGAGCGCCGTGGCCTTTCGAAATGCCGTCTCCGCTTCCTGCAGTTTGCCGGATCGGTCCAGTGCGATGCCTGTCAGATACCACGAATGGCCGGATTCTGGTTTAAGCTCCGCCATTTTCTGAGCCACGCTTACTGCGCTGTTCAGATAATCCTGCCGCTTGGTTAGCGGAGCCTCGTCGGCCAGCGCCAGATCTGCTGTCGCTAAACCGCTCAGCGCCAGAGATCTAAATTCATCGTCGACTTCGGTTCGGTCCGCTGCGAATTGGTAATACCGGGCGGCCGTTTTGAGATCGCCGCGCTGGGCCGCTTCACTCGCCTTTCTGTAGTCATTGAAGAAGAGCACTGGCGCGATGCTCTTCGCGGGCTGCGGATGGATCTCCGGTGGCCAAGACGATAGAGGCGGTCCGATAAGTCTGGCAATGTCGTCCTCATGCGAGAGGTTGATAGACGGAGTAGACGCGACCGGCTGATAGGCCACGTACGGCTTTTCGCCAGATCCCGTGAAGTAACCGACCCCCACCACAACCAGAAGCCCCGCGGCGGCGCTGTAGATGTACGGTTTGCCTGTGAAACGGCGGCGCGCGCGTGCGGGAGGAGCGGGCAATGCCCCCGGGCTCGGGTGGGTGCGCGGCGGTGGCGGTGGCGGCGCCGGCGGGGCCGCTACCACCGGCGATCCTGACACGTTCGCCGCCGCCTCGCTCGCGGAAATCGGGATGCTTGTTAGCACGCGTCCGTGCGACACCACGCGGTCCGACGCCTCTGAGATGATTCGCAGGATCCGCGCGATCTGCTGGCCCTCAGCGCTATACACCCTTACATTGATGACCAGCTCGCCCGGAAACAATGGCGTCAGCAGAAATGGGTATACCGCGGAATCGCCCTGCGGCGGTACGGCGATCTGTGCGGTTAGAAAGCCCGGCTCGAAATCCGGCGCCTCAATCTGAACCTGCAGCATCGCCGGCTGCCGCTGGCCGCGCTCGTCGCGCGGAAACGTTATCTCAAACGGCTTCGAGCGCACGTCCTCAGGGTTGCTGCTGTATTCGTCATCTTGGCCCAATATCGCCTTCAAACCGGATGAGCCGCTTTCACGGATCATCACCGTCAGGTCGGAGGGCTTCCCCAGCGGAATCTTTTTTGCGATAGCGGCATCCAAGACGCGTTCCTCCGCGGCCACACGTTCCTGGGCGGCCCTTTCCGAGGCGGCAAACGCGGAATCCACGCGGCCCGCCGAGGTGTCCGCGCTCTCCAGGTCCCTGTGCAGCCGTATGGCTACTTCCCGCACTCCTTTCTCGATACTCAGGAACGCATCGTCGCGGTTGCCCCACTTCGTAACCGCACGTCCGCCTGTAGGCAGCGCCTGTAAGTGGCCGATAGCGGACTTCTCCCATTCCGCCGGCCGGAGGATAACGGGGATGACAACCGCCTCACGGCGCGCTTCCCGATCCAGCGCGCGTTTGAGTTCTACGGTTCGAATATACCTGGATGCCAAAAAATCAGCGCTGATCAGCAGCAGGATGATATCCGCACTATCCAGCTCCGCATTGATTCGCTCATCCCAGCGATCTCCAGGCTCGATCGCGAGGTCGGTCCAGTGTTCGATCAGGCCTTCATCCTCAAGCGGCGCGAGATGTTTGATGAGCCGATCGAGTAATTCGCGGTCTTTTCGGGCATATGAAATGAATATCCGAAGTTTTCGGCCCGCCATGGCTGCCGCCTGTACTAACTCGCTTCTGTACGAAATGGCTCTGTTTATAATACCGTCTTTGGATACCTATTAGACGCAAGGACCACGAAGACCGCAGGCGCCAACCGGCCGTACACCTCGGCAGTGCGTTCGCACACCCCAGCCCAGTAACCCGGAGGCCCAGAATAAAAATGGGAGGTGATCGCATGGAAGAGTCGTATGGGTTACAGAATTACGCAAATGGAACGGTTGTCCAATCGGTGGATCCGGTTTGCGGAATGACAGTAGAGGAAGGCCATGCGGCCGGCAAAACCGAGTATGCAGGCCAGTTCTATTTCTTTTGTTCGCACGATTGCCAAAAAATCTTCGAAGAAGATCCGGGACGTTACATCGGGCAGCGGCACTAAGCAAGCTGCTGGACGAACGTTCGCGATCCCGCGCCGCACTAAGGGTTGCGCTTCCGGAGCTTTGAGGAGTAGCATGGTTGTGCTAGCAAGACCATCAGAGGAGGCGCTTATGAAAAAAGCATTTGCATTATTGGGACTGGCTGCGAGTCTTTCCGTCAGTGCCTTGGCCGCAGACGTCACTGGCTATATAATCGACCAGCAATGCTCCGGGATGCCGGCAATGAGGGGCGACGTGGCATGTGCCAACAAGTGCATCAAGGGAGGCTCACCTGCGGTTCTTGTGACTGACGAAGGCAAGATCTACAAAATCTCTGAACAAGCGAAAGTAATCCCGGATGCCGGCAAGAAAGTAACCCTTAGCGGCAAAGTAAGTGGCGACACCATCAGCGTAAGTAAGATCAAAGTTCTCTGAGCAACTGGCCTTAGAAGATTTTGATGCGCAGGAATTTCTGCGGATCCTGGCGAAAGTCGTGTATGTTGCCGCGTAACTGATTCGCCAGACCGTTCAGATTATCGTACATCTCCGAGGTGCTGAGCACTGGGCTTTCGTTGAATTGGTCCATACTCTCGATGAGCGTTGTGAGAGAGTGATTCCACTGAGAGTACATTTCGTCCGATACCAGGAGGTTATTGCTTCGCATCTTCTCTAACGAACTGCGTAAGTTCGTAAGCCGAGTTATTAGTTGGTTGTAGTCAGTTTCTTTCTCGAGCAGGTTACCGAGTTGGTTCTGCCCGCTCTGGATAGCCGCGATGACTTGGCCGATCTGGCGTAAGGGATTATCGAACCGGCGGTAACCCTCATCCGTATATAGCATCTTGCCGATAGGGTTTTGTGGACTCTCGAGACCGCGGATTTCGTGCTCAAAATCTGCAATCACTTTGCGGACCTGGTTATATAACTGGTCGCTAAGCAGCAACTGACCTGTGGGATTTTGTCCTTGCTCCACTTGGCTCAGTTGAGCATCCACGGCCCGCAGTTGATCCGTGAATTGCTGGATATCAAGGGTCTGCAGCAGATCAGGCTGTGCGCGGAAACCGATTTCCGAGCCGGGCCCGGCGGCCATAGCGCTTTGGCCACGCGTAATGGCGAGATACTTATCTCCCGCGGCCGTATCGGACTCTATCTGGGCGAATGAGTCGGCGGGGATAGACTGCAGAAACTGCCCCTCAATTTTCAAAGTGAGTTTTACCACACGGCTCGATTGGATCAAACCCGACCAGGCGATTTCGTCAACCTTGCCCACGTCAACCCCGTTGACCCGCACTACCGAGTCCGAACTCAGGCCTGCAGCATCCGGAATATACACGTAAAGGAGGCTCTTGGCTTCAAACAGCGTGCCGGCGGTGAGCAGGTAAATCAGCACGAACAGAATGGACGAACCTGCCAGGGCAACCGAAAAAACACGGATTTTGGCCCAGGTGATCTGGCGGGCGGATGGCATTCACTTGGAATTTTACCGCTGGAAGGCTACGCCCCGCCGGCAGAAGCCCCCACGTTACGAATGCTATTCTATTGACTGCCGCGAATGCGCGCCGCATCCTGAGAGGTGGCGGCAACCGCATCAGAAAACAGGAACGATGACCACCAAAGAACATTTGTCGAAGCACGACCGCGAGATTGCCGAGATTTGGGATCTCATGGGCAAACTCGCCAAAGGCACCCTGGCGGCACAGGAAGAAACGAAGCAACTGTGGGCCTTGATTGCCGAAACGCAGCGCGAGATGCGCTCCGCAATCAAGGAACTGGCGGCAGCCCAGAAGCGCACCGAGGACACGTTGCGCACCTTTATCGAGTCGCTTCGGGGTGGTAACGGGCACCGCAAGCGCAATGTTTCCTGATCTCCGGAAGATACCGCCGGATCGGCGGTGCCTTCATATAGATGCCCGCCCGGAGACCACCGCCTGCGCCAGAATCCAGGATTTTTCGAGCGCGGACAGGCGGACCCGCTCCGAAAAAACATCGTAATTGCGGCTTTCAATCCGCTCCAGGAGCCGCGAATAAATGGTGATTAGCGCCCATAGGGAAGGGCGGCTGCGGGGATGGACCAGGTCGAGCAGCGGCAGCGACTCTTCGTAATACGACCGCGCCCGCGCCGCCTCGAAACGCATCAAGCGGAGAAAAGGTTCACTGCGATTGCCGGCCGTCAGGCCGCCGGGATTTACCCCAAACCTCTCCAGATCCTCCAGGGGCAGGTAAATGCGGCCGCGCTCCGCGTCTTCCTTGATGTCCCGCAGGATGTTGGTCAACTGAAACGCCACGCCGCATTTCTCCGCCAGCGGCAAAACCTTGCGGGTATCGAAGCCGAAGATATGCACGATGGTCAGCCCCACCACCGAAGCGACTTGATAGCAGTAGCGATATAACTCCGCGAACGTTTCCATGCGGCGCGGCTCCAGGTCGGATGCCACACCGGCAATCATCTCGTAGAAATACTCATGAGGAATGGCGAACCGCCGCACGGTGTGGTGAAACGCGGGCCACAGCGGATGCCCGCTGAACCGGCCTTCGAGCGCATCCTGCAACTGCGCGCGCCAGCGATCAATGGCCGCGCGGTTAGCGCCTGGCTCATCGCTCAAATCGTCGCAATAGCGCATGAAGGCGTAAATGGCGCACATGCCGCTGCGCTGCTGCGCTGAGAGCAGCAGAAACGAATAATAAAAGTTTCGGGCTCGTTTGCGCGCCACCCGCCGGCAGTAATCGTAAGAGCGGTCGACCTCAGTCCGCATGCGCAATCAAGCCGCTTTCCGGAATGCTACACGCGCCAGCGAAGCGAGAAGGAGCCGTAACCGTTCTATCTTGGAAACTGCCGGACGGGCGCGGAGCACGTCGTAATTCTGCCGTTCGATTTTCTCGAGAATATGCATCCCTCCACGGCTGAATAAATCGATGTCCAGCGCCAGCCGCCGGTCCACCATGCCCGCAAGAGGCAATCCTTCTATGAATAGCTCCCGCGCCTTGGCCAGCACCTCTCGCATGACTTCGCGAAAGGCCGGGGTGTAGCGCAGTGCCAATAGATCCTCGATTGGATATCCGTGGCGCTCCAGCACTTTGAGCGGAAGGTAAACGCGATCCTTGCGCAGATCCACGGTCACATCCTGCCAGAAATTAGCAAGCTGCAAAGCGGTGCATGTGGCGTCGGAAAGCCTCTGCCGCGCCGGATCGCGGTAACCGCACAGGTACAACAGCAAGCGGCCTACCGGGTTGGCGGAATTGCGGCAATAGCCGAATAACTCCTCCCAGTTTTGATAGCGTGTCACGGTCTGATCCTGAATAAAGGCCTCCACCAAATCCTGAAAAGGCTCGCAGGGAATGCCGTATTGCGCCACGGTGCTTTGCAGAGCGACGAAGACCGGATGCGTGGCGCGTCCTGCGTACATCGCATCAAGCTCGCTGCGCCACCAGGCGAGCAGACGCAGGCTTTCGGCGGGATCGCCGATTTCATCTCCCAAGTCGTCGGCCCAACGGCAATAGGCGTAGACATTATAGAAATCCTGATGTAACCGTTTGGGGAGCAGAAAACTGACCACGTGGAAATTTTCGTAGTGATGGGTAGCGAGCCAGCGTGTGTATGCGCGCGCCTGATCGAGCGGGTACGCGTACGCGAGCGCATCCGAACTTCGCACGAACTCGGCCGGAGCCAGCAACGCCGGTTCGCCCACGCGGAGTCCTTACGGCAAAATCGCCGTCTTGAGGTGGCCGTTATGGCTCATCAGGTGGCGCATCACTTCCAGAAGGTTCGCCAGGGGCTCCTCGTTATTCACAAAGAAAGACGCCGTGATATGACCGGAGCAAATCAAATCCAGCGCCTTCCGGATAAAAGCGGGCGTATGGTGGAATGTGGCCTTGCAAGTGATCTCGGAATAATGCAGCAGAGCCGTGTCGAGGCTTACTTTGCTTTCGTTGGGGCAGCCGCCAAAGAAATTGACGGTGCCTCCGCGGCGCACCATATCCACGGCCCAGTGCCAGGTTTGCGGCCTGCCCACCGCTTCGATGGCAATATCAACCCCGCGGCCTGAAGTCAGACGGCGAATGGCCGGAACCGGATTGGAATCGGAGGGAGCCTCGATCAGTTCATCGGCGCCAAGCACAGCGGCCCTGCTCAATTGCGTTTTGCGCCGGCCCACAGCGATCACGCGGCACCCGCAGAGCTTGGCTAATTTCACAAACATGAGGCCAATGGGACCGAGGCCGATGATTCCCACGCTATCGCCGGCCTGCGGGTTTGTCTCCTCGAAACCCCGCAGCACGCAAGCGAGCGGTTCTACCAGCGCGGCATCGTGATAGCCCACGTGTTCGGGAATCACATAGGTGTTGCGGCGGACGATGCGCCCCGGAATGCGAATGTATTCCGCGTAAGCGCCGTTATTGAACAGAAGGTCCTCGCAGAGGTTTTCGAGGCCGCGCCGGCAGAAGAAGCAATCATCGCAGGGCGCCGAATTGGCCGCCACCACGCGCTGCCCGACCTGAAATCCCTCCACGTTGCAGCCGATTGCGACCACGTCGCCGGCCAGTTCATGGCCGAACACGGCAGGGGGCACAATCATGCGGGCGTGATAGCCGCGCCGGAAGACCTTCACATCCGTTCCGCAGGTCAACGCCACTTTCACTCGCACCAGCATGTCGTCGCTACTGATGTCCGGAATAGCCACCGGCTCCACCTGCAAGTGCTCCTTGCCGTAAAGCACGGCGGCCATCATATGGCTATTCACTATACCCACCTCTGTGGCTGAACGATTATTTTCAACGATTTAGGTCCTGGATGCAATGCCAAATCGAAACCTGAACGGATTTTAACCAACGGCATAGTGTGAGAAATCAGCTCTTCAACCGGTAATGCGCCGGAAAATACTAAATCCGTGGACTCGCGCTGTAAATCAATGGAGGCGCTATAGCAGCCGAACAACGTTCGCTCCTGAGCACAAATTTCGGCGCCGGAAGCTTCAATCCGTTCGGCCGAGGAAGTCTGCGCGAAGATCAGAATACGCGCTCCCGGACGGGAGCAATCGATAGCCTGTTGCACGATTCCCGGGGCCGAGGCGGCCACGATGACCAGATCCGCGCCGCGGCCTTCTGTTAGTTGCTTCACTCCGGCGGCTAAATCGGACGAGCGCGGGTTCCATACGAATTCAGCGCCGCAGCGGACTGCCACATCGAGCCGCTCCGGGATGGTATCGGTCGCGCCCACGCGTGCGCCGGTGCGCCGGCACAGCATCGTAAACATGAGGCCGATGGGACCCTGTCCCAGCACCAAAACGAAATCCCCAGGTTGCGGGTCGCATTGCACCACTGCCTTAAGACACGTGTTGAACGGCTCCGCCAGGGTGGCCCGCTCAAAGGAAACTCCGCCAGGAATCCGCTCCACTCCACGCTTTACAATCCAATCCATTACGCGCACGTACTGAGCGAAACCACCACCCGCAGGCTCGAAACCGGCCGTGATTCCCACTTTCTTATAGACGGGGCATTGGGCGTAGAGCTTGCGATGACAGTAGAAACAATCGCCACAGGGTATGTGATGGAACGCAACCACACGGTCGCCTGGCTGAAAATTGGTAACTCCGGCGCCAACAGCAGCCACAACCCCGGCGGTTTCGTGCCCAAAAATGCGGGGGGGACTGAGGAGATTATGTTCGATTTTCTTGAGGTCGGTATGGCAAATGCCGCACGCTTCCACGCGCACCAGAAGCTCGCCCGGCCCGATCGAGGGCGTAGCGATCTCTTCCACGTGCACCATGCTCTGCCCGCGATAGACTGCGGCGTGCATGGTCATGGGAATTGTGCAATCCTCCCTTTGCCGAATGGCCGGCTCAGAATTGACAGTCAGCAAAAAAATCTCCCAGGGTTTGGGCGGCCCGTTTACAATTTGCCTTTAACCGGATAAGTTCCGAAATTCGGGCCACCGGATGGCCTAAAGAATGTCTGAAAATACGCATTGTATCGAAATGCCCGTCCTCGCGCAGAGCGCGATTGAAGT
>JASIAM010000056.1 GCA_030041985.1 Bryobacteraceae bacterium | reverse complement strand
CGGGCGACTCAAAAAACAGCGCAGCCTGCAGCGGCTCCAGGCTGGAAAGCCCCTCGGAATCCATTCTCCTCCGAGTATCGCATGGCACTAGAGGCCGCCCAACGCAAGTTCCGCGCAGGTCGCGGATGCGTTACTCTTATTTCTTAAAGGAAACTACGTACTTGCCAAGAGCCAAAATCAGCGCCCTTGGGTGCTACACGCCGCCCCGCATCCTCACCAACCAGGATCTGGAGAAGTTGGTGGAAACCAACGACCGCTGGATTGTGGAGCGTACTGGCATCCGCGAGCGCCATATTGCCGGCCCGGATGTGGCCACCTCTGACATGGCCATCGCCGCCGCGCGGTGCGCTTTGGCTTTACGCGGAGCCGACCCCTCGGAAGTAAACGCCATTATTGTTTGCACGGTGACACCGGATATGATGTTCCCCTCGACGGCCTGCCTGGTGCAAAATGCGCTAGGCGCGCGCAACGCCTGGGGCTTCGACCTGGTGGCGGCCTGCTCCGGTTTTGTTTACGGTCTCGCCACAGCGGCACACCTGGTGAGCGCCGGTACCCATCGCAAAGTTCTGGTGATCGGTTCGGACACCATGAGCCGTATCATCGACTACACCGACCGCGCCACTTGCATTCTATTCGGAGATGCCGCCGGCGCCATGCTGGTGGAAGCGGTCGGAGAGGACGAGGACGGAGCAGGGTTCATTGATTTTCTGGGAGAAATCGATGGCTCGGGAGGCGATTTTCTCAAAATGCCGGCGGGCGGCAGCCGTATGCCCGCGTCACACGACACCATCGACCAACGGCTGCATTTCGTTCATCAGGAAGGCGCGCAGGTGTTCAAGTATGCAGTGCGCAAAACCTACGAAGCCTGTTCGGAGTTGCTGGCGCGCAACGGTTTTTCGGCGTGCGACGTGGCCATGCTGATTCCCCACCAGGCCAATGGGCGCATCATCACGGCGTCTGCGGAACGGCTGGGCATTCCGCCCGAGCGCGTGCTGCTGAACATCGATCGTTATGGCAACACCGTGGCCGCCACAATCCCGCTGGCAACACGCGATGCGCTGCAGCAGGGGCGGCTGCGGAAGGGTGACCTGGTGCTGTTTGCGGCCGTAGGGGCCGGTTATACCGTTGGCGCCAGCCTCTGGCGTTGGGCGTACTGAGGATCTCTTCTACTGCGGCGGGTGCCTCCTCCAGAGTTGGCGCCGGCTGCGCAGATTTGGCGAGAGTTTTGTGAAAGCAACGCCGCCGCCGCTACTCGCGGCAGATCCCCCGTTCGCTACGCCGGATGAAACTCACCAGGTGCTGTGTCTCTGGTGAGGCCAGTTCAGTCTCAATCTTGCTCAAAGCTTCTTCCAGTTTGAGGCCCGAGCGATATAGAACCTGGTAAGCCTTCTTGAGCAAACTGAGGTCGGAGGCCTTATAACCCGCGCGTTTCAGTCCGACCAGGTTCAGTCCCTTGGCCTGCACGTTGTAACCGGCATACAGAAAAAACGGCGGCACGTCGCTGTTGATCCGGGTGTTCCCGCCGATCATCGCCAGCCGCCCGATTTTCGAATATTGATGCACTACTACGCCTCCGGAAATGAAGGCTTCGTTTTCCACTTCGACGTAACCGGCGATCAGGGCACAACTGCAAATCACCGTGTTGTTGCCGACGCGGCAGTTGTGCGCGATGTGCCCGGAGGTCATGATGTAGTTGCCATCGCCGATCTCGGTGACCGATTCCGGCGCCGTCCCGCGCGAGATGGTGTAATGTTCGCGGATTTTATTGGCATTTCCGATGCGCAAATAGCTGCGCGCTCCCGAAAAGTTTTTATCCAGGGGGTCGGTGCCGAGAACCGTGCCCGCGGAGATCTCGTTGCGTTCTCCCAAAGTTGTCCAGCGCTTCACATAGACGTAAGGTTCCAGTAGACATCCGGCCCCGATCACGACGTCGCTTTCCACCACACAGAATTCGCCGATGCGCACGCCGGGGCCGATCGAAGCACTACGGTCGATTCGCGCAGTCGCAGCCACAACCGCGGAGGGATCAATTGGCATGAAACCGTATCATACTCGCTATACTCGAATTTTGCGGGAAGATTCTTTCTGGCAGCCTGCCTCTCATCATGGATCGGTTGACCATCTTCGGCTTATTTGCAGTGACTGCTATGGTCACTCTCTACGCCCTGGAGAACCGCAGCCACTGGTTCATCCTGGCCTTCGCTGGTTCGTGCGTGCTGGCTTCGATTTACGGCTTCCTGCAAGGGGCTTGGCCGTTTGGTTTGGTGGAGGCCGTATGGTGCATCGTGGCGCTGCGCCGCTGGTGGCTGTCGGGGCAGGGCAAGGGCTCGCGGCCGGCGGTCTAAATGACAGTTATCGAGCTGTTGATTGCGGCACTCCGATATAGTCGATCACCGCATCGGTAAACTCACATGTCGAAGCCTTGCCTCCGAGGTCGCCAGTGAGGTGCCTTCCACTCGCGTATACCCGCTCCAGGGCGCTCTGCAGATTCGCCGCGGCATCCCGCTCCCCAATGTGCGCCAGCATCAGCGCCGCGGATTGCATTAGTGCCGTCGGATTGGCAAGACCTTTGCCTGCGATATCCGGCGCCGTCCCGTGGACCGCTTCGAAAATGGCCGTCGAATCCCCGAGGTTGGCCCCCGGCACAATCCCCAAGCCACCCACCAGCCCCGCAGCCAGATCCGAAACGATGTCGCCGTAGAGATTGGGCATTACCAGCAGGTCGAACTGTTCCGGCCGCGTCACGATCTGCATGCACGCATTGTCCACGATCAGCTCGTTGTACTCGATTTGGGGAAATTGCGCAGCTACCTCGCGGCAGCATTTCAAAAACAGGCCGTCGCTCTTTTTCATGATGTTGGCCTTGTGAATGGCAGTGACTTTGCAACGGCTCTCCCGGCGAGCATATTCGAAGGCTGCCCGCGCAATCCGCAGAGAGGCATTCTGGGTGATGATCTTCAGGCTTTCCACGACTCCCGGCACCACTTCGTGCTCGAGGCCGGCATATAAGTCTTCTGTGTTCTCGCGGAAGATCGCCAGGTTGATCGGCAGGTCGCTAAATCGCGTTCGTAATCCCGGCAGCATGCGCACCGGGCGGAAATTTACGTAGAGTCCAAGTTTTTTGCGCAGAGCAACGTTAATGCTCTGGTGGCCTCCGGCAATCGGGGTTGCGGTCGGACCTTTGAGTCCCACATGAGTCGCTGCGAGCGAGGCGAACACGTCATCCGGCAGCAGTTCGCCATACTCCTCCAACGCCGAGACCCCGGCATTGACGCGCTCCCACTCCACGGCCACGCCGGTGGCCTCCACCGCTCGAACTGTCGCCTCGGCCACTTCCGGCCCAATGCCATCTCCCGGGATCAACGTGATCTGATGAGTCACACAGTTATTATAGAGGCGAGGGGCCTGTGATTCCGGATTTCGAAGCAGTGCGCCATGAAATGGTGGAGCGGCAATTGCTTAGGCGAGGCATCCGGAGTCAGCGCGTGCTCGATGCAATGGCCCAGATTCCCCGCGAGGAATTTGTGCCGCCAGATTCCCGTTTGCTAGCGTACGCCGACGAACCGGCCGGCATCGGTTATCGCCAAACCATTTCCCAACCGTACATGACAGCGCTGATGGCGGAACTGCTGGAACTCGAAGGCCGGGAAACGGTGCTTGAAGTGGGCACAGGCTCCGGCTATGCGGCCGCGGTACTCGGCATGTTGGCGCGGCGGGTGATCACGGTGGAACTGATTCCCGGCCTTGCAGCCCTGGCCCGTGAAAATCTCGCCCGGACCGGGCGCGGGCTGAATGTTACGGTTATCTGTGCTGATGGCTCGCTCGGTTACCCGCCGGAAGCGCCGTACCCTGCCATCTCTGTCGCCGCCGCAGCTCCCGAAGTGCCGCACACTGTGTTTGATCAGTTGGACGATCCCGGCCGCCTGGTCATTCCCGTGGGCGAGCGTGACGACCAGGAACTAAGAGTTGTCACTAAGCGCGACGGCCAGATCGAAACGCGTGTGGCCACCCTCTGCCGCTTCGTCCCTTTGCGCGGCGGCGAAGGCTGGCGGTGAACGAGATCGAACCGGTATGCTTGTGGGATGTATCGGTACCGGTTTGCTGCTGCCGCTATTCTGTCTCTAATGGCGTCCACTATTTCCGCTGCTCCCGCCTGGGTTGACTCCAGCAATAAGATTGCTCTCAAGCTGCTCAGCGTAGAAGCAGAATTTTCTCCCGAGGATATGAGTTCCTGGGGAGTTGCCGGCGCGGACGAAAAAGTTCTGGACCTCAAACCGGGGCTCGTGGAGCGGCAGGGCAAGGCTCTTCGCGAGAGTATCGCGGAGCTGGAGCAGAATCTCAAGGCGGAGAAAGACGCGCGCGTACGCGCTGATCTCGAAATTATGCTGGCTTCGGCGCGCATCGAGGAGAAAGGTCTGGAACTCGATGCGAAGTACCGCGTGCCCTACTACTTCGTACCGCGGCTG
>JASIAM010000055.1 GCA_030041985.1 Bryobacteraceae bacterium | reverse complement strand
AACAGAATTTTGGCGATTCCGGCGGCTGCTCCTGCGATTCCGCCAAAGCCCAGAATGGCGGCGATAATCGCGATAACCAAAAATACGAGCGACCAATGAAGCATGTTGCCTCTCCTGTGGGGGGTAATAGCTTCCGTCCCCACGCTCGAAGGAGCAGATGCTCCACCAATGGGCGTTAGCTAACGAAGCGCTGCCGGAACGCGTTGTTCCCAAAAACTGTAAGCTAAAAGTATCGGCAAAACATGCGAACCATCTCCAAACGCACGCAGTATGGGCTGAAGGCCGTTTTGAACCTGGCGCGGCGCTATGGAGAAGGCCCGGTACTGATCGCCACCATTTCGCAGGAAGAATCGATACCGGTCAAATTTCTCGAGCTGATCCTGTTGAACCTGAAAAGCCGTGGATTGCTGCGCAGCAAGACCGGCAAGGGCGGAGGATACGAGCTCACGCAGGAGCCTTCGGCCATCACCATCGGTTCTCTGATCCGGCTCATGGAAGGCCCTCTCGCGCCTCTGCCCTGCGCGAGCGAAACCGCATACCGGCCCTGCAAGGAATGCCCGGATGTGGAGCGCTGCGGTGTCCGGATCATCATGCGGCAAGTGCGCGATGCGATGGCCGAGGTGCTGGATAGGACGACGCTTGCCGACCTCCTGCGCCGGATCGAGGAGCTTTCGCCGCAGCCGCCCCCGCCGGATTCGCTGATGTATTACATCTGAAGCCGGTTCCGGCCGCCACGCTCCGCACCTATAATCAAGGAATGGTGTCAATCAGCAATTTCCGCCATGGAGGCCTGAGGCTTGGCATCCTGCGTTGCCTTTTTGCGGCCGGCGTTCTCATGTTTGCCTTGGCCGCGCGCGCTGATGTGGCGATGACCAAGCTGACGATCCACGTCTTGAACGATAGCTCGAAGCCGATCGACCGCGCCAGCGTGATTGTCCGCTTCGTGGAGGGGCGCGCCTACCTGAAATTCGGCAAACACATTCGGGACAC
This sequence comes from Bryobacteraceae bacterium, assembly GCA_030041985.1. Lineage (GTDB taxonomy): Bacteria > Acidobacteriota > Terriglobia > Bryobacterales > Bryobacteraceae > PSRJ01. The sequence goes on along the minus strand of JASIAM010000055.1, from coordinate 6,554 downwards.
CTACGAATTGCGCACCAACCAGGAAGGGGAAGCCACCATACCCGAGATTCCACAGGGCAAAATTCTGATTCAAATCATCGCCCACGGGTATCAAACGTTTGGCCAGACGTTTGATATTACCGAGCCCGAGCGCACGTTCGAAATCAAGCTGAATCCGCCGCAGAAGCAGTACTCAGCGGACGATAAATAATAGCTTTCAGCCGTCAGCTTGAGGAATCCCAAGCTGATAGCTGACCGCTGATGGCTGAAAGCTTCATTTACGCCAGATCGAACTTTTCCTGGTGCAACTGGCTGTCGCTTTTGATAATCACTGTCCGCCCGAGAATTTCTTCCAGCTCCTGAAGGTAGGTATTCTGGTTGGATTTCAGGAGCTTGGCAACTTCCGGCGCCACGCGGAGCATGACGTCTTTCCCCTCCACGACCTTCGCCAGTTTCTGTGCTTCCTGCAGAATCTCGCCCACCACGGTTTGCGGGCTTTTGACGTAGCCGGCGGCTTCGCAATAGGGGCAGGGCGTGCAAAGTGTCCGCTCCAGGCTTTGTTTGACGCGTTTGCGGGTGATGGCCACCAGACCGAAATCGTTAAACTGGAGAATCTTGTACGGCGCGCGATCGGCACGCATGGTCTCTTCCAGGGCCTGCATGACTTTCTGGCGATTCTTGCGCTCGTCCATATCGATGAAGTCCACCACGATGATGCCGCCCAGATCGCGCAGGCGGATCTGCCGCACGATTTCGCGAATGGCGTCGGTATTGGTCTTCACGATGGTGTCTTCCAGGCGATTCGATTTGCCGACGAACTTCCCGGTATTCACGTCGATGGCGACCAGCGCCTCGGTCTGATTGATAACGATGTAGCCGCCCGATTTCAGCCAGACTTTCGGCCGAAGCGCTTTTTCGAGCTCGGCCGTGATGCCAAACTCGTCAAAGATGGGCGTGGAGCGGGTATACATTTTGACCCGGCTCACCAGCGCCGGCTGAAAGCGCTGCACAAAGCTCAGAACGCTTTCGTACAGTTCCTCGTTATCTACCCAGATGTTCTTGAAGGCCGAAGTAAGTTGGTCGCGGAGAACGCGTTCGACCACGTTCAGATCATGGTGCACCAGCGCGGGCGCCGGTTTACGCTCCGCTTTTTGGCGCAAATCGAGCCACAGGTTGTAGAGGAACATCATGTCCGCCCGCAGCTCCGCTTCGCTGTGGCCATCGCCGGCGGTGCGCACGATGAAGCCGCCGGGAATTCCCTGCCGGTTGTTCTGCAGGACGCGCTTCAGGCGGGTGCGCTCATCCTCGCTGGGAATTTTGCGGGAGACCCCGATGTGGTCGACGGTGGGCATGTACACCAGGAACCGGCCCGGCAAAGCGATATGCGAAGTGATGCGAGCGCCTTTTTGCCCCAAAGGCTCCTTGGCGATCTGCACGATGATTTCCTGGCCTTCCTTTAACAGATCGCTGATCGACGGATTGGCCCGGTCCGGTTTGCCGTTACCGGCGTGCGGCTCCGGAGTGTGCCGCGGCGTGTGTGCCGTTCGTGCGGGTGATTCCTGGTGTGCCGCCGGGGCTCCAGCCCGCGTGCTTTCCGGGGCGCCGCCTCGATTCCTGCGGCGCATGCGCCGTGAGACGCGATGCAGATAGCGCGGCCCTTGTTCGCGCAAGGTCGCGGTTAAACTGGTGGGGATACGCGCGGGCTCGGGCCCTTCCTCTAGCGTTTCTGCCTCAGGCGAGGCAGCTTCTTCGACCCCCACCTCCTCGACCATCACTTGCTGTTCTGGCTCCCCTGGTTCGGCCGGGTCCGTAACCGCCACGTCCACATCTTCCGCAATTTCCACTTCAGCGGCCGGCATGGCTTCGGTTTGTTCGGGTTGCGAGGCCGATTCTTCGGCCTCCAGGGCCACTTCTCCAGCATCTACCTCTTCCACAGCAGCGGCCCGATCCGTGTGGAGTATTGGTTCCGCCGCAGCGAGCCCGGCTATCTCCTCCACAGATTCCGGCTGGGCCTCGTCCGGCAGTTCCGGCGAAACATCGGGAACAACATCGGGTTCCGGCTCATCCGATCCGTCTTCTTCCCGGGAGTATTTGGCAAGCGATTCACCAGGCAGCACGAAAAAATCATCCGGCTGACTCGGGGCCGGTTCGGGCGCTGCTTCCGGGCGAGAGGCGACGGTTTCTGTGGGCTGTTCTTGCAGGCCGGCAGGTCCCCGGGCGCCCGGCGAATAGAACTTCGACTCCGGAAGGCCCCGCCCCTTGCCTCCTCTGCGTCTCCGTCCACGGCGGCCTCGGCGATCATGATCTTCTCGCCGTTGCTCGCCTCCAGCAACCGGCGCCGCGGTGGGTGCTGCCGCTGCCGCCGGAGCGGACTCAGCAGTAGCCTCCTCGGAAACAGGCGATGTGGCCGGTTCTTCCGGGGCGACCGGCGCCGCAGCGGCGGGCTGGGGCTCGGGCACAGCGGACTGCGTACCGCCTACGCGTTCCAGCTTGAGGACCTTTTCCTCAACGCTGCTTACAATCTTGTCGTACTCTTCGTTGTCTTCGAAAAAGTCCGAAACATACAGAAACGCATCCCGCTCCAGACCGATATCGACGAACGCCGATTGCATGCCCGGAAGTACCCGGGTCACGCGGCCTTTATGGATGCTTCCTGCCAGGGAGTATTCGTTCTCCCGCTGATGATAGATTTCCACCAACTGCTCGTCTTCCAGAATCGCTACACGCGTTTCGTGGGTGTTGGCCGAAATCACTAATTCTTTGGACATCTACTGCCTCCTTGAGGAAGCGTGCAGATAGGGTGGGCGCCCTGCGTGGTGTCCGGGCCTCCCCGTCTTGCAGGGCGCCGAACGAATGACTCCAAAACTCACGCTGGCCGGCGGCGGAGGCTACTCGGAGCTTCAAACACCAGCCGGCCGGGAACCGTCGGTTGGCAGGCGAAAGTCGCCTGCCCCGCTCTAATCTACAGGCTCCCGATCAATCTTGTAATCCCTTCAATTCACAAACCTTCTGAGGCGGACGTTATTCACCAGCCCCAGAGCCAAAAAATTCGACCAGACACTCGAACCGCCCGCGCTCATGAAAGGGAGCGGAATGCCGGTGACCGGCATTTTTCCCACAACCATTCCGACGTTCACGAGCATATGAAACAGCAACAAGGCTGCTACTCCCATACAAACGTACATGCCGGAACGATCGGCCGCGGTCTGCGCATTCTGGACGATGCGCATAATCATCACGAAATACAACGACAACACTGCCACCACACCGACGAATCCATGCTCCTCGGAAAATCCCGAGAAGATGAAATCGGTGTGCGGCACGGGCAGAAAACGAAGCTGGGTCTGCGTCCCCTTTGCGATGCCTTTTCCAAACATTCCCCCAGCGCCCACCGCAATCTGGGACTGAATCAACTGGTAGCCGGTCCCTTGCGGGTCCCGGTCGGGATCCATAAAACTGATGAGACGCGATTTTTGGTAATCCTTCAGGAAATGCCAACCCACAGGAAGTACTAAGGCCGTTACTACCGTTATAGCGGCGATATACTTCCACCGCAACCCCGCCACAAACGCGCCCACGGCCAGAACGGCGATATAAGTGAGCGCGGTTCCCAGGTCCGGCTGCTTCAAAACCAGTGCCATGGGAACTAGCACCAAGCCCGCCAACTTTAACAAGTCCCGTACTTCCAACTCGTCGGTTCTTAGTTCCGTTAAATAACGGGCTACCAATAGTATTATAACCAGCTTTACAAATTCCGATACCTGCAACCGGAACCCGCCCGGCAGGGGCACCCAACGGACCGATCCGAATACCTGCCGCCCCAGGACTAACGTGCCTAGCAGGGCAGCCACTGAAAGGCCATACAGGAGAGCGACATGATGGAGCAGGGTATGGTAATCGATGACGAGAATGATCCACATCAGAAACAACCCGCCGAAAATGTAGATGATCTGCTTCCACCAGGCGTCCGCCCAGGTGGTTTCGCGGGTAGCGCTGAAAATCTGCAGCACACCGACACCGCAGATCAGCATTACGATCAGCATCAGGGGCCAGTCGAGATCACGTAGGGAAAGATTGCGCATGGCTGCTACTCGAGGGTGGGGGTCTGGGGACTGGCTGCTAGGGGCTGGGGAGTGGAGACTGGGGATTGCCGATCGGAGGTGGGCAACGCCAAATTCCCGAGCGCAGCCATCTTCGTCGTAAGTGCTTGCTTTTCTATCGCTGCCTGCTGGGCAAGGCGCTTTTTCTTATCGAAGTAGGCGGTCAGCACATCTTTCGCAATCGGCCCCGCCAGATAGCCTTCCTCCCCGTGCTCCCACAACACCACCACCACAATCTCCGGAGCGTGGCAGGGCGCAAAAGCTTCAAACCAGGCGTTGAGCTTCAGGTTATGCGTCGCGGATCCTTTGCCAAGCGCGGCGGAAGCCACCTGCGCCGAGCCGGTCTTCCCGCAGACATCTACAAACGGGAGCCTGGCCCGTCCACCGGTGCCACCACCTTCGTTCACCACCCCATACATTCCATCAACCACGTCCCGGACGTTATCCGGATTCAGGCTCCAGACATCCGGCTTCAACGGTTTATCCGGGTTTTTCAAGAGGTGCGGATGATACCAGACGCCTCCCATCGCCAAGCCTCCAATGGCCCGCGCAAGCTGGATGGGCGTTACGGTCAAAGCTCCCTGTCCAATGGCGACCGACGGAGTCTCGCCCGCATACCATTTCTGGCGGTAATTGCGCAGCTTCCATTTCTCGGAAGGCACGACGCCGATGGCTTCGTGCGGCAGGTCAATGCCGGTAGGGTGCCCCATGCCGGCCAGATCGGCGTAAAAGGCTATGTTGTCGATTCCCTCTTTGACGCCGATGGTGTAGAAGTAAACATCGCAGGAGTGAACGATTCCAGCGTGCAGTGCTACTGTCCCGTGCCCTTTCGGCTCCCAGCAGTGAAAGTAATGCCCGAATAGACTAATGCCACCGGCGCAGTGAACCGAAAACTTGTCGTCGATGCTTCCGGTTTCGAGAGCCGAAAGCGCAGTAAAGGGCTTGAATGTAGATCCGGGCGCCAGTTGGGCCTGAATCGCGCGATTGAGCATGGGGTGATCGGGATTATCCGCGATTTCCCGCCAATCTTTGGCTTTGATGCGCACCGCAAACTTATTAGGGTCGAATGCCGGCCGGCTGACCATGGCGAGCACATCGCCATTTCGCGGATCAAGCGCTACCACCGCGCCATTTTTGCCGTCCATCGCTAATTCGGCGACCGCCTGCAAATCCAGGTCAATGGCGAGCTGAATATCCTTGCCGGGGACGGCCGGCTTGATGCCCAGTACCTGCCGCACCTGTCCGCGATTGTCCACCACCACCTGGCGCTGGCCATCGACGCCCATCAAGCGGTCGTTGTACTCGCGTTCGATGCCGAATTTACCGATCACATCTCCCGGGTTGAAGTTGGCGAATTCGGGGGAATCGAGTTCGTCCTCGCTGATCTCTCCCGTATAGCCGATCACGTGGGCAAGCATTCCGTTCTGGGGGTAGAGCCGCCGCTGCGCCTGGATGAGCACCATCTCCGGAAAGAAATCGCGATGCGAATCGACGAAGGCCAGATCGGCAGGCGTCAATTCCTCTTTAACCACGATCGGCACGTACTTTGGCTGAGACTTGAATCGCCGCACGCGGTCGAGCAAGTCGTAATAGTCCAGGTCGAGCCCTTGGGCGATCGGCATCAGGTGCTCTTCCTTCAGGGACTCCCGGGCGAGAATGAGGCTGAAGGAGGCGTGGTTATCTACGATTACACGGCCCTCGCGATCGAGGATGCGCCCGCGGGGAGCCAGGATGGGAACGGACTTGATGCTGTTCTGCTGCGCGCGTTCATCGTAGATCTGGGGATTCTGCACCTGCAAATTCCAGAAGCCGGAGATCAGAAACAAAAAGATGGCGACCGCGCCGTATTGGAAAATAGCGATCTTGCCGGCAGCGAACCGCGTATCGTCGCGAATCGGCGGCTTGTCGGCGACCTGAACCTCGGGATTCGGATCGATCGGCGGCAGGATCACAAAGTCAGGGGTGCTATGCTCCTTAGATTATTGTACCTGGGTTGGAGGGGTTGTTGCTGGGGCGTGTTCTACACGCGGAGATTCAACCCTGCGATACCCTGGGTTGGATTATGCTCTGCAATGCTGTAATCTGCCTGACTTGGGCGGTAGCCGTGGCCACGGCGGCGGGCCAACCAAGTCTCGGCGGGTCGAAAGCCGGTGAAGTGAGAGAGAATGCCAGGGACGGCGAGCAATATGCTTGGATACCAGGCGGCACATTCCGTATGGGCTGTTCCCAAGGCGACGCCGAATGCCGGGGCGAACAAAAATTGCGCACCGTGACGATCGCGCACGGGTTTTGACCGGGCGAAACGATGGACCCCAATCTGCCGGCAAATCCCGCCGGGCCGTTTTGGGCAATACGCGGTGGCTCATGGGCAGATGCGGCCCGCCTGGTACGGGTGTCCGTTCGTGGACGGGCGGAGACATCCCATAGAAGCAACAGCATCGGAGTGCGCTGTGTCCTGGATAGTCTTTATTGGCG
>JASIAM010000054.1 GCA_030041985.1 Bryobacteraceae bacterium | reverse complement strand
AACCTCGCGCCCCATGCCGACCATCCAGCCCCACTCGAGCGCTACATTGGGATTCAACTCCGGCAGGTACTTGTCTTCCACAATGGCAATTCCGCGCTCGCAGCCCAACAGAAACAACTCCACATTATCGAACAGCCAGCGAAAATAGTTTGCCCCCAATGCGATCCGGGGCACGTAGCCGCGCTCCGCCACCACCGCTTTTACGCAATCGATCACGGTAGCGAGCTGCCGGGATTCGGCGGTGTCCCCATCCGGGAACTTAGTCATGATGAATACCGAGTGCTCGAACTTGCCCTCGCGGTGAAATTCGGGAAGCTTGCGAAAGTGGCGATCGTGCTGGGGCGGATAGCGGCACAGCAGGCTCAACACATAGGCCACCCGGTCACGATAGTCGCGGATCTGTTTTTCCAGGTCGGCTTTCTGCTGTTCGAACATGTCGTCATCCAGATAGGTCTCGCGGCGCAGTTCCGCCAGTTGTGTCTGTGCGGTCTGGATCAAGCGAAAGAACTGTTCGAGCTGAGTGACGGTAGGTTGAATCGCAGGCATTCGCGTGGCAAATCAGCGCGGGGAGGGGACTCCCAGACCGCTGGAGAGGGCACTACGATGTTCGAGCTCCTGCACCACTTCCTCCAGCCAGTCTTCGCGCAGGCCGCGCGCCTGCCGGGCTGCCTGAATTAACTTCAGGTTGTTGGCCGTAGTCTGGGGCTCCCAGGGCTCGCGCACGGCGGCCAGCGAGTAGGAGAGCGCTTTATAAGATTCTTCCTTTCTGCTTTCGAGCACGGAGAGTTCGAGCAGCGTAGCGTAGTCCCAATAGATCGGCTTAGTGCCTTTGAGACGCTGGAGCACGGTGAACCGCACCACGGGAAGCAGTTCCTCCTTGCGGCGCAGGGATTGGTCATCGCCGCGGATGTCCAGTAACGTGACCGCGTTGATGCCGGGATAGGAATCGCGCCAATCGCTCTCGAATCCGCGCGTATAGGCATCGATCGCCTTATCGAGGTAGCCGGCTGCCACGCGTTCGGCGCCCTGGCGGTGGCTCTCCATCCACTGGTCTTTGTAAATACGCCCGATCAGCCCTAAAGTTTCCGAACTGGGCCCTTGCTGGTTCAGCACGGACTCGAGCACGCTGAGTGCTTCGGCACGCCGCTTGGCGCGGTTCAAGGCGAAACCGTACTGCTCCCGCACCAGAATGGAGCGTTTCAGCACCGCGGGCAGCCGTTCATACAAAGCGATCATGCGGTCCCACTGCGAAAGCGCTCTCCAGGTAAGGTACAGATCCACCACCACTCCGGTTTCGACGGCATCCAGGTTGCCCAGTTCCGACTCGATGGCGGCCACAGCGCTGGTATCGCCAAATTCTCGCGCTTGACTCAGCCGCTTCTTGATCTCCACCGAGTAGTTGACCTGATCCCGGAAAACATCGGTCTTCAAATGGGAGATATCCGGGGCTTTGTATTCCCCCAGCAATTGAAACAGCGGACTATCGATTGCCGGTTCGCTCCCCGCCATTTCGCGCATGTCGCGCAACCGTGCGGTCAACCGGCTGGCGAGTTCGGCGGCCTCCTGTGGTCCGAACCGGTTGCTTTCGCCGAGGCGGTACGGCAAGCCTCTCATGTAATTGAGGTCGAAGGGAAGGCGCTGCTGGTTAACGAAGATGGAGACGGTAGTGGCGGGGCGCGCCGCGTGCCGCACGCCCAATTCGTAATAAACGTTGGGGTTTCCCGTGGTCAGATCCGCGACTGCGAACTCGCATAAGATAAGCCGTTCGAACATCGGCTTGTGGATGATGCCGCCGGTCCTTTCCTCATCCGCGCGGATCGGTTCCATATCGGCGCCCTCGATCGCTTTCCGTACCGCAAGGTCGTATACGGAGTCGAAATTGATCTCCAGTTGGCTGACCGGATCTTTCTTCGTTCCGAACGGCATGAGAACGAAGCAGAGAGGACGGTTGGTCCACATGGCACGAGGATAGCACGCCAATCGCCAGCCATCGCTCGACATACCATGCACCGATTTGGTATGATTTGACTAGACAATTGTGGTACCTCTGCCAGTATACTGCGTCCACGCTTCACAAGTATCTGCCTGCCTCCAGCGTTTTTAAGGAATGGAAAAACTAACTTTATGGCTTCCAATACATTCTCCCAGGGAACCCAGGTCGAACATTTGAAGTTCGGTCTGGGTAGTGTGATTTCCAGTAGTGAAGAGCGGATCGTGATCAAGTTTGACGACCACGGTGAAAAGAAATTCGTTACCAACATGGTAATTGGCAGCTTGAAAAAGAGCGACCGGCAGCCGCCGGCCGAAAAGAAAGGTGCTCGCCGGAAGAAAGTGGCGCCGGCCAGTGCCTAAACCTCCGGCGATCTATCAGAAGCTTGCCGGATTTTGAGGAATCATTTGAACGCACGCCAGAAACGGTTGTTTGAAGAAGCCCGGAAGCGTAATCCGGATTTGAAAATTCCATCCGAATCCAACGCCTCAGACTGGACGGAGGCTGACTTGGCCTTGGTAAAACAGGGCGTAGGGGATAAGACTAGCCGGCCCGCCTCCGCAGCTCCCGGCGATACCGGCGCCTCGGGTAATGATGTGCCCGCGGGCGAACAGGGTGGGTCGGTTGTGACTTACTTTGAAGCGAAAGGGTTCGGTTTTCTACGGCCGGATGATGGTGGAAGAGACATTTTCTTCCATGTCTCGCGGCTTACCGAAGGCTTGGCGACGGACCTGCGCCCCGGAACCAGGGTGCTCTACGAACTGGGGATGGATCGCACCGGGAAAATGGCGGCGAGCAGTATCCGTATCGCTCCCGCCGAATAATTGCATCGCCCTCGCGAGGGGCGTAGACCAAAACAATGTTTGATAATCTTTCGGACAAGCTGCAGCGGGTATTCAAGAACCTGCGCGGCGAAGGGAAGCTGACAGCAGTCAACATGGAGGGCGCCCTGCGCGAGATTCGCATGGCGCTGCTCGAGGCTGACGTCAATTTCCGCGTGGTCAAGCAGCTCATCGAAAATATCAAAGAGAAGGCCATGGGCGAGGAAGTGCTCACCGCGCTCTCGCCTACCCAGCAGGTCATCAAGATTGTCAACGAGGAACTGATCAAGATCCTCGGGAGCCACGAATCCAAGCTCCGCTTCGCCAACGAACCACCCAGCGTATTTCTCATTGTCGGCCTGCAAGGCTCCGGTAAAACGACCACCACCGGCAAATTGGCGCGCTGGCTGTCGAAAAACGGCCACCGGCCCCAGCTCGTTTCGGTGGACGTTTACCGGCCCGCTGCGCGCGAGCAACTGAAAATCATCGCGCGCGATATCAACCACCCGATTTACGAGGGATCTGCGGAGGAAAAAACTCCGCTGGAGCTGACAACCGGCGCGCGCCGCGAATGCCAGCAAACCGGCCGCGATGTCCTTCTCGTGGATACCGCCGGGCGCCTGCATATCGACGAAGAATTGATGGTCGAGCTGCAGCAGCTCAAAGACCAGCTCAGCCCGGTAGAGATCCTGTTCGTGGCGGATGCCATGACCGGCCAGGACGCCGTCAAGAGCGCCGACGAGTTTCACAAGCGGTTGGGCATCACCGGCGTGATCCTGACCAAAATGGATGGCGACGCGCGTGGCGGCGCCGCCCTCTCCATCCGCAATGTGACCGGCCAGCCGTTAAAGTTTGTGGGCGTTGGGGAGAAATCCGATGCCCTGGAACCGTTCCACCCCGACCGCGCCGCCAATCGCATCCTCGGCATGGGCGACGTGCTTTCGCTCATCGAGAAGGCCAGCGAGCAGATTGACCAGAAAAAAGCCATCGAGATGCAGCGGAAATTGATCGAAAACGATTTCACGCTGGATGATTTTCGCGACCAGTTGCGCCAGGTGCGCAAACTCGGCCCTCTCGGATCGCTGCTCGATATGATGCCCAAAGTAGGCATGCTGAAGGGACTCAAAGACGTCAAAGTGGATGAGAAGGAAATCGATCACGTGGTGGCCATTATCGACTCCATGACCCCTAAAGAGCGGGCCAACCACATGATCATCAATGGCAGCCGCCGCAGGCGCATTGCCAAGGGAAGCGGCACTTCCGTGCAGGAAGTCAATCAGCTCCTCAAACAGTATGCCGAAGCGCGCAAAATGATGAAGTCGTTGTCCGGCGGCATGATGGGCAAGAAATTTGGCAAAATGAAACTTCCGCCCGGCTTCCCGTTTGGACAGATGCCGGGAATGTGAAAAGAAGCTATCAGCTTTCAGCTATCAGCTTTCAGCTTTTTGTGTTGCTGAAGGGTTAGCTGATAGCTGATGGCTAATCGCTGATAGCTGGAGAAACGATGGTAATGATTCGCCTGGCGCGATTTGGCGCCAAAAAGAAGCCGTTTTACCGGGTGGTGGCCATTGAGAAAGAACGGGCACGTAACGGCCGCAGCCTGGAAGTTTTGGGACACTATAACCCTAGGGTCCATCCGGCAGTGGTGGTACTGAACCGTGATCGGCTGGATTATTGGACGCGTAATGGTGCGCAGATGTCCGATACCGTCAAGCGCTTGGTGGAAAATCAGCCTGCGCCCGCCCAGCCAGTGGCCTGATTTCTAACTTCATTTCTCCTAAGTGTAAGCAAACGAACGAGTATCGCTGATGTACGTAGGGTTTAATTACCCTGTATTTCGGCCCTTTAGCGGTACCATTGCGTTAGGAGGCGGGGTCGATGAAGCAGTTAATCGAAGACATCGCGAAAGCTCTCGTTGATATCCCCGAAGAGGTGAACGTCAGAGAGGTGCAAGGAGAGCAGGTAACGGTTTTAGAGTTGAAGGTGGCGGCCAGCGATCTCGGAAAGGTAATCGGGAAGCAGGGGCGCACGGCGCGCTCGATTCGCACCATTCTCGGCGCCGCCGGCATGAAACTGAACCGGCGGTTCACGTTGGAAATTCTGGAGTGACCGGAGATTCCTCCGGGCCCCCCGAACGGTTGCATAGGGAAGCCCAATGGGTCACGGTTGCCGTGCTGGGGAAGACACGCGGCAACCGTGGCGAAGTCACCGCGGAACCGTTCAGCAGTAAGTCCGAACGCTACCAGTCTCTGCAGCAGGTCTACCTGTTCGGCACAGGGCAACCTGTTGCCGTGGAAGAGGTCTGGTTCCACGATGGCGTTCTGATCTTCAAGTTCGCAGGCATTGATACCATTTCGGACGCGGAGCAGTTGCGCGGCGCCGAAGTGCGAATCCCCATGAGCGAACGCGCGCCGCTCGAAGAGGGCGAGTATTTCCAGTCCGACCTCGTAGGTTGCGAAGTGGTGGAGCGGCATACCGGCCAGTCGCTCGGGCGCGTGGTGGATTGGGCCGATGCCGGTTCCGGACTGCTGGTGCTGGAATCGGGCGCGCTCATCCCGTTCGCGCGGTCGATCTGTGTAGCCATCGACCCCGCGCGGAAACGCATCGAGGTCGATTTGCCCGAAGGTTTGAAGGAACTAGGCGTGGAAGGGAAAAAAGCCCCGTGACCTTCCACGTGTTGACTATTTTCCCCCAGTTCTTCGAAGGGCCATTCGAGCATGGCGTGGTAAAGCGTGCGCGGGATGCCGGCCTGGTGGAAATCCGAATCCACAACTTGCGGCAGTGGACCTCCGACCGCCACCAGACTGTCGACGACCGTCCCTTCGGCGGTGGGGAGGGCATGGTGCTGAAGGCCGAACCGATTTTCCGTGCCGTCGAATCAATCTGGCCGGAAAACGTGGGGCAGGCGCTCTCGCCTGCCAATCCACACCGCATCATTTTGCTTTCGGCGCAAGGGCGCCTCTTCCAGCAGGATGTGGCCAATCGATTAGCCGCAGCGGGCGGCGAATTGCTGCTGATCTGCGGCCGCTATGAGGGCGTGGATGAACGTGTGGCTGAGCATCTGGCCGATGAGGAGATTTCCATCGGAAACTACGTTCTGAGTGGTGGGGAACTGGCCGCGGCGGTGGTGATGGATGCCGTGGCGCGCCTCGTTCCCGGCGTGCTGGGCAACGAGAGTTCTGCGGCCTTCGAGTCCTTCCAGGATTCCGGTCACAGCGAGGGCTTGCTCGATTGTCCGCACTGGACCCGGCCCGCCGATTTTCGGGGCTGGCAGGTGCCGGACGTCCTGCTCAACGGGAATCACCAGGAGATTCGCCGTTTCCGCAGGCAGCGCGCCCTGGAGAAAACAGCGCGCCTTCGTCCGGATTTGGCCGCGCGGCAGGGTAAGATAGAAGTTTAAGGAAATTGCCATGCAGAACGCGCTGTTAGCCAAGTACATACAGAAGAACAAGCGGAGCGATATCCCGACCTTCCGGCCTGGCGATACGATTCGTGTGCACGTCAAGATCAGAGAAGGCGATAAGGAACGTTTGCAGGCCTTTGAAGGAACCGTGATCGCCCGGAATAACACCGGATTGGGCGAAAGCATCACCGTTCGTAAAGTCAGCTTCGGCCACGGCGTGGAACGTATTTTCCCCGTGCACGCGAAGGTGATCGATCATATCGACGTGGTGCGCACCGGCCGTGTGCGGCGGGCCAAGCTCTATTATCTGCGCGGGCTGAAGGGGAAAGCCGCGCGCTTGCGGGAGCGCACATAGAGCTGGCGGAGCTTGACATGCAGCCGGAGGCGAGTCGCAAATTCCGGTGCGAAGCGATTTTCGAGCAGGAACTGCGCGCGCGCGGGTTTCGGGCAGTGGCCGGAGTGGATGAGGTGGGCCGCGGATCGCTTTTCGGCCCGGTGTTTGCCGCCGCTGTCGTCCTTTCCCCGGAGCGGCCGGTGCGCGGCCTCAACGACAGCAAAATGCTGGTAGCGGAGCGGCGCGAAGTGCTGGCAGCACGCATTCGCGAACGAGCCGTGGCTTGGGCCATTGCGGCCGTGGACGCAGCCACCATCGACCGCGTCAATATCTACCAGGCTTCACGCATGGCGATGCGTATGGCGGTGGCGCAACTGGTCCCGGAGCCCGATTTTGTGCTGATTGACGCTGTGCCTCTCGATCTGCCGGTGCCCCAGCGTTCGCTTATTAAGGGCGACGCGCGCTGCTGGGCAATTGCCGCGGCCTCCATCCTCGCGAAGGTGGAGCGGGATGCCTGCATGCGCGTGTGGGATGCGGTTTTCCCGGCATATGGTCTGGCGTCGCACAAGGGCTATTCCACCCCGGAGCACCTTAAAGCAATCCGCGAACTGGGTTCTACGCCGCTGCATCGTTTGAGTTTTGAGCCGGTGCGCGCCCATTCACGGTTCCCGGTGGAATCAGGCTCCCAACTGGCGCTGTTCGAAACGGCAGGCGCCGCATGATGCCCCACGAGCGCGATATCGCCTCCTCGACCACCGCTCCCGGGCCGGTGCCCGTGGCGCCGCCCGAGTGGCGCTGGTATCACAAGTTTTCGGCCGTGCTGCTGATCGTGCTGTGTCTCGAAATCGGCCTGTTCCTGCTGGCGTTTCCCTGGTCGGAATATTGGCAGAACAACTATGCCGCCACGCTGGTGCCGCAATGGCGGCGCTACTGGATGAATCCCTATCTGCGCGGCGCCGTAAGTGGCATGGGCGTGGCCAATCTGTATCTTTCGCTCGCCGAAATTTTCCGCCTGCGCCGCTTCGCCCGAGGGCGGTAAGTGTCCCAACGCTTTCCTAGGAGCGGCTCTTCGCTGCCGCAGCCGTTTGCGACCGTGGCTCCGACCGCGCATCACCCCGTTTGATCTGCGCGCGGCGCCGGCCGCTCGCCAGGTTTTGGGCCGCTTTCTGCTTGGCGGCCTCGCTGATCTGGATTTGGTTCTTCACGGATGTCGCGCCGCCTAGCCGCGCCAGGCGCGTAGCAACGCCTTTGTGCTGGATGACATCCGTCTTGCCTTCGATGGTGGCCACGCCGCCTTGCACATGCACCTGGTACTTCTCGGCGCCAATCTTTGATTTAGAGAAACGGTTGCGAATATCTTTTTCTATGTCAGCATCCGTCCGGGTGGGCGCCGCGCGCCGCGTTACAGGCTTGGGTTTGGTTGTCTGAACCGATTGAGGCGTGACGAGCGTTCCCGCGGTCCAGCCCGGCCGCGGCACTGCCAGCGATAGCATCGCCACCATGATTGCGAAACTGCGCATATGACGTAAGTCCTCTCACATCAGCTTTATTCTCAGGAATGTGTGATACAGTTAGGTTTCTCAAAGGGCACTTTCCAGGTTCCATGGCCGAACAGATCCTGCTGCAAGGGAAGATCCTCGGCACAGAGGAGTTTCTACTCGCTGCTTCCATAGAGGGGCGCTCCAACCGGTCCGCGGGTGAAGATGTGCTGGCGGGGCGATCCCAGTGGATCAGCCTGCTGTGTGAAGTCCTGCCGCGTGCGCTACTGTCAGAGCTGCGCCTGCCGCGCATTCTGCTCGGCTCTAGTGGCCGCGGGCAGTTTCTTATCGTGCTGCCGGGCGAAGCCATAGGCGCCGCCGAAGCGTTTCTACAGGCGGCCAGGACCCAGATCCGTGATCTGAGCGGCGGACACGTGAGCCTGATCTGGAGCGTTACCGACAATTTGGGCGATTGGGCGGTGATCCGCAAGCGTCTCAACGACGGTTTCGAACGGCAGCGCAGCACGCCGCTGGCCGGAGCCAACGGCCATTCGTTTCATCCGTTCGAGCGCGCGCTCAATCCCGAGGCCGATGCGTATTTCGCGCGCGAACTGGGCGCCAGGGTGCGGGAGGCATCGCGCGTCGGCTGGTCGCCGGAAAGCCCCGGCAAAGTGAGCGCGGGAGACGGCAAGTACACCTGGAATCTCAGCTCCAATCTTTCACCGGATTCGATTATGCTGGCGCGCCATGCGGCCCCTTCCGACGATGGCAAAACCGCGGCGCCCGTACAGACACTTGCCCGGCGCGCGCAGGGCCGCTCCATCTGGGGCGTGCTGCGCGGGGATGTGGATAATTTCGCCCTGCGCCTGCGCCGGGTGCATAACATCGAAGAGCATGTGCCGCTCTCCGTGCTCTACAAGCAATTCTTCGCCGGGGAACTGGAAGTGCTTTGCTCGCTGCCGGAGTTCTGGCGCAAGGTCAGCATCATTTATTCCGGCGGCGACGATTTCGCGGTTTATGGTTCCTGGGATGCGCTGATCGCTTTGGCGCGCGAAGTGCAGCGCCTGTTCCAGCGATTCACCGAGGAAAACCTGAAAGAATATCCGGGCGCTGAAGGCAAAACGATTTCCATGGCGATTGCCCTGGCTCCGGAAACATATTACCCCCTGGCGTCCGTCTATCAGGAAGCCGGACGGAATCTCGACTTGGCGAAAGCCGCCGATCGGGACTGTATTTTTCTATTGGGACGGATTCTCGAGTGGCGGCACCTGAACGACGCCGCGGAACTCAAAGACACCGTCACCCGGCTGGTTCACGATTTTCGCATGTCGCGGCAGTTTCTCTACCAATTGCGGAATTTGTACCGCCACGAAGCGCCCGGCGAAGAGGGCAACGAAGTGCAGCGCACCTGGCGATTTCAGAGGCGCTTCAACCGGATTTTGAGCGGCACGCGCGATCGCGAATTTCAAAAGCTGCGCGCCCACCTGGTCAACGAGCTGGTGGGGCGCAAATCGTCTGAGGTAAAATTGCGGCCCGCGGGCCTGGTGGCCCTGGAGTGGGCCAGACTGATAACTGAAGGATAAACACATGGCGCAAGAGCAGGAAGCGCGGGGCCAAACCGCTACCGCGCGCGAGAACCAGCCGCCACGCGAAGGCCGCGGTCCCGGCGGCGGACCTCGCGAAGGGCGGGAAGGCGGCGAACGGGGAGGACCTCATGGCGAACGCGGTGACCGCGGCGACCGGCGTGGCGGCGATCGCGGACGGCCCGAAGGCCCGCCCGAAATCGAACTCGACAAGTTGATTGGCGACAGCCTGTATCTGGACAACCAGGCGCACGCCATCGTCAGCCGCATGCGCGATATGGATTCGGGAACCAAGAGCCAGTTGCGCCGCCTCTATAGCGCGGTGCGGCGTGCCGTACGCGCGCCGGAAAACGAGCGCCAGCACGAGTTCGTCATGTTGCGCGCCCGCCTGGCATATACCATTGCGCGGCACGGCTTGCGCAGTCTCGATCAACTGGAAAAGCTGCTGCTCCAGGTGACCCGCAAGAACGATATCCGCGGTTATGAACGGTTCAAAGATTTATTCGAGGCCATCGTGGCCTACAACGAGTAGCGAATGAGCGCACACACCTCGCAAACTGAATTGAAGCTGATCGGCAAGCTGATCCTGGAAGGCGAACTGCAATGTGAGACCGGCCTGCATGTGGGCGCAGGCAAGGGATCTCTGGAAATTGGCGGCTCGGATAATCCCGTAGTGAAGGATGCCTTCGGAAGGCCCTACGTGCCCGGCAGTTCCCTGCGCGGCAAGATCCGCGCGCTGCTCGAGCAGTCTTCCGGCTTGGCCATTCCGTCCGAGCTGGTTTATCTGTCCCGGCGCAAAGGGCAGGAGGTCCGCATTCATCAAAGCGACCGCCCCGATGACGAGATTTGCCTGCTATTCGGGCGCAACCCGGGCCGCATGGAGCGCGTGCAGGGCGAAACCCTGGAGACGGCCCAGGCTACTCCCGCGCGCCTCACGGTTTTCGATGCGCTGCTCGATCCGGAGAGCATCACTGCCCAGATGCGCGAAAATCTGGACGACGAACTGACCGAGGTGAAAAGCGAAAATGCGATTGACCGCATCACCTCCCAGGCTAACCCGCGAACGCTCGAGCGCGTGCCTTCCGGCGCCCGCTTCCGCACGCGTTTCGTCATGGACGTGCTATGCGACGAGGATGCGCCGCTGTTTCTGCGCGTGCTCGAAGGGATGCGCCTGCTTGAAGACGATACCCTGGGCGGCGGCGGCTCGCGCGGCAGCGGCCGGGTGAGTTTCGGCCAGCTCCGCCTGGCGTGGCGCAGCCGCAAATATTACGCCGGCGGCGAGCCGGAAAAGGAGATCGCGGCCGGCGCCACCTTGGGCGATATTCAGGGCGCTGTTAACCAATCGGGCTTCGCTTTTCTCCGCGACGAATCATGAATCCCGGTCTGGTGATCAAGCTGAGACCCACCGGGCCTTGGCGCATCGGGCCGGATTCAGGCGCGCGGAACCAGGTGGATGCGATCTATCACAGCGATTCTCTATTCTCAGCCGTGGCGTCCGCCATGTTGCGTCTGGGCCTGCTTGAGGATTGGCTCGCCGCCACAGCCGCTAACGGCGCGCCGGCGGTGTCGTTCAGCTCGTGCTTCCCCTTCCTCGACGAGATCGGATTCGTGGTCCCGCCGCGCACCGTCTGGCCGCCCTCTTCGCCCGCGCTGCTGTCGGCGCGCGTGCGCTGGAAGAGCGCGCGCTTTGTGCCGCTAGGCATCGTGCAGGGCCTTATTTCCGGGCAAGTGCTGGAAGAGAAACAGTGGGCCGTAGATGGATCGAGCGCATGCCTGGTCCCCGCGGGTAAGCCCGGCCCGTTCCGGAGCGGCCTTCGCTTCAACACGGCCGTGGACCGGTTGACCGGCGCGGCCGAGCGGCATTCCGTAGCTGCCGTAGAATTCCGGCCGGGCGCGGGCCTGTGGACTATCGCATCATTCGCCGATGAAGCAGCGCGCGACCGCTGGCTGGATCCTCTGAAAACGGCGTTCCGTCTGCTCGCCGATAGCGGCTTCGGCGGAGAGCGCTCCCGCGGATGGGGCCGCGCCGAAAGCCCCGAATTCACCCAAGGCGTGTTGCCGGACATGATTTTGGAAATCAAAAATCAGGGACTAGGGACTGGGGATCAGGGACTGGAAAACCAGGGACTGGAAAACCAATCCGAGACGGCCTCTGAACCGAACGACCCCAGTTCCCAGTCCCCAGTCCCTAGTCCCCAGCCCCCAGTCCCCAATCCCCAGCCCGCAGCCTCCAGTCCCCAATCCCCAACGCCTCATTGGCTGTTGTCCCTCTTCATTCCCGCCGGCACCGATTCGGTCGATTGGGAGCGCGGCAATTATACTTTAGTGACTCGCGGCGGGCGCATCGAATCGCCTGCCGGCGCGGGCGAATTAAAAAAGCAGATCCAGATGGTGGCCGAGGGATCGGTCCTGTACGCGTCTTCGGGCTTGCGCGGGTCCGTGCCCGATGTAGCCCCTGATGGCTTCGCACATCCTGTTTACCGGGCCGGTTTTGCCCTCTCCATTCCCCTCCCGGAGGTAAGCTGATGGGTTACCGAATTGCGCGCCCCGGTCCCCAGCCCCCAGCCCCCAGTCCCCAGCCCCCAACTCGGGAGGTGAGCTGATGCGTTACCGGATCACCTGCCTCACGCCGGTTCTGGTGGGCGATGGCCGCAAGCTCGCTCCCATCGATTACATGGTGTGGAAGGACCACGTCAACGTGCTCGACCAGTGGCGCATCTTCCGCCTGCTTGCCAAGGGGCCGCGCCTGGAGGGATATCTCGCGCAACTCAAAAAGGCCGACAAGTTGGACTTCGCCTCCTGGGGCGGCTTCGCACAGAACTTTGCGGGACGCCGCATTCCCTTCGAAAACGCCGCTTATTCCGCCTATTGGAATCGTGCCACCGGCGAGAGCCTCCATATCCCAACCTTCGCCGCCGGTGTTTCCGGCCCGTATCTGCCGGGCACTGCCATGAAAGGCGCGCTGCGCACTGCCATGCTGTTCGCCAACTGGCGCGACGGCATGATGCAGGAAGTGCTCAATCGCGTGCAAGGCGAACGCGTGCCTCGCCGTCCTGCAGAAGTAGTCGAAGAGCGCGCCCTCGGCCCGGCCGGCGCCAATCGCATGCGGTTTATCAGTGCCGCGGATTCTGCGCCAGTCGACCCAGCGCAATTCCAAATCTACCTGCTGCGTACCTCCACCCTGGTCCCGCGCGGACCGCAATACGCGCTCGGTTGGAAGCAGAGCCCGCGCGGCTCAGTGGATGGCGCGCGACCCGAGGAAAGCACGCCGGTGTTCGCGGAAATGGCCCCGGCCGGCGCTGCGTTCGAAGGCCCCTGGAAGGAAGAGTCCTTCTTTTTACAGCCGGAGATTCGCCGCACCGTGCGCTGGCCCGAATCGTTCGATCGCGCCAAAGTCTTCGAAGCGGCCAATGTGTATGCGGCGGGCCTGCTGGCTGTACAACGCCAGTACGCGGCCATGGCTGGATTGGCCCTGCTCGACAAGAGCCTCGAACAACTGGAACAGCAGTTAGCCCAGGCACGCGAAAAA
Source organism: Bryobacteraceae bacterium (assembly GCA_030041985.1). Lineage (GTDB taxonomy): Bacteria > Acidobacteriota > Terriglobia > Bryobacterales > Bryobacteraceae > PSRJ01. The sequence goes on along the minus strand of JASIAM010000054.1, from coordinate 3,592 downwards.
GGCGCATGCCTTCTAGCTCTGGGATGGGGCGGTGGGCTGCTCACGAAAAGCTCCTGGCTTGACACCAGCAATCCGGACTACCGCCAGATCCTCCAGCAGTTCTCGCTCTACAATCGCGCGCTCGCGTCCAATCTGCCGTTCCCCAAGACGCGCCGCATCGTGTTCCTGAACAACAAGCCCGCGACCTTGCCCGGCTGGGTGGAGCTGAGCGTTTCCGAAACAGCCTGACCGGTCTTCCTCTTTGGCCGGCGTCCGAATCGGGCCGCCTTGGCATATTTACCTCGCGCGATGAACTCCGGACTGTCCGACGTGCGTCAAGAGCACGCTTCCCGGAAGCATCGAATGAGGCCAATGTGTTCGCGGCCCCAGGCAGTTTCGAAGTCGCAGCAATGCGTGTTTCATAGCCAATTGACGTGGAGCCGGCTTTCGACCATTAATCTTCCGGATCGCGGTATGTACGCTTGCCGCAGCATCGGTGAGTATCGAGCTTCCCTGCCCTCCGTTCAGTTACAATATTTATGTTGACAAGCGTAAAGCTACAGGCTACAGTCTGCCGATGAAGATACGCAGCTTCAGCCACAAGGGCCTCAAGCGGCTTTATGAGGGCGGCAACGCGAGAGGCGTTTCTCGACGCGATGCAAGAGGCCGAGGAATTGCGGGCGCTGGCAAGCTAGAAGGTTCATACGCTCACCGGCGGCCGCAAAGGTAGATGGAGTTTAAGCGTCACGCGCAATCGCCGCTTGACGTTCACGATCAACGACGAGCGTGAAATCTGCAACGTAAATTTAGAGGATTACCACTAGCCCGAAGGAGTACGAACCATGCCCATGAAGAACCCGCCGCACCCCGGCGATTTCATACGGACGGAGATTATCGAACCGGCTGGCTTGACCGTCACGGCAGCAGCCGCCGCGTTACAGGTGTCGCGCCCTGCCCTGTCCAGCTTGCTCAACAGCAGGGCCGATCTATCTGGCGACATGGCGCTACGCATCGAGAAGGCTTTCGGCGTGAACATGGAAACACTTATGCGGATGCAGTCGGCCTACGACATCGCCAAGACCCGCAACCGGGAAAAGGAAATCCGCGTGCGGCGTTTCCATCCCCGCGCCGAGGCTCATCTATAGTCGGCTAAACGACATCTATCTGAAGCTGTCCGAACGCCAGCGCCTTGCGGAACAAAGGTCCCGTCAGCGTCTCGAAGCCTTTATTAAACAAAGCGAGAAGAGTAAGGCAGCGTAGGCCAAATTATCCGAAGATGATCGGGCGCGTTTCATCCCCCCTCCTCCACTTTTCGCCGCAAAGTTAAGTGTCAGGTATCCCTATAACGCACCGCCGCGCCCTCGGTGATGTTTCTGGTATCCCCTGAAACACGCGATTTCCGCCGTGACGCCGGCGCCGATCCGTGTTAAAAAGCTACGATGAAGGGAGGGTAAGCACATGGCAACTCTCGATTGGTCCCAATGCCCCGCCGTGGAGAGCATCCCCGGCAAGGTTAGCGGCGCGTGGGTGTTCAAGGATACCCGCATGCCCGTGTCCATCGTCTTTGAAAATCTGGAAGCCGGGGCCACCATTGACGAGATTGCGGAATGGTTTCATCTGACCCGCGAGCAGATCGTCACCGTGCTTGAATTTGCCGCTCGCAGCGCCGGCCCTGCATCATCCGCGCCGCCGCAGCCCGCCGCGCCGCCACTCTGGCACCGGCCGGATATCAGTGCTTCGCGGCAACGGGGCAATTCGCCAGATCTCTCTCAAAAACGAACGAAGTGGAATCGCGCTAGAAGCTAGAGCAGTAAATCGGCCCGGACGCCACCACGACCAGCCTGACCGCCGTTACTGCGGTGCCGGCAGCACGGGCCAATTGCCATCGTAGGGCGGCCAATTGGGCACGAGCGCGTCCTGGTCCGGGTAGAACATCGAGGAGTAGATGGCTCGCAGCTTGCCTTGATCGATAACAAACCACTCGCTGAACTGATTGCGGCGCATGGCCACGCCCGGCTTGCGCAGGAAGACGCCCAACCCAAGCACGATGCCGGCTTCTTCATCCACCACCGGGAAGCGGCGGGCGACCACCGCGTAGATGTTCGCCATAGCCCCCTCGTTCATACAATCGGTCTTGCCGTTGAAGATGCCAGCGGCGTTGGCGGGCAGATTCGCCGGCGCGTCGCGTTGCGTGGTGAGCACCCCGTTCTCCAGGCGCACGCAGCCGGGATGCGCGATCATGATGTGGCCGTCGCGGGCCGAAAGCGAATCGAAATAACTATTCGTGATCGCAATCAAGTCCTCACGCGAAACGCGCTCGACTTTCGGTACCACCCGCTCCACTGGCGGATGTGCGGCCAGGTATTCGGGATCCCAGAAAGCGTTACTGGCCTGCGCGCCAGCGCCGACGCCGATGCCGGGGGCTCCTTTTCGCGCGAGGTACCATTCGGCCTCGGCCACTTTGCGGCTGTCGACCTTCAGTCGTAGCGTCACTACAGCCGCGTTGCCGGAGGTCTCTTCGAGTGTGCCGAAATAGGCTACGTTCCCGGTCACCGGGTCGAAGTAGCGCCGCTGGACCTTGCCGAGCGCCTTGGCCGTTTGCCAAATCCCCTGGCCCGGGCGCCGAACCACCGCGTTCTCCGTCTGCCGGTACCCGGGCGTAAGCGGCGCGGCTGACGGGTTGTGTTGAATGACAGCATTCAGGTACTGGTCGAGCACGCCTTTCAGGCACGCCCGGTCGCAATCGGCGGCGAACGCGGCCGGAATCAAAGCCGCGGCCGTCAGGACAAGACGAAAGGAACTCTGCATGAGGAGCATTTTACTGGAACCGCCGGTTACCGCAACCCCTGCCCGCAGAACGGCGAAATTGCCTATGGGATAATCGATAGCAGAGCATCCCCGCATCAGAATGGACCGCGAATTCATCCGCAATTTTTCTATCATTGCGCACATCGATCACGGCAAATCGACGCTTGCCGACCGGCTTCTGGAAATGACCGGAGCGCTTAGCCAGCGGGAAATGATCAACCAGGTACTCGATTCCATGGACTTGGAGCGCGAGCGCGGCATTACCATCAAGGCCCATGCCGTCCGGTTGAATTATCGTGCGGAGGATGGGCGCGAGTACCAGTTGAATCTGATCGATACGCCGGGGCACGTGGATTTCTCCTATGAAGTTTCGCGCAGTCTGCAGGCCTGCGAAGGCGCGCTGCTGGTCGTGGACGCCTCACAGGGGGTAGAGGCGCAGACGCTGGCCAACACGTATCTGGCGCTGCACCACAACCTGGAAATCATTCCGGTGATTAATAAAATCGATCTGCCGGCGGCGGAGCCGGAACGTATCCGCGAACAGATCGAAACCATCATCGGCCTCGACGCGCGTGATGCCATTCTGGTGAGTGCCAAGCAGGGAACGGGCGTGCACGAGACGCTCGAAGCCATCGTGCACCTGGTGCCTCCGCCCAAAGGATCGCCCGAGGCGCCGCTGCGTGCCCTGATTTTCGATTCCTGGTTCGATCCCTACCGCGGCGTGATTATTCTATTGCGCGTAGTGGATGGAAGGCTGCGCATCGGCCAGAAGATCCGGCTGTGGTCGAATGGGCAGGTTTACGAA
>JASIAM010000053.1 GCA_030041985.1 Bryobacteraceae bacterium | reverse complement strand
ATTGGGAAAGGCATGGGGCTGGCATTTGCGGATTTCGACGGCGACGGCCTGACGGACATTTTTATCGCTAACGACACCGTGCCTAACTTTCTGTTCCATAATCTCGGAGGCTTTCGCTTTCGCGAGGCCGGCATTGAAATGGGAGTGGCGCTGCCGGAAAGCGGGCGGCCCGTCGCCTTCATGGGCGCGGATTTCCGCGATTTCGATAACGATGGCTGGCCGGACCTGGTGGCCACCGGAATGGTAAACGACTCCTACCAACTCTTCCGCAACCTGGGCCGCAGCGCCGGATTCGAGGACTTCACCGCCAAAGGAGGGCTGGCAGCGGCTACCCGCCGTTTGACCGGGTGGGCGGCCGCCTTTTTCGATTTCGATAACGATGGATGGAAAGATCTGTTTTTCGCTAATGCTCATTTCCCCGAACTCGGCAACCTCCTTGGGACGCCTGCACCGCTCCCCAATAGCGTGTTCCGCAATACCGGCGGGCGATTTGCAGACGTATCCACGGCGGCGGGTCCCGATTTTCAAAACGCGGCGTTTTATCGCGGTGCGGCATTTGCGGATTTCGATAATGATGGGAAAGTCGACGTGATGGTCACAGCCATTGGCTCCCCAGCGCGCCTGTTTCGCAACGTCACTCCCACCACCAACCATTGGCTCGCCTTTCGACTCCGTGGCACGAAGAGCAACCGGGACGGTATCGGCGCTCGCCTTCGTATCACACTTCCATCGGGCAAGACCTTATTCAATCATGCAACTACGAGTGTGGGCTACGCGTCATCGAGCGAACCTGTGGTGCGATTCGGATTGGGAGTGGAGGACCGCGCAAAGGCAGTCGAAATTACGTGGCCAAGCGGAACGGTCCAGCACCTGACGGATGTCACTGGGGGGCGCGTCGTAGCGGTTCGGGAGCCGTGAGTTTCCCAAAGCTCATAGCTCTAATCCCAGCTCTATCAGTTCTATAAGACCCACTAACTAGTGAGTAACACCAACCTGGTATTGAAAATTTGCATGCATTTTGATTCAAACCTTATTGACTCGTTAGGGCTATTGGGATATACTCACTTCGATTTACCAGGTTTCTGGGGTTTTTAGAACAAAAGACTGGATCAGAAGAGGGTTGAATATGGGACGCTTCGCGAAGCTCTCAGGAGTAGTGTGTCTGCTAGCTGCAGGCATTTCGGCACAGCAACTCAGCAGCATTACGGGGCAGGTTACCGACCCGGCTGGCGCTGCAATCCCGGGCGCCAACATTGAAATCCGGAATACGGATACTGGAGTCGTTTACAAAAGTGGTGTCTCCGGCACCGGTAATTACACTGTCTCGTTAACCCTTGGAACTTACGAAGTCACCGTTACGTCGGCCGGATTCAAGAAATTTGTGCGGTCGGGCGTCATGGTGCCGGCGGAAACCGATGTTCGTGTAGACGCCCAGCTTGAAGTGGGATCGCAAACCGAATCGGTCACGGTAATCGCGGCCGACGCGCCACTGCTCAAGACCGAAAGCGCGGAGGTATCCTACAACGTCGACAACAGTACGCTGGACAATCTGCCAGTAACGTTTATCGCCAATGGCGGCGGAACCGTCCGCAGCCCCTATGCCATGTTGAACCTGGTCAGCGGGACATCGTTTAGCAATAACAGCGACTTTCGTGTCAACGGCCTGCCCTCCAACACGGAAGAGATCATGGTCGATGGGCAGGATGCCACGAATACTCAGTGGCAGCAGATGATGAGCCAGATGCAAATGAGCGTCGACGCGGTCCAGGAAGTAGCGCTCCAAACCAGCAACTATGCCCCTGAGTTTGGCCGCGCGGGCGGCGGCGTGGTGAACATGGTCATGAAGTCCGGCACGAACCAGTTCCATGGTTCGGCGTACGATTTCATGACCAACGAGGACTTCAACGCCGGCTTGCCCTACACCTCGTCGGTTGGCACAAACCCTCCAACGGGGCATGTCCGGAACCGGTCGCGCTTAAACGATTACGGCTTCACCGTGGGCGGGCCGGTAGTCATTCCCAAGGTTTACAACGGACACAATCGCACCTTCTTCTTCTTCAACTGGGAGCAACTCCGGAATAAGGCATTCAATTCGAGTACCTACTATACGGTTCCGGATGCGGCCATGCAGCAGGGCAATTTCTCGTTGGCGAATCAGGGCCTCGTCACACAGAACAACATTATCAAAGATCCAACCGGCCAGGAAATTTACCAGGGAGAAATTTTCGACCCCCAATCGGAGTACCTCTACAATGGCTATCGGATTCGCACGCCATTTCCCAACAACGTAATCCCGGTGAGCCGGTTTGATTCGGTGGACGCGAAGATTCAAGCCCTCATGCCGCAGCCGAACAACACGCTGTACGGCGGCGTCTACCTCAATTACCTCGCCCCGACGTACGTAACCGACCCACACACCACGATTCCGTCCTTCAAGGTCGATCAGTCGTTCAGCTCTACGGCAAAGATGTCAATCTTCTACTCGCTGAACAAACAGACTAACGACAATAACAACGGTATACCGGGCCCGATCAACGGGGTAGAGCCAACAAACCAGCGGACCCACACGGTGCGCATCAACTTTGACGACACCCTTCGTCCCACCCTGCTGCTCCACGTGGGCGTCGGCGAGCAGCACACCGTGCTCATCAACTCACCGCCGTCCTTCAATTCCGCCAGCGAGTTGGGGTTCACCGGGCAGGAATATAATGCCTTCCCCTATATCTTGGGTGGAGCGACCGGACCAAACGGATTGAGCGGTTATAGCCCATCCCCGGGGGCGGGGCTGATAGCATATGCGGACGACGAGAAGCCGACCGCCAATACCAATCTCACCTGGGTCAAAGGCAATCACACCTATAAATTCGGTGGCGAGTTGATCATCAACGCCTTCCCATGGACTTCGGATGAATACGCCAACTGTTGGTGCGAGTTCTCTGGAAATACCACCGACGCTCCCTATTTAGCTACCAACGATGCCACCGCCCCGTACCAGGCAGGCTCCGCCTATGCCAGCTTCCTTTTGGGTGGTGTCAATAGTGGCGACATCGCGCCCCCGGCGGATACGCACCTCGGCGGCCATGCGATCGGTATATATGCGCAGGACACGTGGAAAGTCACCCGCAAATTAACCCTCACTTATGGACTGCGATACGATTACCAGACCTACTTAAGGGAAGAGTATGGCCGCATCGCGAACTTCTCGCCCTCCACTTTCAACCCTACTGTCGACCGCCCGGGGGCCGTGGCGTTTGAAGGGAGCGGGCCGAACCACTGCAATTGCAACTATGCGTCGATCTATCCCTTGGCGTTCGGGCCGCGTTTGGGGGTGGCCTACCAGTTCACCCCGAAAACGGTGCTGCGCGCCGGCGGGGCGATTAGCTATGGACAGACCGCCGAAAACGCGGATTTCTCTTATTCGATTGGCAGCATCACGGGTTTCGCAACCGCCACTCCCGACGATCCGGTTTTTTATATGTCGCAGGGCATTCCCGCGAGTCTTCACTCCACCTTCCCGAATTACAACCCAGGCCAATATCCAACCCCCGGTGAGCTCAACGCTCCGTTTTTTGCCATCAATAACGGTGCCGGGCGTCCGGCACGGATTTTCCAATGGAGCATCGGTTTGCAGCGCGAGATCACGAACAGCATAATTGTGGAAGCCAATTATGTGGGCAATCGTGGAGCTTGGGAGCAGGCCGACCCGGCGTACAACCTGCTGCCCATGAGCACGCTGCAGCACTATGGACTGACTCTGGCTGGCAACGGCTTCACGCTGCTACAGCAACCGATAGGTTCCC
>JASIAM010000052.1 GCA_030041985.1 Bryobacteraceae bacterium | reverse complement strand
GCTCGATCCCGGCGAATCCCGGCCGCCGAGTCGGCGCTCAGGTTGCGTCTCCGCAGAGCCTTACCCTCCGCTCGGGTGCAACCAGTATAGCCGGCTCGAAACATCAACCCACGGGAATGTTTACACAAAATTCTTGACACGGCCTCGGAACGGCGAGCCCGGCGGCCCCACTCCACATTTCCATGTCGGGAACCTCTTCGTACCTGCGGCTGACAAACGCCTCTCCACACTGGTCGGGAATCCAGTTTGAGAATACGGCACTGAGTGGCGGCCTCCGCTGGGCTGCGCCGGCACACCCAATCCGGCGGTTACTGGACAGTCCGTAACGTTCACCGCCAACCCATCCGGGGCGGCGCCCTATACTTATTCCTGGTCGGGACAGGTCTCCGGCAACGGGCAGAGCGCCTCCATCGCGCCCACCACTCCTGGCATCTACGAAGGGGCTATTACGATCACAGACAACACGAACCGGAGCGCCTCCAATACCTGCTCGGTCAGCGTTCAGGAAGGCGGCACAGCCCTTACGATCCTGACGAGCAGCACGCTACCCTACGGCACCGCCGGTTCCGCCTACTCGCAAACGCTCGCAGCCACAGGCGGCACCGGCTCTTATGCCTGGTCCGCGCTCAGCACTCTGCCCGTCGGCCTCACCCTATCAACTGCCGGCGTTCTCAGCGGCACACCCACCACTGCCGGAGGCTATACCTTCTATATCCAGGTCGCCGATACCGGAGGCCACTCGGTCAGCTCCGAATTTGCACTGACCGTCGCCTCCGGCGGCGCGCAAAGCAGTATTCAGATCTCGCTCGCTTACCCCCAGCTTAGTGGCGCCTATTCCGGCGGAACCCACCAGTTCACTTTCCACTTCACCGATCCACTCGGCCCCTCCGATATCGCAGGCGGCCAGATCGCCTTCAATGTCGACACTACCAGCCCGGAACTGCCGGTGTGCCAGGTAGATTGGTACCCGAACCAGTCCATCGACATCGCCGGCATCGCGTACGGCACCTTCAGAACTGGAACGCTTGCCAGCATGTATTGCAACGTCTACACCAGCGAATCAACCCTGACGCAAACGACGCAGGGATATGATGTGAGCATCGTGGTCAGCTTCCCCCAGCCATTGCCGAACACGCTGCTCCCGGCGTGGGCGCGCGGCACCACCGCGGAAGGCGTCACCGGCGATTGGGTCCCCGTCGGCGCGCACATCGTAGCATATGACGAGCTATTGGCTCAGGAGCCCCCATACGGCAGCGGTGGCGGCGGCAGCAGCGGCATCGGCAGCAGCGGTGATAACCCCGTGGCACCCCCTAACCTACCGTCCAACACCTGCGGGGGAGACATCAACTTTAACTCCCTGCTAAACCAGTACTCGGACGGGACCCTTGCGGCCACACTTACCGCCTCCACCGATCCGGTTGGCAGCGGGGCGGCCGGATGGGTAAACGAGGTGCAGAACGGGCATCTGACCTCCAGGTCGGGCGAGCTTGCCAACAGCGGCTCGGCGACAGCGATGTCCATGGACACGGAAATCGCGCTGTTGCCTTTCAATTCCTCGCCGGGCAATGCCGGCGGCATCTACGCCGTTATCGGCGATTACTACTTCTCGCATCCTGCGCCTTTTTGCAACGTCGTACTGAATTACGGTTTCCCCGCCTTCACCAATGAGAGCGGAGGGGCATCCATCAAGGGCTACGTACGTTCTTTCGACCTCAGCGGCGCCCAGGTAGACCCAACGCCGTCCATCTACAGCGTCACGCTGAACCCGCCGCTGGTCTCGGGCGGCACAAGCACTGCCACCATCACGGGAATCAATTTCGGACTTGCAGCCGGCAGCCTCGGGCTATGTTACTCGGGGGACGATCCTTGCGACGGCTCCGATGGCGCTGATGTCAGCGTGACCGGTATCACATCATGGACCACTTCAAGCATTACAGCCACTCTAAATGCGGCTGCGAGCGCCGTCGGTCCCTACGACGTGCAGGTAACCTCTGTAGGCGCGGGCCTGGGCTTCCAATCCAATGGAACGACGACCGCTCAGAGTAATCACGGCACCTTCCAGGTGCAGACTCAAATGCCAGCACCGTGTGGGGACCAGCGCGACACCATTACGCAGGAGTACATCACCTACGGTGTTCAATTGCTGCCACAGTGCTCTTGGTACACCCAGACTGCACACAGCGCGTACTATACGTTCTCGCAGTTTAATGTCCACGGGTCCTACGCATGGGCGTTAGTTAAGCTACCCTCGACGACCAGCCAGTCCTCAGGGTACGGCCTTGACAGGTGGACGCAGCTTATAGGCTCGCTGCAGACAATAAATAGCGCCTATCGGAGTCCCGCACATAACGCCCAAATCGGCGGAAACCCCCGCAGCCGGCATATGTTCGGCGATGCAGTGGATCTGAACAACGCTACCCACAGCTTGGCCGAATACACGCAAAAAGCATGCGCGGCGTCCGTAGCGGCCGCCAAAACATATGGCGGGGTCACCTGCGCGTCTCAGCCCGATGCAAGCGCTGACTATGTCGAACCTACCACGCTTGCCTGTCATTTAAACTGTGTACACGCCGACTGGCGCAACCACAACCGGAACCAGTACAGCCAATAGAAAGAAAGGATCTCCGAGATGCGCCGCCCTCACATAACGGCCCTGGCATGGATCGGACTCGCGTGCGGACTGGCCATCTGCTCACCCAACGCCGTCGTAGCTCAATCTACAGGCATCGATACGGAACTGCGGAGGGTATCCTCTCCAGACTACAAGGTCAGCAGCAAGGCATTTTATGGCCTGCTGCGGCCCTACGTGAACACGGACGACGTCCCTGGCCTCGTTCGCGATCTGCTCCGCGCCCATCCTCAGCAGGCTGAGCACATAAAGCTTGCGCTCATCAAAGCCCTAGAAAATATGAACGGCTACAAAGAGCAAGAAGAGGACAAAGGCAACTTCCTGGACGACGAATTCAGCGACTACTGGCCAGACCTGATTTGGGCAGTTGGCTCTCTCCGGGACCCCCGCGCCGTGAGAGCATTACTTGGCGCCCAAGGTACCGGAGGCATCGCGGCCAACGATCTAGCTGACCTTTGCCCATTTGCCGTGGATGCATTGATAGAGGAATCGCACAAGCCGGACCGGTATTTTCGCGGCGAGCCGATCAGTGACCGCACCGCGGCGCTGAGGGAACTAGGCTTCTGCATCACCCGAGTGGCTCTTATGCGGGCCCATCCCGAAGCGGTCGCCAAAATTCGAGCGGCATTCCTGACCGCGCTCGACGATCCGGACGGGCCAACCCGTGCATGGGCCGTTGAGGGCCTCTCCTATTTCCGCAACGATCCCGACATACGAGCGAGGCTGCAGGCCTTGGCGCTGGCTGACCCATACGTCGGCACCGTTGCGCGTTCCGGAAAACTCCAAGAGGAGTTTGTCGTTCGGGAAGCGGCCAAGCGGGCGCTAGCACCGGAGAACAGCGAAAAATCCTACGTTAGCCGTCAACCCAGCTCCGGTGAGTGCCGCGTCCAGCCGGCATCGGAGCAGCCGGTTGGCGAAACCCTCATCGGCCCGGTCTATGACGCGAACTTCCAAATGTGCACGCACTACGACCCCAATCACAAGGACCCCTTCTCCTGCTGGAGCTTCTATCCGCCGACGACTTGCGTCCAACAGGACCCCAGGACCGAACCCAAATGAAACTCATTGCAGCGGTCGCACGCACTGCCGTCACCCTTGCCGTTTTGCAGGCCGTCATCGCCGCCCAAACTCTGTCTTCCCCCTCCCCCTCCGCGTCCCTCTCTGGATCGGTCCGCGACGAATCCAATAACCCCGTCCAAGCCACCGTCACCATCGCCACCCAAGGCCTTCGCCAATCCCAGACCACCGCCGCCAATGGCTCCTTCGCCTTCTCCAATCTCAAAACCGGCATGTACTTCGTCTGCGCCGTCCCTCCGCCCACCACCAACGGCCAGCGCTTTGTCGATTCCTGCCTCTGGCAGGATAGCAACTCTCTTCAGGTGCCTCTGGTGCCGGGGCAGGTCCGCCAAGGTATTGTCGTTCCGCTCCAGCACGGTTACCCGCTCCAGGTCCAGGTAAACGATCCGGCCGCGCTTCTTCCAGCCCCCATCGGCGCAACCGGCGCGAATAACCTTGCGATCCACGTCATCGGACCCTCCGGCCTGGCCCAGCCTATGCCGATCGTTAGTTCGAAGGCCACCGGCCGCAGCCACCTGCTGGTCGTCCCTTATAACACGGTCCTTCAGCTCCTGATCCATAGCTCCTCCTTCGCCCTGAAAGATGCAAACGGCAAGAGCCTCTCGCCCACTACTACAACCTCCTTCACCGTATCGCAGGCCGGAGCGCCACCCTCGTTCGTCGTGAATGTGGTTAGTCCGCTACCCTGAAACGTTCCGCCACGCCGCGTTTGCCAGAAAGATCTGAAAGCTCGCCATGGCCCTGAATCAGACGATAGCGGGCAAAACTCACCCCAGCTATCACGATAGTGATCCAGGCAATGGATTCAAAGTCGCTATGACGAGTTGGATGAGAACCGCCTGAAATCCCTCCTGAAGGCGCTGGATCGACACGCAGTGTGCGCCGGCTACATTCGCAACAACCGCGACTGCATGCGATACCCCGAGCTTCACGAGCAAGGTTTATGCATCTCCAGCGGAATAGTGGACACCGACTGCAAGGTGCTCATTTGGCACCGGACTCAAGCGGGCTGGAATCCAGTGGATGATGGACGGAGCAAATGCCATCATTGCTTTGCGTTGTTCCAAACTCAGCGGACGCTTTGAGGATTTCTGGGAGCGTCGTGCAGATGGGCCGGCCGCGTGACTCTATCCCCCAATCTGACGGACACGCTTGGCAAACACACAACCAACCTCCCGGAGGACGGAGGCGGGGCAGTGCGACATCTCTGCCCCACACGGCGCGCCCTCGGGCTGGGAATACCCTGTGGGTTCTGTCTTGTCAGCGCAGCCGGTAGCTGAACTCCGCGCGCTCCTCGCGAAGCCGCTCGAGATCGAGTTCTTCGGCCACCGACAGATCCAGCACACGGACCCGCTGGCCTTCCCGCAATTCCTGCAGCCGCACTTCGCGGCCGTTGCCGAAGCGCACAGCATCACGGTAGCTATTCACGGCGGCGGAAATCTGAGTGAACGTCACGCGCTCCACCGGGCAAACGCCTAATTCCTGCTGCAAACGTGCAGGAATATCCTGCAGCTCCAGCCGGGCTCCGGGCGGAATGCATACAGCCGGTACCGGCTCGGACTTAGGTGGGTTGAAGAAATCCACCACCGCGCGCCAGACACTTTTACGGGTGGGCGCGGGGGGATCGGTGGCACGTCTCAGATCGGCCGGGCAAGCTAGCCCCAGCGATCCGGTCGGGAACCGGTGCGCGACCAGTTCTTCTCCCTCCCGTGCCAACCGGTTAGGAACAGCCATAAGCGAATAATCACACATAATCTTCCTCCTTCATGCGGGTTCGCTACCTGGCGGACTTCGCTTCTTCGTTAATATACGAGTCTGCCAAACTAGTCAACTGCTTATCCGTTTCTCCTTCTTCACTAAGGGTTTCCTGCAGCAGGCGAGCATGATCTTCGAATCCCAGCCGCCGGGCGAAACTGCGCGCGGTTCCATAGCCCGCTATTTCGTAATGTTCCACCCGTTGCGCGCTGGCAATCAAGGCCGCGTCCGATACGGCGGGCGGCGCATCCTTGTCCATCAGGTCTTCCCCTTCGTCGATAATCCCTTCAATCCCCTTGCACTTTTGACCTTTGGCAGGTTCTCCAAGTTTCTGAAAGATTTGTTCCAATCGCTGCGTTTGCGTTTTGGTCTGGTCCAGGTGTTTTTCAAAGGCGCGGCGCAGGTCGGGCGAACTGGCCGCCTCAGCCATTTTTGGAAGGGCCTTCAGGATCTGTTGTTCGCAATTTAATAAGTCTTTTAATTCGTTTAGATACAAATCGTGAAGAGTGTTCAGCTTCATTTGCTGTCCTCCTACTTTGAGTTTCGGCCCGTAGATCGCGAACAGCAAGAAGGTGTCCGCACAGGGAAGTCCGATTGAGAACTTTTTCGAGAGGCCAGGGAATGCCTGAAATTTTGACGAACGTTTCTTGGCTTTCTCGCAGACAGCAGATTAGCGGGTTCCCGCAGAAGCAATCGCGTACCCGATTGGAACGCCACCTGGGTTTGCCAGCCGAAAGAAGAAGCTGACAGTCTGCCGGCGAACAGACTGTCAGCCCCTTCTTCATTGCGATACGGCCGTCGTGATCCTCAGTGAGTTTGCATTGTCATCCACGTAGGCCATCTGAAATGCGCCCCAGGCGAGGTTGTTCGTTGCCACCCCGAACGCCCCGCCGTTATTCGCGTCAATCGGCATCTGCCCTAGAAACTGCCCCGCCGGTGAGAACTCCACCAGTTCGCTCGGCTGGTTCGGGTCAGCGTTCGACCCATCGCTGTTCGCCACCAGCAGGTGGCCATTCGGCAGAATCGTCAAATCGAGCGGCCCGTGCAAATGTGTGAGATCCGAAAACAGCAGGCTGGCTGTTTGGGTGGAGTTTGCGGTCGCGGCATGGGAAATCTGGTAAACCGCGTTATCGAAAGACGAAGCTACCAGCAACACATCGGTTGTCCGGTCGTACACTAATCCCGTGGGTCCCAGTACGAGAGCCGCCGGGTCCGTGCGATGATTGAAGCCGCTGGCCAGCACCAGATCGGAGGCGCTAAGGTTAGTGAGTGTGTAACCGATGTCGATTCGCGAAACCACTCCGCTCAGAACGTTCGACAGAAATACGTGGGCCACACCCGATCCGTTGGTTCCCGTGTCATCCACCGCCATCGCCCATGGCCCATTCACCGTTGATGGGTTTCCGAGCGTACCGAGGAAATCGCCGAACCGGTCCAGAACCGCCAACTGTCCCGGCCGCACTGTAGCCGGCGTGCCGTCCGCCGTGGGCAGGTTTCCGATCAGTACAACCCCGTTCGATAGCACACCCAACGCGGCTGTGAGTCCGCTTTGGCTCGCCGTGCCTGTATAAAACGTCGATACACTACCTGACTTTGTCACTCGGACGATCGTCTTTCCCAGCCCTTGCAAATTTTCCACATTATTAAAATTCGACACCAGGATGTCACCGGGCTGCAATCCGCCGCCCGCCGGCAATTTCGGCACAAACAACACGCCATACGGATTCACATCGCCATTGGAGGGAACAGTGGAGACCGACGCCGGGTACAACGGAAAAACGGTCGTCAGATCCTGTGCCTGCCCCAAACCGGCCGCAACCACCGCCAGCACGCCTGCGCTCCAAG
>JASIAM010000051.1 GCA_030041985.1 Bryobacteraceae bacterium | reverse complement strand
CGGACACAATAGAATGGCAAGCCGAGGGCTTGGGCCCGGGAAGCGACGCCTGCCGCTTCCATTTCCACCACGCTGCCGCCGCCGGCGCGCAATGCCCGTTTCTCGGCCGCCATTTGCACGACGTGATCTACTGAGAACACAACTCCTCGTGTGTGTGGCACGTCAGATGAAAGAGGTTGACAACTGAAAACGGTGCTTCCACGCACACACGAACCCACAATCACACTTCCGATGCCCAATTCCGGATCGAGCGCACCACAAAAGCCTGTGCTGACGACTGCATCCGGCCGGAACGCTGCGCAGACAGCATCCACCGCTGCAGCAGCCCGCGCCCAACCCACACCGTTCGCGCTCAAGAGAACATCGTGGCCGCCCATCTGGCCCGACTGCATCCAATCGCACGCCAAGGCCTGTGACTTCCGGATTTTCGTGAGTTTGCGTATGCCGCTATATTCCATAGGCGCCGAAGCCACAAATAAAATCCGCATCAAGCCGCAGGAGCATGAACGAGGGACGGTCTCGCCCGGAACCAGTCCACAGCCTGTTGCAGCGCATCCTCCGCCGCACCGGGCTGGTATCTCAACTCGCGCTGTGCCTTGTCATGCGTTACCCACATTTTCTTTCGCGCCATACGGACTGCGTCGATGGGCACGCGTGGCGGCTCTCCGGAGATCCCTGCCCACGCCGTACTGCAAATCCCCGCGCAGTACGCAACAGCATACGGTAAACGCAGCGCCGGGGCTCTGCGGCCTGTGATTCTCGCGAGAATCTGCAAGATTTCAGCCAATGTGAGGTTCTGCGATCCTAGAATGTAGCGCTCCCCTGGGCGGCCGAATTGGAGGGCCAGCAGGTGCCCTGCCGCTACATCGCGGGCGCTCACAATATTCAACCCCGTGTCGATGAATGCCGGGAGCCGGCCCTTCAGAAAATCGGCAACGATCTGGCCGGTCGGAGTGGGCTTCACGTCATGATCGCCGACTGGCGCGGTGGGGTTCACCACAATTACGGGGAAATTTTCGCGGGCAAATTCGAGAGCCACCTGTTCGGCCAGGAATTTCGATCGCTTATAATCGCCGGCCATGTCGCGGAGGGATACCGGAGTGTTTTCGTTGCCGGGATCCTCGTGCGGGATACCTATGCATCCCACGGTGCTCGTGTACACCACCCGTTCCACGCCAGCACGCCGCGCGGCGTTGAGGAGGTTGCGCGTGCCCTCAACATTCGAATGGTAGAGATCAGCGGGACGGCGCGCCCACAGGCGGTAATCGGCAGCCACATGAAACAGCAAGCCGCACCCGGCAACTGCACGCGCCAATGAGGCAGGATCGCGCAGGTCGCCGGTGGCGATTTCCACGTCGAGATCGGTCACATGGCTTCCCGGCCGCACCAGCGCGCGCACAGGAAACCCGCGTTCCTGAAGGACACACGCCACGTGCCAGCCAAGAAAGCCAGATGCGCCTGTGACCAGTACAGGTTTCATAAGGGCCAGCTCTCAGCGGCCAGCTTCGAGTAGCCGGGCGCCGGTTGCGAAACGTGGGCAACCTGCGTTCACCGCAGCATCCATGCAAGCATCTTCAGGTTGTCCCCCACGCCGGCGTTGATGCTGAGCGCCGCCGAGGGTTCGTACCCGCAGTGCACCATGCAGTGCTCGCACCGGGGATCGTTACCGTGCCCATAGCTCTCCCAGGGAGTCCGCGTCATCAGCTCCTCGAAAGTCTTGTAGTGGGCATCGGTGATCAGATAGCAGGGACCTTTCCAACCTTTCGTGTTGTAGGTCGGATTGCCCCATGCCGTGCACGGAAGGTCCTTTTCACCTTTCAGAAAATCCAGGTACAGCGGCGTCTCGCGCACCGGGTATTTCTTCGAGAGACGATCGAAATCTTTGAATTTTTCATGAATGTCATCGCGTGTCATAAAGATTTCCCGGTCGTTCACGGCTGTGTAGCCGTACGCCGGCGCGATCTGGTGGCCGTCCACATTGAATTGCTTCAGATATTCGAACAGCTCCTCGATTTCCCGCATATCGGTCTCTTTATAGACCGTGGTGTTGGTGCACACCTGGAAACCGGCGGCCTTGGCTGCCTTGATGCCTTCGATGGCTTCGCGAAACACGCCCTCCTTTTCCACGCACAGGTCATGGGTTTTCTCCATGCCGTCGAGATGCACGTTGAAATAGAAGCGCCGGTCCGGTTGAAACTCCCGGAGGCGCTTGCGGACAAACATGCCATTGGTGCAAAGAAAGATGTAGCGGTTGCGATCCAGAATTCCGCGCACCAGTTCGCCGATCTGCGGATACATCATCGGTTCGCCGCCGCAAATCGAGACCATGGGAGCGCCGCATTCGTCAACGGCCGCGAGGCACTCCTCCACCGGAACACGTTCGGTAATCGTGGACTCGTATTCGCGAATGCGGCCGCAGCCGGTGCAGGTCAGGTTGCAGGCGTGCAGCGGCTCCAGCATGAGCACGATCGGGAACCGCTTGTTGATCATGGGGTGCGGCTGCCGCTTTTCACCCGTTTTCGGCGGCAGAATGCGGAACGGGTTGGAGGCAGTGCTCTCGCGCACCACGTTCTTTTGCCACTCCGGCCGGGGCCGCATCTTATTTTTGAGGATGTATCCGGCCATGCCGGCAGTCATCGCGATGGGAAATCTCATAGTTCATGCACTCGAATTAGCCCGGCGCTTCACGAAGGACGCCAGGGCCAGCAGCGGGAAATCGTCCTTGTATAAGTGATAATTCAGATAGAAAACTTTCGGGAATCCGGTCCCGGTGGCTAATTCTTCCTCCCAGCTTCCATCCGGGCGCTGCGTTTCCAACAGATATTCGACACCGCTTTCGATGCTACGGCTGTGCGTATCGCCCGCGGCCAATAGGCCCAGGATGGCCCACGCCGTTTGTGAAGGCGTGCTGGGCGATGGCGTAAAGGCGCCGTTATCATAGCTGGCGCAGCTTTCGCCCCAGCCGCCATCCGCATTCTGAATGGCGCGCAGCCATTCCGCCGCCCGCAGCACATAGGCTTCCCGGTCGCTCTCTCCGGAAGCCGCTACGCCGCGAAGCGCAAAGCAGGTGCCATAAATGTAGGCCACGCCCCAGCGGCCGTACCAGCTTCCATCTGCCTCCTGGTGCTTCACCAGCCACTCCACGCCGCGGCGCACAGCCGGATGGCCGTGAGGCACGCCATGGGCCGACAGAGCCTCCAGCACGCGCCCTGTGATATCGGCGCAGGAGGGATCGAGCATGGCGTTATGATCCGCAAACGGGACAGCATTGAGGAACTCCCAGTTGTTGTCCGCATCAAATGCAGCCCATCCGCCGTCTTTCGATTGCATGGCCAGCAGCCAATCGAGAGCGCGGCGGTGGCATGCTCTTTGCGCCGCCGGATCGCTGGTATCGAGACGGCTCAGTGCCAGCATCACCATGGCAGTATCGTCTACATCCGGGTAGAACTCGTTAGTATATTCAAACGCCCAACCGGAAGGCTCGGCCTGCGGCCGCTTCACGGACCAATCGCCTTTGCGGCGCACTTCCTTCGAGAGAAGCCAGTCGGCCGCGCGGCGGAGAGGCGCCTTGTCCACGGTGATCTGCGATAAAGCATAAGCAGCGATTGCCGTATCCCAAATCGGAGGGAAGCAAGGCTGAAAGAAGAAGCGCTTGCCGTCATCCACCATCAGGCCATTGAACTGGCGGATCGCCTCCACACGCACAGGATGATCTTCGCGATAACCGAGCGCATCGAGCGCCATCACCGCATACATCATGGGCGGATAGATCGCTCCCAGACCGTCGGAATGGTGCAAGCGTTCGGCCATCCACTCCCCCGCCTGTTCCACAGCCTTGCGGCGCAGAGATTGGATCCCATGCCGCTCCCACCATTTCAAGAAACTATCCAGTGCGAGAAACGCGTTTCGCCAGGTGAAAAGCCGGGAATCTCTCGCAAACGCCGGACTGGCGCCCGGAAGCCACAGTTCGTCCAGGTGGAACCCGGAGGGCACCGGACGGCGCGGATTCGCGGCGTGCACAATCGCAAGTGAAACAACGATGGCGCGCGTCCAGGAAGACATTTGATACAGAAAATCAAACGGCAGCAGAACAATTTCGGGCGGAATCGTGGGGCAATATTTCCGTGGAAAGAGATCAAACAGGCTGAGGTTGACTTTGACGTAGCCGTTCGCTGCCTGGATACCTCCCAGCTCCAGGATGCGTTTGCGCAGTTTCCGCATCGGCTCCTCGTCCGGATCGAGGCCCGCCAGTTTCAAAGCCGTGTAGGCCTTCACGGAGGCGCTGATTTCCGAAGGGCCCTTCACGTAAATATTGAAGCCCCCATCGGGAAGCTGGCGCTCCAGAATCGAACTGGCGGCTTTGTCAATTAACGAGCGCGTGGGCGGATTCCATCGGCCATCCACCGGTGGATGCACCCACAATTCAAACAGGATGTAATCCGACTCGAGCGTGCTATCGGCGGTGAGTTCGCCGCACCAATGGCC
The DNA here is from genome assembly GCA_030041985.1 of Bryobacteraceae bacterium. Classification (GTDB taxonomy): domain Bacteria; phylum Acidobacteriota; class Terriglobia; order Bryobacterales; family Bryobacteraceae; genus PSRJ01. Next base: position 851 of record JASIAM010000051.1, on the reverse strand, counting down.
GTTGGCCGCCTGCACAGACAACAGAAAATTCGCGGCGCGGCTGGCAGCGCGGCCCGCGGCGCTTTCCAGACTATTGGCAATCTGCAGCGCGGCGTTCATCGGAGGGAGAGAGTCAATTCCGCCGGCAGCGAAAACCGGACATCTTCATCCACCATTTCGATTTCCTCCATCCCCCGGAAGCCTTGCTCGTCCAGAAACGCGATCAATTCGCGTACCAGGTGTTCGGGCGCAGATGCTCCAGCCGTGACCCCGACATTGCGGACACCCGCAAGCCAAGCCGGATCGACGTCGCTGCGATCATTTACCAAGTACGAGCGAACCCCGAAATTGGTTCCCACTTCCACCAGGCGCTTCGAATTGGAACTATTCTGGGAGCCAACCACCAGCAACAGCTCGATTGCCTCTGAGATCGCTTTCACCGCCATTTGGCGGTTCTCCGTCGCATAACAAATATCCTGCGCGGGAGGCCCCTGGATGTGCGGAAATCTCTGTTTCAAACGGCCGATAATCTCTTTGGTTTCGTCCAGGCTAAGAGTAGTTTGGGTGAGATAGCGGACGCGCGCCGGATCAGGGAGGTTGAGCCGGTCCACGTCATCGACCGTTTCCACCAGATAGGTGCGATCCGGCACCTCGCCCAAGGTGCCAATCACTTCATCGTGGTCTTTATGGCCGATCAGTACAATGCTGAACCCTTCGCGGGCAAACTTAACGGCTTCGAGGTGTACTTTGGTCACCAGCGGGCAGGTGGCATCAATCACTTCCAGCCGCCGCTCTTTGGCTTGCCGCCGCACCAAAGGAGCTACGCCATGTGCGCTGAAAATGGCGCGCGCGCCCACGGGCACTTCATCCAG
>JASIAM010000050.1 GCA_030041985.1 Bryobacteraceae bacterium | reverse complement strand
GTTTTGAAGGAGTAATTCTCAGCCGGCATTTTATCGGCCGCGCGAATTAAGGTGTTCTTGATTCCGTTATAAGACTGCTTCGCATCCGCGCTGAACGGATTATCCTGGGCGTACATGGCGGCCGCTCCTGTTAACACAGCGAGGGCCAGAGTGCAGGTACGATTCATGTTTTCACTCCTTAAGGGTTTTTGATGGTGGATCACGAGCAGTATACAACAGAAGCAATTCGAGCCGGGCTTGCCGGCAGCAGCCTGCCTGGCCATTCCAACTAACCGCGCCGGGGGTAGCCTAGTCTAACCAACAGACTGGATGGAATTGGCCGATCAGGCGGTGATAGACAGAGCGCGGTCTGGTGATAGCGATGCGTTCCGCGTGCTGGTCGAGCGTCACAGCCGTGCTCTGTTCCGGCTGAGCTTCCGTATGACGGGGAACGAATCCGATGCCGAGGATGTGGTGCAGGAAACCTTCCTGCGGGCTTACCGGCAGCTTGGCAAGTTCGACGGGCGGGCGAATTTCGGCACGTGGCTGTACCGGATTGCGGCCAATTGCGCGCTCGACCTGGTGCGGGCCCGCTCCCGGCGCGGCGAAAAAGTTTGGGAGCCGGGTGCGGCCGCTGGCGGTATCCGGGAAGGCGCGAGCGATCCGCTATTGACCTCGGCTGCGAAGGATCCCGGGCCGGAGCGCCTGGCGATCAGCAGTCAGGTGAGAGAGCGGGTAGCCGAGGCTATGGACGAGCTGAGCCCCGCGGAAAGGACAGCGTTCGTTCTGCGGCACTTCGAAGGGATGTGTATCGAGGATGTGAGCCGCGCATTGGGCTGCCAGACCGGCGCGGCCAAACATAGCGTATTTCGCGCGGTGCAGAAGCTGCGGCGTGCGCTGGAGCCTTTGGTGAATACGAAATGACCCATTTGACGGAAGAAGAACTGATTCTGCATTACTACAGCGAGGCCGACGGAGGGCCGGTGGAACGGCACCTGGACGCGTGCCCGGAATGCCGCGCGGCTTATGGCTCGCTGGAGCGGGTTTTGAACGTGATGGACGCGCTGCCGGTTCCCGAGCGGGGCGAAGGTTATGAAACGGCCGTGTGGCGGCGCTTGCGCGGAGCCGGTCTCCGTCCGGCCTTGTGGCGCAGGCCGCTGGTGCGCTGGCCCGCGGCGGCGTTGGTGCTCGCATCCGCGCTGGTTGGCGTTGTACTGATTCACCGCCCGGCGCCGCCGCCGTTGCAATCGGCGGGTGTCCAAAAGCGAATTCTAGACTTTGCCGTGGGGGATTACCTCGATCGTTCGCAGATTGTTCTGGCTGAGTTAGCCAATGCCAGTCCGGCCGGCACCTTGGACATCTCGGTCGATCAGGAACTGGCGGGCGATTTATTGGCAGAATGCCGGCTGTATCACCAGACCGCCCTACGGACAGGAGATAACGCAGTGGCGGGCGTGCTCGATGAATTGGAGCGCGTTCTAGTGGAAATTTCGCATGCGCCCTCCCGGCTGGCGCCTGCTCAAGTGGAAGAACTGCAGCAGCGCCTGCGTTCGCAGGGTGTCTTGTTTCGAATTCGCAACTTGGGGTCCACAGTCCGGACCCAGGCCGAACACAAATCGTGAGGGGAAAAGTAAATGATTCGCTATCGAGTGTCTTTCTTGATCGCCGCGATGCTTGCGGCCGCGGCCGGAATGGAGGCGCAGCCCGCACCCCCGCAACCGCCGGAACCACCAATTGCTCCGGAGCCTCCTATCGCAGTCGCTCCCGCTCCTCCAGCGCCCGCGGCCGTGGCTCCGCTCGACTTCGATTTCGATTTCGATTTCGGGCCGGAATTCTCGGACCGAATTAACGCCCAGGTGAACGCGGCAATGGAGAGAGCCAACAAGGCACTCGCAGCCGCCAATATCAATCTGCAGAATCTGCAGACGCCTTTTTTCCAACGCGGATTCGATAACAGCTCGAACGACGACCGCAACTACGATAATGGCCAGCGGGCAATCGACCGCAGCAACTGGAACGGTGCGCTGAAGGATTTCACGGCGGTGGCCAATAACGGCGGCGCGCGGGCTGATGGCGCCCTCTACTGGAAGGCCTACGCGCTGAACAAGCTCGGCCGGCGCGATGAAGCGATTGCTGCCATTGCCGAACTGCGCAAATCCTATACCAAGAGCCGTTGGCTACGCGACGCCAACGCGCTCGAAGTTGAGGTGAAGCAGGCACAGGGACAGAATGTTTCGCCGGACGCGCAGCCCGATGAGGAGTTGAAGCTGCTGGCTCTGAACGCGCTGGCCAGTTCGGATCCCGATCGCGCGATGCCGGTTCTGGAAAATATCCTCAAGGGGTCCCAGCCGCCCCGGCTGAAGGAGCGTGCGCTTTTTGTGCTTGGGCAGAACGGTTCGCCCCAGGCGCAACAGCTTCTGGCGCAGATCGCGCGTGGTACGGCTAATCCCGATCTGCAGGTGAAGGCTATCCAATATCTCGGATTGGCCCGCGACCAGAACAACGGCCAGGTGCTTGCCGAAATCTATGGTTCGAGCAGCGACCAGGAGGTGAAGCGCGCCGTGATCAATGCGCTGGCGCTTCAGGAGCGCAACACCAAAAGTCTGGTGGACCTGGCGCGCAGAGAGACCAATCCTGAGTTGAAGCGGACCATGGTCATGCGGCTCGCATCTATGAGGAACAACAAAGATGCCGAGGACTACATGTTGGAGATCCTGAAATGAGAGCGGCCTGGTGGCTGGTAGCTGCGGCGCTGCCGGTAGCCGCGCAACCCAAGCTGCTTATCAATGCGCAAGCGGATACGCACTCGGCTGCCGCGGGGCTGGAGCGCGAGTTCCGGCCGCTATTAACCGCGGGCACAAGCACGCCGGCGTGGATTGGTTACTCGGTGCCTTCGGTCCGCTCCTTTAACCTCGGTTGCGAATACGTCAGCCCCGGAGGCCACACGGCGCCGGGGGTGGTACACCTCGAACCGCCACAGGAGGCCATCATTCTGTTTCGTGTGGTGGGCAGCGCGGTGGATCGCGTACGGGCGCTATCACCGGATTGCGAGATCGATGCCGGCGGCGCTCCCGTTCATTGGTTGACGGATGTGCGCCCGGCCGAGAGTGTAGCGCTGCTGGCCGCGATTGATCTTCCGGAAGTTATCATGGCGATCGCCATGCATGCGGATTCCTCTGCCGATGCTGCACTCGAGCGGCTCATGGGAAGCACCCAGCCCGACGCGGTGCGCCGGCGTGCTGTGTTTTGGATGGGAGCAGCACGTGGCAGGCGTGGCCTTGAAGCGCTGAAGCAGCTTTTGGCCACGGAGTCCAACGCTGTGATGCGCGAACGCGCCATCTCGGGTGTGGCGGCTTCTTCCGATCCCGGGGCTGTGGACCTGCTCATTGCCACCGCGCGGCAAGATAAGGACGTCCGCGTCCGCCGGCAAGCCATGAACGCAATCGGGCGCTCCCGCGACGCGCGCGCCCGCGCGTTCCTGGAGGATGTACTGAAGTAGTGACGCTACAATAAAAGCAGGCCAAAGGCTTGCTGGACCAGGTTGCTCGCACCATCTCCCGCTACCGCATGTTGGAAGCGGGCCAAACGATTGGGATTGCTGTATCAGGGGGCGCTGATTCGGTGTGTCTGCTGCATCTGCTGCGCGAACTGGCCCCCCGCTGGAATCTGCGATTTCGTGTGCTCCACTTGAACCATAAATTGCGCGGTCAGGAGTCGAATGCTGATGCCCGCTTCGTCCGCGGCCTGGCAGCCGAATTCGGCTTTGAATGCTCGCTCCGTGAAGTAGACTTGGCCGCAACATCCGGCAATCTGGAGGAGGCCGCACGTGAGGCCCGCCTGGCATTCTTTCGGGAGCAGATCCGCGCGGGTGCGGCCGATCGTGTCGCTCTTGGCCACACACGCTCGGATCAAGCCGAGACGGTTTTGTTCCGATTCTTGCGCGGCGCAGGGACGGCGGGCCTGGCGGGTATTCGTCCCGTCACACGAACCGGGCTGATTCGTCCGCTCATCGGTGTCACGCGAGACGAAGTGGAGCAGTATCTGCGCGAGCACGGCATATCCTGGCGCGAAGACTCCACCAATCGCAGCCTCGAATTTGCCCGCAACCGCATTCGCCATCAGTTGCTTCCTGGCCTTGTCCGGGAATGGAACCCGGCCATGGTGCAGGCGCTCGCCCATACCGCCGACTGGGCCCAGGCTGAGGAGGTTTATTGGGAGGGCGAATTAGACCGCCTGGTTGCCCGCTTGGAAACCGCGGGCCATCTGTCCGTACAAAATGACTTTGTTTTGCTTCATACGGCCTGTCTCGGGCAACTTCCGCTGGCCGTCACCCGGCGGCTGGTCCGTTACGCCATGGAAATGGTGAAAGGGGATCTCGCAGCAGTCGAGTTTGCTCACGCCGATGCCGTCTTGCGCCTGGCCGATTCGACCGAAGGGCATGGGAGAGTCCAACCCCCCGGACTCGATATCATGCGCTCTTTCGATTGGCTTCGTTTCGCCAAGCCCGCGGCCGTCCCGGGGCTGGAAACGCGCAACTATACTTTTCCTGTCGGCTTTCCGGCGGTGTTCCCAATTCCGGGTGAGAATTTCGGCATCTCCCTGGAACTGATTGAAAAACCAGCAGATCAGAAGCCGTATGAATTCGTATATAATGGTCGGATGGTCTGGGTCGACCAGGAGCGGCTCTCGGGCGCCCTCACCTTGAGAAACTGGCGGCCAGGCGATAAGTATCAACCGTTGGGTAGCGGCGGGGAGCTGAAAATCAAATCTCTCTTCCAGGAGTTCCGAGTCCCCCTCTGGGAACGGCGCCACTGGCCAGTTCTTACCGACGGGAATTCCGTCGTGTGGGCGCGGCGGTTCGGCGCCGCAGTGGGTGTAGTTGCCCGTTCGGAAAGTAGGCGCCTTCTCAAAATTGAGGAAGTTGGAATCGGGGACGGTCAGCCAGGCGTCTATAAAAATGACGGCGCCATTACGGTAGAGAGTCCTGCAGGGAGGTTTCGTGAATTCTAGCGTTAAAACTGCAATTTTTTGGGTAGTTCTTATTTGTGTCGCTGTGCTGCTGTTTGCCGTCGTGCGAACTGGCCAGGGGCGCAAAGAACAGCAGCTCACCCTCACCGAATTTCTCGATAAGGTTCAGGAGGGCCAAGTTAAAGACGTCACGATCTCCGGCAACGATGTCCATGGAGTTTACACCAACCAGAACCTCGGCCTGCACACCCTCGTCCCCAGTAACTATCCCGACCTATATAAGATGCTTCGGGAGAAGAACGTAAACGTTGAGATCAAAGATTCGAGTTCCGGAAGCTGGATTACCATCCTGCTGAATATCTCTCCGTTCATCGTGCTCATCGCCTTCTGGATCTTCATGATGCGGCAGATGCAGAGCGGCGGAAACAAAGCGCTGAGTTTCGGCAAGAGTAGGGCGCGCCTGCATTCCACGCAACAGAAGAAGGTTACTTTCAAAGACGTGGCGGGCGTGGAGGAAGCTAAGGAGGAGCTGCAGGAAATCATCGAGTTTCTGCGCGAACCCCAAAAATTTCAGAAGCTTGGCGGGCGTATTCCGAAGGGTGTTCTTTTGATGGGCGCTCCCGGAACGGGCAAGACGCTGCTGGCGCGCGCGATTGCCGGCGAAGCGAGCGTGCCCTTCTTCTCCATTTCGGGGTCGGATTTCGTCGAGATGTTCGTGGGAGTGGGCGCCAGCCGCGTCCGCGACCTCTTTGAACAAGGCAAAAAGAACGCTCCCTGCATCATCTTCATCGATGAAATCGACGCGGTCGGGCGCCACCGCGGCGCCGGATTGGGCGGCGGTCATGATGAGCGCGAGCAGACTTTGAACCAGTTGCTGGTCGAGATGGATGGCTTTGAATCGAACGAAGGCGTGATCCTGGTTGCGGCCACGAACCGCCCCGATGTTCTTGATCCTGCGCTGCTCCGGCCCGGCCGTTTCGATCGCCGCGTAGTAGTCGGCCGGCCTGACGTGCAAGGGCGGGAAGCGATCTTGCGCGTACACACCAAAAAGATTCCCCTCGGCGACAACGTTGATCTTTCCGTGTTGGCTCGCGGCACACCGGGTCTAGCCGGCGCCGATCTCGCCAACCTGGTGAATGAGGCTGCGCTCAACGCCGCACGCCAGAATCGCAAAGTGGTCATGATGCTCGATTTTGAGTTGGCTAAAGACAAGATTTTGATGGGCGCGGAGCGCAAGTCGATGATCCTGAGCGATGCGGAAAAGCGCAACACCGCGTACCATGAGGCTGGGCACGCCCTGGTGGCTGCTATGCTTCCCAATGCCGACCCGCTTCACAAAGTGACTATCATCCCGCGTGGCATGGCGTTAGGCGTCACCATGCAGTTGCCGATCGATGACAAGCATTCCTACAGCAAGGACTATCTTCTGGCGCAGCTCGCCATCCTGATGGGTGGCCGCATCGCAGAAGAGAAGTACATGAACCACATGACCACCGGCGCGGGCAACGATATCGAACGCGCTACCGACCTGGCCCGCAAGATGGTTTGCGAGTGGGGCATGAGCGAGCTTGGCCCCCTCAGTTTCGGAAAAAAGGAAGAACAGATCTTCCTCGGCCGCGAAATTGCCCAGCACCGCGATTACAGTGAAGAAACAGCCATTCGCATTGACGAGCAGGTGAAGAAACTCGTGCAAGGCGGTTATGACGAGGCGGCGCGCATCCTCGAAGAGCGCTCCGATGCTTTGGTTCGGATTGCTGAGTCATTGCTGGTGCGCGAAATCCTGGACGGCAACGAAGTCATGCAGCTTGTGAACGGCCAGACCCTGCCGCCGCTGCCAGCCGCGGGCTCGAAGGACGCGGAAGACCACAGTCAGCAGGTGCTGCGCCCCGACCCCGGCCGCCGCACACCAAGCCTTAATGAAGGCGAACGCCCGCAGCCGGCGTAGCCGGATTCCCCATGCGTGCCGACATCGTTCCGGGAGCGGTTTTCCCTGACTACGAGCTTTCCGACCACACCGCGAAACGCCATAAGCTCTCGGAACTCCAGGGACAGGATCCCATGGTCCTGGTGCTCAGCCGCGGGGGCTTTTGCCCGAAGGACCGCCGTCAGGCTGAATTGCTGGCCGAATTGCATCGCGAGATGGAAGTTGGCTACTGCCGGCTGGTAACGATCAGCACCGACAATATTGCAGAGACCAATGAATATCGCACCGGAGTGGGTGCCCACTGGCCCTTCCTCTCCGATGCCGGCCGCATAGTTCAGAAGGACCTGGACATCGCCGAATACACCGATCCCACGCACAATCCCATGCTTCCGCATGTGATTGTCCTCGAGCCGGCGCTGGTAATTTATAAGATTTACAACGGCTACTGGTTCTTCGGCCGGCCCACTATGGAAGAACTCCGCCAGGACTTGCGCGCCGTACTCAAGAAGTGCCGGCCGGACTGGGACATCACCACACCAGAACTCAAAGCCGCATGGAAGGAAGGCCGCAAGGAACGGTTCTACCCGTACGGCAAGACCTACGCCAAAACCTTTCGGGAACAGGAGTAGAGTTGCAAGGGAACTTGACGGAGCGCATTACGATCGAACCTGGCAAGCGCTCCGGCCAGCCGTGTATCCGCAGTCTGCGCATTACCGTTTGGGATGTTTTGCAGTGGCTCGCTGGGGGTATGACAGAACAGCAGATCCTTGACGACTATCCCGAACTCGAGCCTGAGGACTTTCGAGCGGTATACGAACACGCCGCCAGGTTGGGCAGACGCATAGCTCTGTGAGACTCCTGTTTGACGAGAACCTCTCGCGCAAACTTGTTCACCGCCTCGCGGACTTATACCCAGAGTCTGCGCACGTCGTGGGCGTGAATCTGCTCAGGAGCTCAGACCGAGAGATTTGGGAGTTCGCGAGAGCGAACCAGTTCATTATTGTGAGCACTGACCTCGATTTCTATGATCTCGCAACGACAGTAGGGCCGCCTCCGAAGGTGATTTGGCTTCGGCGTTGGAGGCACCCCACAAGTGATGTAGAGCGGGTGTTGCGACGCCATGCCATCAGGGTCCAACAATTCGCAGCCGACCTGGAGCCTGGCGTGCTCGTGTTAGACCGGGAGTGATAGTCGGCGCGAGTTCACCTGCCCACTCTACTCCGCCCGCAGAGTAGTCATCGGATCGACCGAAGCAGCACGTCGCGCAGGCAAGAATGCTGCGGCAGTGGCAGAAATCAAAAATAGGGCGGTCACGGTCAGAATCACCGTCGCATCTACCGCCTGCACCCCATAAAGCAGCTTTTGGATGAGCCGGCCCGCCAGAAGGCTTGCGGCTAATCCAGCGGCAAGGCCTACAACGACGGGCGTGCCGGCCTCACCAAAAGTAAGTGCGTAGATACTGCTGCGGGTTGCGCCCAACGCCATGCGTACTCCGATCTCCTGCTTGCGGGTAATTACCGAATAACTCAACACTCCATAAATACCCAGCATCGCGAGCAGAAGCGCGGCTGCACCGAATGACAGCAGCACCGAAGTTTGAAACCGCTCCGTCGCCAGCGAATCCGTCAGTTGAGAATCGAGCGTCTGGACGCGTGCTATGGTGGCGTCGGGTGCGTATTTCCAAATCGCCTGGCGAATACCCGGCGCAAGTGTGCTGACAGGAGTTGGCGCGCGGATCAGGAAGAAGCTGGTATAGGGCGGCCGGTCCGTGTAATGTACGTAGGCCATGCGAGGCGGCGGAGTTTTAAGGGAAGTATTGCGCGAATCGCCCACCACTCCGATTACCGTGAAAGTTCTACCCTCGATTTTGACCTGGCCCCCGATCGGGCTTTCGCTTCCCCATAGCGCTTTCGCTTCGCCTTCGGACAAAATGACGTTACTCATCTGGCGGTCGCGCTCTTCAAAGAACCGGCCGGCCACAAGCTTTTGTTGCGTGGCTTCGAAGTATCCAGGGCTCACCCAACGGAAATTGATCAAGGGCGTCTCCAGGCGTGGGCGATCGATGCGCTGGACCGGCTCTATCCACGACTCCCCATCGAGCGGCATAGCGCTGACCATGGCGGCAATTTGTACGCCCGGAATCGCCCGCAGATTTTCCAGAACAGCATCGTTGAAAGAGATCCGGCTTTGATCGGTCGCGTACTCCCCAGGTGCGAGCCTGGCTTCGGCCACGATCACCTTTCGCGTTTCAAATCCCTTATCCTGCCGCAGTAAATGGAGCAGGCTTTTTGAGAACAGGCCGGTTACCAGCAGCAGCGCGGTACAGCCAGCTACTTGCAGGCCAATCAGCCAGCGTCGCAGCCGGTTGCTATGCCGGCTTCCGAGCGCTCTCGCAGTGCTCTGTTGCAGTGCCGCTTGCGGATCAGTCGATAATAGCCTGAGTGCGGGCAGCAGGCCCGAGAGAAGGCTCACAGCTAAGATGAGGGCAATGGAGAACGCCAGCACGGCGAGATTCAAATGGACCTCGGATAAACGGGGCAGATCCACCGGAGAGTAGCGGCGGAAGAGATCCAGACTGAAGCCAGCCAGCAGAACTCCGGCGACGCCGCCGCACCCCGCGAGAAGCAGGTTTTCAGCTACCGAGTTCCAGACAAGCCACCCCTTTGCAGCACCCAAAGCAGCGCGCACGGCGAACTCGCGGCTGCGCGCCATCCCGCGGCCGAGCTGTGCGTTGGCCAGATTCAGACAGGCGATGAGCATCAGGCCGAGCACCGCGGACATCAGCAGCCACAGTTCGGTCCGGGAGTCTCCCACCATCGCTTCCTGCAGGGGCTGCACGGAAGCCAGTAGCGAGCCTGGACGGTGATCGCCCTCGCTGGCCGGCATCTCCTGCACTATCTGATTTTGGATGACATTGACCTGTGCCGCGGCCTGACTGATCGCAACGCCCGGCTTGAGGCGCCCGAGAGCGACCCAGTTGCCGTAATTTCCGTTCCATTCCATTTGCGTCACGTCCAGCCCCGCGGACATAAATAGAAGGGGATCCAAGCCGCCGTTCAGCGCTTTGCCACCACGGCGGAACGCGCGCAATGTGGTTCCGCTCGGAAAATGAAAGTCACTCGGCAGCACGCCCACAATCTCGTGGGAAACATTTCCGGTCCGAATGGTTTTGCCGATCACACCGGGATCGCCGTGAAACAGACTCTGCCAAAACGGATACGTGAGTATGACGACGCTCGCGTGACCCGGCACACCCTCCTCTGGAATAAATGTGCGGCCCAGAAGCGGTTGCACCTGAAGGACGTCAAACAGGTTGGGCGGCGAGGCCACGATAGGCGCCATCTGCGGGTGTTCCGTGCTCACCGTCAGACTGATGGCCATGTGGCGCAGAAACGTCAAGCCGCTGAATGCCGTCGCACGCTTCTGCCAGATATCGACGTGGCGGGGATTCGGCCCGGTAGCCTCGCCGCCCAGCATCCGGGGACGCTCCCACAAAGCCACGAGGCGCCCGCTATCACGATAGGCGAGAGGCCGCAGAAGGACCGAATCGACGATCGTGAAAACTGCCGTGCTCGCGCCGATGCCGAGCGCCAGCGTCAGAAAGGCAGCCATTGCGAAGCCCGGGCTTTTCCGCAGGCTGCGCAACGCATAACGCAGATCCTGAATGAAGATGTCCCAACGAGTCCAGCCCCACATTTGGCGTACCTCCTCTTTAGTGAGCGTGACGTTGCCGAAGGCGCGGCGAGCGGCGTAACGGGCTTCCTCCGGCGTCAGGCCGGAATCGCTCTGTTGCTCGGCTTCCAGTTCCAGATGGGCGCGCAATTCGCGGTCGAGGTCGGCTTCGCGAGATTTCGGGCGCGGCTTTGGTATGCCCCAGCGCATCTCAACTTTCCTCGACAGGCCACATGATCCGCGCCACTGCCGCAGTCAATTTCTTCCACTTCGATTCCTCGGCCAGGAGCTGCTTCTTGCCCGCGGCAGTCAGCCGGTAGTATTTGAACTCCCGCTTCAGATCCTTCCCCGCGGGCTCCCATTTGGCCGCGAGCCAGCCTTTCCGTTCCAGCCGGTGCAGTGCCGGGTAGAGCGACCCGTGCTCAATCTGCAGCAGGTCATCGGTGGTCCGCTGAATATGTTTCGCGATCTGGTGCCCGTGGGCGGGTCCCAACAGCAAAGTGCGCAGGATCAGCATGTCCAGCGTCCCTTGCAGCAATTGGATGCGGTCGGAAGGTTCATTCGGCATAGGGTGGAAGGCAAAGCCTCAGCAGATATTCTACCCGAATGGCGCCACAGTGGGTAGACCGGCTACCTGCACGACCCAAGTTATAATGTTTACTTAGTACGATCATGGCTGGAATGAGTGTCATGTGGCTGCGCGTAGCCGCCATTTTGTATTCGGTGGGCCTCCTCCACGCCATTCTGATGCTAGTCCGGCGGCGGGAGCATCTCTTCCGCCCGGCACTGGCCGCTTTCTCCCTGGCCACCGTCTTCCATTTTGTCTCCATTGTGGAAGAGGGCGTCATCAACCATCGCTGCCCCGTCGATAACTTCTACGAAACACTCTCGTTGTGCGCCTTTCTGGTGGCTATTCTGTTTCTGTTCGTCCAGTGGCGTTACCGCATGTCCAGCCTCAGCGCGTTCATCTTTCCGCTAATTTCAGTGGCGTCGCTGGTGGCCACCTTGGGTAACCCCGTAAATACCTGGACCAGTCCGGTGTTCCGCAGTGTCTGGCTGATCGTCCACGTCGTCTTCGTGCTGCTCGGCATTGCGGCGCTGGTGGTTACCGCCGTGGCTTCCCTCCTCTATCTGGCGCAGGAGCGGGAATTGAAGGCCAAGAAGCCGCGCAAGTTCTACTATCGCCTGCCCGCCTTGGGCACTTTGGACGATCTCATCGCGAAATCCATGAACATCGGCTTCGTGCTCGTCACCCTGGCGGTGATCGCGGCCAGCACGTGGGCCTCCCTCGAAATGAAAACCGCCTGGATTCGGGAACCGAGAATCGCGATTTCCTTCATTACCTGGGGAGCCTACATGGCCATGGTCTGCCTCCGGACCACGGCTGGCTGGCGCGGGCGCAAAGGTGCGATCATGGCGGTAACCGTCCTGTGTTTCGCCGCGATTACCTGGGCGGCGCATACCCGCCTGGATGCTCTGTTGCCGGCGCCATGAAACTGCGGCCATGAAGTTACATCTCTCAGGAGTCAGTCACAAGACCGCGCCAGTCGAAGTCCGCGAACTTCTGGCCTTCCGTCCCGAAGTGCTGCCGGCCGCCCTGCAGGATCTGAAGTCCGCGGAGGGGGTTGCCGAGGCTTTGATTCTCTCCACCTGCAACCGCGTGGAAATCACCCTCACGACGGAAGATGGCGCAGACCCCCAGGCCGTCATCGATCGATTCCTTGCCCGCTATCATGCCAATGGCGAGGCTTCCATCGCGCCTTACCTCTATCGCCACGAAGGCCGTGACGCCATCCACCACCTCTTTCGTGTGGCGTCCAGTCTCGATTCGATGATCATCGGCGAGCCGCAGATCCTCGGTCAACTCAAAGCCGCCTATAGTACCGCTAAAGATGCCGGCGCTGTTTGCGGCTGGCTCGATGGACTCCTCACGCGCGCTTTTGGCGTGGCCAAGCGCGTCCGCTCCGAAACCGGCATCGGCCAGATGGCGGTTTCCGTAAGCTACGCCGCAGTGGAACTGGCCCGCAAGATCTTCGGCTCGCTCGAAAACCGCACAGTGATGATCGCCGGCGCGGGCAAAATGTCGGAACTTACGGCCCGCCACCTGCGCCGGTCGAGCGGCGGCAAGTCGCACGTCTTCGTTACCAACCGCACCTACGAGCGCTCCCTGGAGATGGCGCGCCTGTTCCAAGGCACGCCCGTCGAATACACGCGTTTCACGGCCATGCTCCCCGAAGTCGATATCCTCATCGCTTCCAGCGCCGCGCCGCATTACATCCTGCGCAAAGACGAGATGCGCCGTGTCATGGCTGCCCGCCGCAACCGGCCCATGCTGCTCATCGATATCGCCGTCCCCCGCAATATCGAGCCCGCGGTAGGCGATATCGATCAGGTGTTTCTGAAAGACATTGACGCCCTTCAGGAAGTGGTGGATGCCAACCTGCGCGAGCGCGAGAAAGAAGCGCACCGCGCCGAAGCGCTGGTAGCAGAAGAAGTCGACCGCATGATGGCGCGCCTCCGCGTGGCCGAAGTCACCCCCACCATCGTTGCGCTGCAAACGGTTTTGGAGCAGATCGGCGCGGTCGAATTGGAGAAGGTCCGGCGCAAATACGGTCCGCTCCCCCCTGAGCAGGAAGAGGCGCTGGCGGCGCTCACGCGGGGCATCGTGAATAAAATCGCCCATGGCCCCATCACCGAACTGCGCAGCCAGGCCGGCCAGCCCAATGGCGCTCATGTGGTCGCGCTGGTCAAAAAGGTGTTTAACCTTCAGGACTGATGCTGGTAATTGCGTCTCGCGGTTCGCAGCTCGCTATATGGCAGGCCCGCTGGGTCGAGCGGCAGCTCACCGGAATGGGCCTCGAAAGCCGCATTGAAATCATCAAGACTACCGGCGATAAGATCACCGATGTGCCGCTCGCCAAGGTCGGCACAAAGGGCCTCTTTACGAAGGAAATCGAAGAGGCCTTGCTCGAAGGACGCGCCGATCTCGCGGTGCACAGCTTGAAAGACCTGCCCACCGAGTTACCCTCGGGGCTCGTGCTCGCGGGCGTTCCGGAGCGCGAGGACCCGCGCGATGCCATTCTCGGGCGGCGTTTTGACGAGTTATCCGCCGCAGCCAAAGTAGGTACGAGTTCTTTGCGGCGCGAAGCCCAACTGCGTTTCCGCCGCCCCGATCTTGCGGTCGAACCTCTTCGCGGCAATCTGGACACGCGCTTGCGCAAGCTTGAGGAGGGCCGTTACGAGGCCATCGTTTTGGCCGTCGCCGGTCTCAAGCGGCTGGGCTGGGCGGACCGCATCGCCGAAGTGCTTCCGCCTGACGTGATGTGCCCCGCAATCGGCCAGGGTGCACTCGCGCTCGAAACCCGAGAGGCCGGCCCCGCTCGGGACGCCTGTGCGCAGTTCGACCATCCGGAGACCCGCGCGGCCGTGACTGCTGAGCGCGCCGTGCTAGCCGCTCTAGGAGGCGGATGTCAGGTGCCCATCGGCGCCAATGCCACGGTTCAGAACGGCTGTTTGCGCCTGCGGGCCGTCGTCGCCGCACCGGATGGCTCTCAACTGGTGAGCGCGGAAGCAAAAGGTCCTGCCGCAGATGGCGCCGCCATCGGCCATGATCTTGCCCGGGAATTGCTCGGCCGCGGCGCACATACAATCCTGGATCAATTCCTGGCCCAACGCTAAGCCGATGCCGCCCAGTCCCCAGTCCCCAGCCCCCAGCCCCCAATTCGGTAAAGTCTACCTGGTAGGCGCAGGCCCGGGCGATCCCGAACTTATTACAACGAAGGGCCGCCGCATCCTCGAACGCGCCGATGCCGTGCTGTTCGATAATCTGGCGAACGACGCCCTGGTCGCGCTAGCCCCGCAGAGCGCTGAACGCGTCTACGTCGGCAAGAAAAAATCGGTGCACGCCGCTACTCAGGAAGAAATCTGCGCCATGCTGATCGAGCGCGCCCGCCGAGGTTGGACCGTAGTCCGGCTCAAAGGTGGCGACCCGTACATATTCGGGCGCGGCGGAGAAGAGGCGGAAGCTTTGGCCGAGGCCGGGATCGACTTTGAAGTCGTTCCCGGAGTCACCACTCCGCTCGGCATCGCCGCATATACCGGCGTGCCGCTGACGCACCGCGAGCATACGTCCGTGGTCACGCTCGTAACCGGCCACGCCGTGGAGAAAATCGATTGGAGCCGGGTGGGGTTGGCCGAAACCCTCGTCATTTACATGGGCCTCACCACCTTCGGCGCGATCGCGCACGAGTTGATCACCCGCGGCCGCCCTGCTGAGACTCCCGCGATGGCGGTCCGCTGGGCCACGCGGCCCGATCAGGAAACCATCGCAGGAACGCTCGAAACTCTGCCCAGCCTCATCGAACGCCATGGATTGAAGCCGCCCGCAACCATCATCGTGGGGGACGTGGTCCGTCTGCGTGAAAAGCTGGATTGGTACGAGCGCCTGCCCCTGTTCGGCAAGCGGATCGTAGTGACTCGCGCTAAAGGTCAGGCCGAAGTGCTCACCGCGCGCCTGCGATCCCTGGGCGCGGATGTAGTCGAGTTGCCCACCATCGAGATCCGCCCCGCCGCTGACTATGCGCCGCTCGATAGCGCCATCGCCTCGCTCGCCTGCTACGATTGGCTGATCTTCACCAGCGCCAATGGCGTCCGGTTCTTCCTCGAGCGCCTCGACCGGTCCTGGTCGGATCTGCGCTCGCTCCGCGCCCGCATCTGCGCCATTGGTCCGGCCACGCGCGCAGCCATTGAGGCGCTGCATCTCAAGGTGGATCTCATCGGCAAAGAGTACGTCGCCGAAAGCCTGGTCGAAGCTTTTCAAGGCCACGAGCTTGCCGGTAAGCGCGTCCTCCTCCCGCGGGCCGCCGTGGCGCGCGACGTCGTCCCCGTCGAGATCGCACGCCGCGGCGCGCGCGTGGATGTGGTCGAAGCCTACCGCACCGTAATTCCGGACGAAGCCGCTCTGCACGTGCGGGAATTGTTCTCCGCCGCCCGCAAGCCGGACGCTATCACCTTCACCAGTTCCTCCACGGTTCAGAACTTCGTATCTGTTTCGAGTGCGGCCGTGCTCGAAGGCGTGAAAGTGGCATCGATTGGCCCCGTCACATCGCAAACCGCGCGCAACCTCGGCATGGAAGTCGCGATCGAAGCAGCCCCCTTCACCATGGATGGCCTCGTACACGCACTCCTCACGTTATTTTCTAATTCGTGACCGCCTTATCCCGCCTGTTATAGAATCGATTTTTAGCCACAGGAAACGCACTTCAAACAGTAGCAGGAGAAATAATGCGGTATCGCATCGCAATACTCACCCTCGCCATCTTGCCGGGACTGGTCTCAGCGCAGAAATCCTCCACGCAAAAGGGCGACTGGCCCATGTTTCTGCACGATCTGGCGGGCACGCGCTATTCGCCCCTCGACCAGATCAACACCGGCAACGTAGCGCAGTTGACCAAAGCCTGGTTCTACGCATTCAACCGTGAGGGAAAAAAGATTAAGGGCTTGAGCCCCACCGAACTCTTTCAGGAGATCACTCCCATTGTGGTGAACGGAGTGATGTATCTGCCCGCCGGCGATCGCGTGGTGGCCCTCGATCCCGAAACCGGCAAAGAAATCTGGACCTACGAAGTGGACGGCGGGCTTGCCTCATTCCGCGGCGTGGCCTACTGGCCCGGTGACCGCGACAATCCGCCGCGCATCATCTTTACCACTGCACGAAAAATGATGGCGCTGAACGCCCGCACCGGCAAAGTGGACCCCGGGTTTGGACGTGAAGGCGAAGTGCCGCTTGAGGTTGCCTACGATGGCGCGCCCACGATTTACAAAAACCTGCTGCTCATCGGGACCAATTTTTATGGTCCGGGCGAGCGCCACATCAATCCTGCGCTGGATCAGGCTGGCGGACAACTTGGCGACGTGCATGGATACGACGTGCGCACCGGCAAGGCGCTCTGGGAGTTTCACACCATCGCGCGGCCCGGCGAGCCGGGAAACGAGACGTGGCTGAAGCCGGATAGCTGGAAAAACCGCACCGGCAATAACGTCTGGGCCTTCGCTCTTACGGTAGACGAACAGCGCGGCATTTTGTATTTGCCGGTAAGCGGACCGGGCGCCAATTTCTACGGCGGCGACCGTCCCGGCAATAACCTGTTCGGAAATACCTTGGTCGCGGTGGATGCGCAGACCGGTAAGCTGAAATGGTATTTCCAAACCGTTCGCCACGAACTTTGGGATTACAATCTGCCGCCCGCGCCCAGCCTCATCGATATCACGAAAGACGGCAAGAAAATTCCAGCTTTGGTGCAGGTGGGCAAGTCGGGATACATGTTCATCCTGGACCGCGTAACAGGCAAGCCGGTGTTTGGCGTGGAAGACCGCCCCGTGGCGCAGGGCAATGTGCCGGGCGAATGGTATGCCAAGACCCAGCCGTTTCCATTGAAGCCGCCGCCCATTTCGCGCGTGAGCTTCACCAAAGACGACCTGGTCACAGCCGCCGACACCACACCCGAACATGCGCAGGCCTGCAAAGAACTTTGGGACAAAGTGGGCGGCCTGTATAATGGCGGGCCGTTTACGCCATTTCTCTATCACGAGGACGGCAAAGAGTCTCAGGCCTCGCTCGTGTTTCCAGGATTCACCGGCGGAGCAAACTGGGGCGGCACGGCCATCGATCCGAAGTTGGGTTATATCTTCGTGAACACCAAGGATGCGCCCGCGGTGGGATGGATGGTGAAGAATCCCAAATACACGCCGGACAATACCGAAGGGCTGGAGCCATACATTCGCAGCGGGCCGCGTGGGATGGGCAATTTCAGCGCGGCGGTGCGTGATCCGAGCGGCCGCTCGCTCGGCTCTCTGCCGTGCTTCAAACCGCCATGGGGACGGATGATCGCGGTGAATGCCGCCACCGGCGATTTTGCATGGGAAGTGCCGCTGGGGATTAGCGATATCCTGCCGCCGGAAAAACAACATACCGGCGCGACGAACACTGCGGGAGCGAGCGCTACTGCGGGAGGCCTGGTGTTCGTCGGGTCTACATCCGACAGGCGGTTCCGCGCCTTCGATTCCCGCACTGGCAAAGAGATCTGGGTGACCAAGCTCGATCACGTTGCCACAGCGATCCCCATGACGTACCTGGGAAAGAACGGCAAGCAGTACGTCGCCATTGTAGCCGCGGCAGGCGGCGGCGACCCGGCAACTGAGGGCCTGGTAGTATACGCGCTCCCATAGTGGTTCGCCAGGCTTCTGCCCAAAGATCCAATCCAGCCCGGGGCCCGCGAGATCTATACTACGCTTATGTCCAAACTCGCGGCGCTTTTGCTGCTTGCTTCCAGCGTTTGGGCGCAGAAAAAGCCGATCACGCTCGATGCGCTGCGCGATGCGGGCCGGAGAGGGGAAACGCGGGTCTGGGCGCCGGACGGAAAGATGTTCGCTTTCCGGCAAGCCGGCGATTTGAAAGTATATGACGCGGCGTCGCAAACTACGCGCACGCTGGCCGCAATCCCCAGGCTTACGGATGCCGCCGCAAAGCCGGCAAGCTCGGTTCCATTCGATTGGACCAATCGCAATGCCAGCATCGACGACTTGACTTGGTCACCGGATAGCAAGTCGCTGCTGTGTCCGGAGGAAGGCGACCTGTTTCTGGTGAACGTGGGCAACGGCAAAGTCAAACAACTAACCCGGACAGCCGAACCGGAAATCGACCCAAAGCTGTCGCCCGATGGCAAGGAAGTGCTCTTTCGGCGCGGCTGGGATCTTTATGTCATCGACGTTGCCAACGAGAAAGAGGCGCGGCTTACTTCAGGCGGCTCCGAAACCCTGCGCAACGGCGGGCTCGATTGGGTGTATCCGGAAGAGATCGAGCTGAGCACGGCCTTTTGGTGGTCGCCGGATTCGCGCTGGGTGGCTTATCTCCAGTTCGACACTTCGCACGAGCCGCTGTTCCCCCATGAGGATCTGCTCGGAGTCCGGGCCGTATTCGAGCCGGAGCGCTATCCGCAGGCCGGTGAAAATAATGCCACCGTGCGCTTCGGTATCGTGCCTGCCGCAGGCGGCGCCACGCATTGGTTGGACGCAGCCGGCAGCAGTGCATCGGATCTGCTGGCTCGCGCTGGCTGGATGCCGGATTCGCGTCAGGTTTATGTGGTCCGGACCAATCGTATCCAAAACCGTCTGGACGCGCTCGCCATCGACATCGACTCAGGCAAGGCTTCCATCCTCTTTAGAGAGTCCGATCCCTACTGGATCAACTTACGTGGCGATCTCTGGTTCCTCAAAGACGGCAGGCATTTTCTCCGGACCAGCGAGCGCACCGGCTACCGCCACCTATACCTTTACACCAATGACGGCAAAGACGTGCGGCAATTGACGCAGGGCGATTGGGAAGTAGATGCTATCACCGGGGTCGACGAGGAGAACCGGCGCATATTCTACACCTCCACTGAGCCGAGTCACCTGGAACGGCACTTATATACGATCGGCTTCGATGGTCAAAATAAGCGGCGGCTCAGCCCAACTCCCGGCACACACGACATATCCATGGCACCGGACGGCGCCTACTACCTCGATACCTTCTCCAGCCTGAAGGAGGCGCCGCGCACGGTGCTGTATGGGGGCGATGGACGGGAGCGCGGTGTGTATCGGGGAGCCGATCAGCAAAGTGAAGAGTACGACATCCTTCCCGCGGAAATCGTATCGTTTCACGGTCCCGATGGCACCCTCCTGTATGGCCGCCTCATCCGTCCCGCAGAGTTCGATCCCACCAGGAAATATCCGGCTGTGGTGAACGTTTATGGCGGCCCCGATGTCGCTTTGCCGGTGCACAACGCCTGGCCGGGTATCAATATGGACGAGGTGCTGGCCCACCGCGGCTACGTGGTCTGGGAAGCGGAGAATCGCGGAGGGTCGGGACGCGGCCATGCGTTTGAAACCGCGATCTATCATAAGCTGGGTATCAATGAACTGGCCGACCAGGTGGCCGGCGTCCGTTACCTCATTTCATTAGGATTTGTCGATCCGGCGCGCATCGGCATTCGCGGCGCAAGCTTCGGCGGCTTCATGACGGTGAATGCCCTTTTGAACGCCCCCGACGTGTTTCATGCAGGATTCGCAGCGGCTCCCGTAACCAATTGGATCAATTACGACACCATTTACACGGAGCGCTACATGGGCGTTCCCTCAGAGGATCCGGACGGCTACCGGGAAACTGCGCTCCCCCAGCACGCCGCCAATCTGCAAGGGAAATTAATGCTGGTTCATAATTTCGAGGACGACAACGTGCTTTTCCAGAACACGCTCCAGTTGACCACCGCGCTCGAAGCCTCCGGCAAACAGTTCGAGATGATGCTCTATCCGCAGAAAACCCATGGGATTACGGGCGCAAGCGGCCGCCATGAAAATGAGCTTATGCTCCAATTCTTCGATCGCGCGCTGCGATAAGCGACGCTGGCCCCGGTTCTCGCAAGAGCGCACAGGACGCCTCGGCGTGCCGTTGTGCGCGTTTACTGGAACACCGCCAGGCACCCCCACGCGCAAGTGTACAATCGAGGGTCATGGCTACTGACCTAGTGGAGATCGATCTGGAACATCCGCAACCGGAAGTGCTCGAGCGCGCCGAGGCCGCCATCCGCCGCGGCAAAGTGGTCGCTATTCCCACCGACGCCCTGTACATGCTGGTCGCGGACCCGTTCAACCTGGGAGCGGTCTCCTGCGTGTTCCGGGCGAAAGGCCGGGAGGTGCACCGTTCCCTGCCGCTTCTCGTGAGCGACATCCTGATGGCGGAAGATCTGGCAGCGGAGTTGAACAACCGCTTTTTCATCCTGGCTCGCCGCTTCTGGCCCGGGCCGCTCACCATTATCGTCCCGGCCTCCGCCAAGGTGCCCCTGAAAGTTACCGGCAACACCGGCCGGCTGGCGTTACGGCAATCCAAATCGCGCCTCGCGGCCGATTTGATTACCCTGATCAACCAGCCGTTAATCGCCACCAGCGCCAACATTTCGGGCCATCCGACCTGCCGCAGCGGTATCGAGGTCTTCGGCATGATGGACGGTCGCGTTGACCTCGTCATCGATGGTGGAGTTTGCGCTGGAGAAGGAGCCACTACTGTCGATATAACCGAACCGTACTGGCGCGTTATCAGGGCAGGAGCTATTGATGAAAAGGAAATCGCCGATTGCTTACGCCCCACTTAGGGCGTGTAAGTAACCGGACAACTAGCATTTACGTCCCAAGAATCAGATGATTACACAGTTACAGTTTCGTAAAGGAACGTACAGATCCAAACTGTAAGAATCAAAGGTACTATATCGGGTAGGACGAGGAAGCGTTATATTTAAGGCAAATGCTCTTCTGGCACGCATTTTGGGGGTATCAATCGTATGGACCGGCGTCTTGACACGTTGGTAACGGAAGATGCTCTTACGTATCTTCCCCGTAAATCGGTGCAGGAATTCGCAAAGGGAAGGGTCATTTATAGCCCACAAACCCCTTCCGATAAACTACACCTGGTAGTTCTGGGCCGCGTAAAGGTCAGCACCAAGGCCGAAGATGGGGCGGAGACAATCTCTCGCATCATCTGTCCTGAGGGACTTTTTGGTGAATCCGTACTAGTGGGAGGCCGGGAATCGGAAACCGCCGTCGCGCTGGATACGGCAACCCTCATGTCCTGGACGCGGGCGGAGATCGAGCAGCACATTGAACGCGAACCGAAGCTGGGCATCGCGTTAACCCAATATCTGATCCACCAGTGCATCGCGCTTCAGGAGCGCATCGAAAGCATGGCGGTGTATAAAACGCCGGAGCGTGTGATGCTGGCACTTTGCCAACTGGCACATAGTTTGGGCACGCCTCTGCCCGATGGCTCGACGCGCATTGGCTCGCTCACACATCACACCATCGCGGAGTATGTCGGCACCTCGCGGGAAATCGTTACATTTCAGATGAACCGCCTGCGTAAGCTGGGCCTGATACGGTATACACGGCGGTATATCGATATCTATACCCGTGCGCTCGAAGAGTTGTTGCGGCAGCAGGGCATCTACTTCCGGAGCGGAGCGGCTAGCCAGGATACTCCGGGGCGCCTGGCGGCATCATCGGGCACGACCGTCTAGTCGTAAACGAAGTGCAGTAACTTCTTCAGATCTTCCCAGGCTTCGCGCTTGGCTGCTTGGTTGTATGCGCGCAGCAGAAATGAGGGATGGTAGGTTATCATCAGCGGGATGTCGCGCCATTTGTGCCATTTCCCGCGCAGCTTGGTGACCCCCTCCTTCTGGCCCGTGAGCGCACGTGCGGCAGTGCCACCCAGAGCACAAATTGCCTTCGGGTGAATGGATAGGAGCTGCCGGAACAGGAATTGGCCGCAGATTTCCATTTCATCCGGCTCCGGAGTGCGATTGCCCGGGGGACGGCACTTCACCACATTGCAAATGTAGACTTCCTCGCGCTGTAGCGGAATCCCCTCTTTTTTCGCGGTATTCTCGATCATCTGGGTGAGCAGTTGTCCGGCGCGGCCCACAAACGGAATGCCTTGAGCATCCTCATCGGCGCCCGGTCCTTCCCCCACGAAAACCAGCGGCGAGTGCTCGTTGCCCACGCCAAAAACAATGTGTGTACGGCCTTCCTGCAGCCGGCACCGATGGCAGTCGCCAATGTCTTCCAGTATTTTGAGGAGCGGCTCGCTTTCTTTGCCGATCCCTGATCCCGGATCCCCGATCCCGGTTTTCGGCGAAGCTACGCCCCGCCGGTACAGATCGCGAATGCCCAGGTCGCGATAGAATTCCAGCCGGCGCCGGAGAACTTCAGCGTTCATCGGCGGCATGAAGAGCCAAGCGGAGTTTCAGAGTCTCATCGAAAATGCGGTCGGCAACCTCGCGCTTGGCGGCCCTGGCGACTCGTAGCGTTTCCCCCGCGCGCGTGACCAGCAGCACTTCATTCTGGTCCGATTCGAAGCCGGTTTCGGTTCCGCCGACGAGATTGGCAACCACCATGTCGCAGTTTTTCGATTCCAGTTTGCGGCGGGCCTCCTGCTGCAGATTTTCAGTTTCCGCGGCAAAGCCAATCAGCAGCCGGTCGCCTTTTTTCCGTCCCAATTCGGCCAGGATATCGGGCGTGGGGTCGAGTTCCAGCGAAACGCGGGCCGCGGTTTTTTTCATTTTCTGCGGGTGGACTTTCGCCAGGTGGAAATCGGAAACGGCGGCTGCTTTGATCACAATCGTAGCCGGTCCCAGTTGCTCGAATACCTGGTCGCGCATCTCCTGCGCCGTGCGCACGGAAACCAGTTCGACGCCGCGCGGCGGGGCAAGATGAACCGGTCCGGAAATCAGGATTACGCGGGCGCCGCGCGCCACGGCCGCCTCCGCGAGCGCGTAACCCATGCGGCCGCTGGAGCGGTTGGAAATAAAGCGCACCGGGTCCAAAGGTTCTTGTGTGGGCCCGGCCGTTACGAGAACAGTTTCCCCTTCCAGGTCCCGTCTTGGGTTGCCCGCGCGCTCAATGGCGGCGGCGATCTCTTCGGGGTCCGACAGACGTCCTGCGCCGGTCATGCCACATGCCAGCCAGCCTTCTTCCGGTCCTACCACCACGTGCCCGCGCGCCAGCAGCGTTTCGAGATTGGCTTGCGTTGCCGGATGCCGCCACATGTTCACATTCATTGCAGGCGCAACCACTACCGGGCCGGTGAAGGCAAGGTAGAGCGTGGTGAGGAAGTCGTCCGCCAAGCCGCTGGCGAACCTGCCCATCAAGTCCGCTGTAGCTGGCACGATCGCCAGCAATTCGTTCTGTTGGGCGACCGCAATGTGCTCAATGGCATTCTCGATAGCGAAAAGATCGGTGAGCGCCTTTTGTCCGGTCAGAGCAGCAAAGGTCAGCGGACGAATGAATTCTTCCGCGGCCGCGGTCATCACGGTTTGTACCGTGTGCCCGCGTTGGCCGAGCAATCGCGCAACTTCCGCCGCCTTATAGCCCGCGATCCCTCCGCCTACTCCCAAAATGATGCGCATCGCCTAAAGAATAGGCTCTGGTTCCGGCTCCGGAGCGACGCCCGAAACGTTGTATTTCACCAATCCACGGCGCACCTCTTCCATGGCAACTACCGTGGGTTTTTTGGACGACGTCGGGAGCGCCGGCCGGGCGCCTCCCTGCAACTGCCGGGCTCGTTTCGCCGCTACGATGATGAAACGGTACGTACTCTGTTCGGGGTCGTCAGGTAGGGTGCAATGCGCATTATTACGCGGAGCTTTTTCAGGCATAGTTCAAGTTTTTCCTGGGAGGTAACTATTCTATTCTCGCCTAAGAAGGCGGTTACTGTCGAGTGGGTCACGGAAGTGAATAGCGGTTCCGTAAGCCGGGCGTCGCAACTCGGGCAGGCCGCTGATTTGGTGCAAGTTGGCGGCCCAGGGCGGTGGCTTGGGATTTGTAGTCGCTCTGGAACGATGCGGTAGCCTTGACAAACCGCACCGTGGCGTTTAATTTCGCGTTAGGAGGCAATAGGGCGGCACTGGCGTCGGTCGGACACCGGAGGGCGGGTTCGGTTACAGGGGGAGGGCGTACGGCAACGGGTCAACTGGTGTTGGGTAATAACGCGGCGAAGCCGTAAGCCAAGTGCTTGGCAAATTCGTGGAAGCCGTCGCAAAGTCCGCGGGCATGGCTGCGGACGGGCGATTATAGAAGACCAAAGAAAGCGTGTAGGCCAATAGGCGGATCATCGTGAGCACGACCAGAGCTGTGCTTTGATGGACGACCGGATGTTTCAGATGGCAGTCGGTGGTGATGGTCTGAAACACCTCGGCGTCGATGCGCCACCGGCTGCGGCTGAGTCGATGGATGAAGATAGGCGGAATCGCGCCGAGTTCGAAGTGGCGGCGTAAAAATTTGTGCTCTCCAGCACTACGCTCGCTTTGCTTTTCTTGAGGCGGCGATTAAGAAGAACTGCAATTTCATTGGGCGCTTTCCCGCTTCTCGTAAAAGTCCTGAATGAATTTCAGG
>JASIAM010000049.1 GCA_030041985.1 Bryobacteraceae bacterium | reverse complement strand
ACCAGTATAAAACATTCCGGCCCTTGATTGTTCTATTTATTTTGTGACAATGCCTTAGTGTAGGAGGCAGCATGAAATCAGCGTTGGTTCTCTCCGCAGCATACGTGCTGGCGGCGGCACTTGCCCCCGCCGCCAGCCTCGTTGACCCCAACAATCCCACTGGCACCCACGGCCTGATCCTCATCGACAAGCTGGGCAGCCATATCCGCTTTTTCGATCCGGCCACCTTCCAGGAAATATCCAGTTTCGAAACCGAAAAAGCTCCCCATGATCTTGCCTTCTCCCCAGATCACAAAACCGTCTACGTCCCCATTTATGGCGATGGCGTTTATGGCAGAAACCCCCACCCGGGCCACCTCATTGCCATCATTGATTTGGCCTCCCGCCAAATGACCGGAACCATCGATGTCTCTCCCTACCAGGCGCCTCACGGCATTCAGGTCGATACAGCCGGGACGCTTTATGTCACCTGCGATCTCAGCCGAAAATTGCTGGTCATCAATCCCAAAAAACGGTCCATCGAAGCGGCCATCGATACGGAAGGCACCGGCCACTGGGCCGCCGTCCTCCCCAATGGCGCCAAGGCATACGTCGCCAACAAGAATGACAAACTGTTCGTGAGCGTCATTGACCTCAAAGCCCGCAAGCTCATCGGCCGCATTCCCGCTCCCAACGGCACCGAGGGCATCGTCGCTTCGCCCGACGGTAAGTACGTGGTGGCAGTTGACCACGTGAAGCCCTTGCTGCTGGTGATCGATCCGGAAAGCGACACGGTTGTTCTGAACCTGCCGCTCGAGGGCAGTCCGAAATCCGCCTTCAAACCGCGCTTCACCCCCGATGGTTCTAAGCTCCTGGTAAGCAGCCTGGGCGGCACTGTCAATATCATTGATGTCGCCGATGCACATGGCCCGCAAACCGTGGTTACCGTAGAGAAAGATCCCATGGGCTTTGCCATCTCGCCGGACGGCAAAACCGCCCTGGTCGCGAACCACGGCGATGGCACCGTCTCAGTGATCAGCCTGGCGGAAGGCAAAGTGGTTTCCACCTTCAAGGGCGGCACCGGCATTGAAACTCTCTCCTATTACTGATCCTCGCCGCAGAGGCGCGGCCGATCGCTATGCGCGCGCCAGGGCGGCCAGCACCCGCTCCGGCGTGAGCGGAAATTCGCGCATGCGCACGCCCGTGGCATCGAAGAAGGCATTGGCTATTGCTGCCGCTGCTGCTGCCATCACTTCTTCGCCGGCGCCAGTGGATCTCTGGTCGAGCCGCTGCACCACCGTGGCGTGCACCTCCGGACACTCTTCAAATCGCAGGATCGGATAGCTGCCCCAATCGAGGCTGGTGACATTAGTAGTATTGAAGGTCACTTCTTCGTGGAACATGCGGCTGGCGCTCTGTACCAGTTGCCCGCCAATCTGATTTTCGATAAATCCGGGATTGACAGCCAGTCCGCAATCGATCGCTCCGTAGAGACGCCGGGCGATCACCTTACCCGTCTCTTTGTCGACATCAATGTCGGCCACCGCAGCTCCATAAGAAGCGAGATGCGTCCCCATGCCGATGCCGCGCCCGGAAACGACTCCGCCCGGGTTTCGCGGCCCGGCTTCTGGTTTGTGGCTGGCATGCAGCGGGGCCCAATTGGCCAATTTCGCTACGGCATCCAAAACGCCCAGCCAGCGCGCGTCCTTGATATTGGCTTGCCGGAACGCGTAGGGATCCATTCCCGAAAGCTGCGCCAGTTCATCGATGGTCTGCTCCGAAGCGAAGGAAAACGAGAGATCGAGCGGAGAGCGCAGCCACCCGCCTTTCAGATACTCCTTACCCGGCAACTGATGATTCACCAGCCGCACGTTGGGAATGTTGTACATGCCGCCGCAAGTCAAAGGATTGACCTGCTGAGCCGCTCCTCCATTCCATTCGGCGGCCGGCGTTCCCGCCAGTTGCGCAGAAGTTTCTACACCGGCCCAGTTGTGATGCCAGCCGTGATACTCATAGGCCACAAGCTTGCCATTGGCATCGATAGAGACACGAATTTCGGCCACATGCGCCGGGCCGTAATTGTCCCAACCATGCTCATCCCAGCGCATAAACTGGAGGCGGACCGGCTTGGCCGCGAGTTGGGACATCAGCGCGGCCGCCTGCGCGACGTCGTCATAGCAACTGTGGCCGTAAGTGCCCGCGCCTTCGTAATACTGCACGCGAACTTTTTCAACCGGCAGGTTCAGCACACGGGCAAGCGTGTTGCGCGTTCCGTAGACATCCTGCGTGGAGCACATCACCAGCGCCGAATCCGCTGTTACCTGGGCAAGCGCGCAATTGGGAGCGAAGGTGGCGTGCGATTGATAGGGGCAGCGATAACTCTGCGAGACGGTGTGGGCCGCGCGGCTGATGGCGCCCGCTACATCGCCTCGTTCAAGCACCACGCGGTCGGTGGTTTTCGCTGCGCGCATCTGTTCGTGAAGCTTATCGGTGCCTGGCAGAGATGGCGTGTTGTCCCAGGTGATCTTCAATTCACGGGCGGCGCGCACCGCGTCCCATTCGTTCTCCGCTACTACGCCCACGAAATCGCCGCGCCGAACCACGCGCGCTCCCGGAATATCGCGGATGGAGCTTTCATCGAGATCGCGCACTCTCGCTCCCACGCCATAAGCGGATTGCCCGCGCGGACGCACCACGCGCCCATGCAGCATGTCCGGCACGCGCATATGTTGCATGTAGAGATGCTTGCCGCTGACGATATCGGGGATCTCGTTGCGCGGAACATTAGTGCCCACGACTTTGTATTGGCTGGGCGGCTTGACCGGCGCGGCGCCGGTAAACGCGAGATGAAAGGGTTGATCTCCCACCAGTTCGCCGTAGGTGACGGCGCGCGCCGGGACGCCCACAATGGACACGTTGCCCCGCGACACGGTGAGCCGTTCCACCGGGGCATCCAGCTTCTTGGAGGCGAGTTGCAGCAGGGCCAGGCGCGCTTCGGCGGCGGCGGTGCGAATCTGCGGCCCGCCGCGCGCGATGGCAGCGCTCGAATAGGTGCCTCCCTGGTTGGGTGTCACGTTCGTGTCGAGTCCCACCGTTTTGATCTGGCTCATGTCCATGTCGAGTTCTTCGGCGGCAACCTGGAGGAGCGCCGTCGATGCACCCTGCCCCAGTTCGGCGAAACCGATATAAACCGTGGCGGTGTTGTCGGCATGGATGGCGAGCCAGGTGTCCACTTGTTTGGGGTCTGGCGGTCCGGCCACGGAACCGCGCTCCTGAGCGTACAGCCGGTTGCGCAACGCGAAGCCAATCACCAGGGCGCCCCCGGCTTTTAGAAAGTCGCGGCGGAACAGGTCGCTCATCGTGTCACCTCCGCCATCGCTTCCGATGCCCTGTGAACGGCTTTCAGTATGCGCGGATAGGCCCCGCAGCGGCACAAATGGCCGTTCATGGCAGTACGGATTTGCTCATCGCTCGGCTGCGGGTTCTTGGCCAGCAGCTCCGAGGCTTTGATGATCATGCCATTGAAACAATAACCGCACTGCAATGCCTGCTCGTCAATTAGGGCCTGCTGCACAGGATGCAGCGGCGGCGCCGCGGGGAGTTTCTTTTGGGCGGCATACCAGGCGGGCAGCCCTTCGAGCGTAGTAATCGGCATGTCCGCAACCGACGAAACCGGGGTAACGCACGAGCGCGTTTCCACACCGTTTACCAGCACCGAGCAGGAGCCGCACTGGGCCAGCCCACAACCGAAGCGCGGCCCGTGCAGCAGCAGCTCGTTGGTAAGAACATAAAGCAGCGGCGTCTCGGGCGAAGCGGCCACGGTCCACAGGCGCTCGTTCACCCGGATTTTCAACTCCTCGGCCATCGGCGGCCTCCTGGCCTTAACAGCGTATCAAAGTCGCCAGCCGAGAGCCCTACGCCGATGCCAGCTACAAAAAAATGACGGACGCTCGCATTCGCGCGACCGGCCCTGCGCCCGGTGTCAGATGAACAGATCTACCGGCAGCCGGAAATACTCGGCCAACTTTCGCGCATGCGCTTTACTGATCTCCCGTTTTCCGTTGAGCACGGCCGAGGCAACGCTCCGCGATCCGAATACCGGCAGCAGGTCGGCCTGGCGCAGATCCCTATGTTCCATCAGGTAAAGAATGAGTTCGCGCGGCGGGATGTCCGTCGGGTAATTGCGCTCGTCGTAGTCCTGGATTAGCCGCTCTAGAAGTTTGGCCAAAGCTTGTTCTTCGCGACCAGCGTTTCGCTTGCAGCTAATTCTCTCCAGCACCTCTGAGAATCGCTCCAACTCTTCGTTGTTCTCGATTATTTTGGGAGCTGCCTGCGCGCACAACCCGCCGTACTTTACCGTGTCTATCATCCTCATGCCCATTTCATCCATCCCTTCCGCATATACTGCTTATGGGTCACCAGGGCCTTAACGAAGATCCGTTTGCTGCGATAATCTATGCAGGTGACAAGCCGGTATTGGTTGTGGCGAATATTGAACACGATCACCTCCCCGACCTGGTCGGCATCCCCGAAATGAAAGCGAACGTCTTCGAACTGGCGCCACTCAGCGCTTCGGGCGATCTTATACCATTTCCTGAGTTCGTCAATCGTGGCTTCATCGACCTTAAGATCCTCCGCTCGCGCCATCAATCCGCTCAGACTGATCACGTTCACATAAACGAATATTAGCAAATTGCGAACAAAATTGCTAGCATTTTGCTAATATCTCAACCATTCAGGAGCGAGTGCCCGAGACCTGTGCGCCACGATCAACTCCTTCGACTCAGCCTATTCCGGGCGATAATACAAAGGTAGGTGCGCTTGGCTTGTCTCTCCCGTACGTTGCAAGTACAACGAGACCTTGCTACGGGAATCGTAACACTGCGGCCCCAAGCACCCCCAATTGATAGCTTGGCTTTGTTGTAGGGAACCACACATCGATGTGCGCGTTGCGAATTGCTCCACCTCGATCGTAAACAGTGCCTGGACCGTAGCCCGGAACATACATCCCGGGTGCCGAATGGAAAGTTGAGCGGTGCCGCCCTGCCACCGGCTCACTGCTGGACCGTTACGCTCACCTGTGCGTTGGTCCAGCAGCACTGGAATCCGCCGCCTCCCGGACCGGTCGAGTCATTCGCCACCACT
>JASIAM010000048.1 GCA_030041985.1 Bryobacteraceae bacterium | reverse complement strand
GACTGAGCACCAGCCGACGATCTCTCCGTTTGTTTCCGCCACCGCGCATGTGTTGGCGTGGCAGCGAATGGTCATCCAATAGATGTAGGAGATGTGCGCAGTCAGAAAGGGCGCGCACTCTCGCACGACATTGACGATTCCCTCGACATCGTCAACGCGCGGCGTTCGGATCTTGACTTGTCCGAGGCTGTCCGCCTGCGAAAGAACGGCCGGAGCCGAACCGGTAAGCGCGGCTCCGGCGTGACGTGCAACTAATCGGCCCGGTAAGGCCTTGAAGAGCTTGGAAACACTCTCCCCGGATCTTCTTGCCCAGCAGCTGGTCGCGCAGACGCACGGCATCCTGGCGCTTCCGCGAACGCGAAGATTTTTGCATCTGCCTGCCGTCTGCCCAGGAGGAGACGTGCTGCCGGAAATGTTGCTATGTTATTGATTTATTTGGTGCGGATGAGAGGACTTGAACCTCCACGGAGTTGCCCCCACTAGAACCTGAATCTAGCGCGTCTGCCAATTCCGCCACATCCGCAAAATCGGACGAATTTAACTATTTTTTCAAATCACGCTGGTCCGCGTCAAACCGCGCACGCAACAACTCAAACTACGTCGACGCCCATGCTGCGCGCCGTGCCCTCCACTGAGCGCATGGCCGCCTCTAAATCGAAGCAGTTCAGATCCGGCATTTTCGTTTTAGCGATTTCTTCCACCTGCTTTTTGGTGATCTTGCCGACCTTGGTTTTGTGTGGCTCCGCCGACCCCTTAGCCAGGTTCACCGCGCGCTTGATGAGCACCGGAACCGGAGGCGTCTTGGTGATAAACGTAAACGAACGGTCGGAGTAGATCGTGATCACTACCGGAATGATCAAGCCCTCCTGATCCTTGCCCGATGTTTTCGCGTTGAACGACTTGCAAAAATCCATAATATTGACGCCCTGCGGGCCAAGCGCCGTTCCTACGGGAGGTGCAGGCGTGGCCTTTCCGGCCGGAATCTGCAGCTTCACCTGTGCAGTTACTTTCTTTGCCATGAGATATCCTTAAACTTTTTCCACCTGCAGAAATTCGAGTTCCACCGGAGTCGCGCGTCCGAAAATCGTGACCATCACGCGCAAAGTGCCGCGCTCTGTATTCACCTCATCCACTTTACCGGAGAAAGTGGCAAACGGGCCATCCACAATCCGCACCATGTCGTTCTTCTCGAACGTCATCTTGGGCCGCGGGCGCTCCGCCGAGGAAGCCTGCCGGTACAGGATCTGGTTCACTTCATCGGCACTCAGGGGAACAGGCGCGTTGCCGCCGCCCACAAAGCCAGTGACGCGCGGCGTGTTTTTCACAGCGTGCCACAACTCGTCATTCATTTCCATCTCGACCAGCACGTACCCGGGATACACCAGCCGCTTGCTGGTTACCTTCTTGCCGCCGCGGAGTTCGACCACTTCCTCTGTGGGAATTAGAACCTGTCCGATCTTATCGGCGAACCCGAAGGCCTCGGCGCGAGTGCGCAACGATTCCGCCACTTTTTGTTCGAAGCCGGAGTAGGTGTGAATGATGAACCACTTGCGCGGCGATGCTTCGTCATATCCGGACGCCGGTTGCGAGGAGGCCTCTTCCACCACGGATCCCTCCTCGCCGTCTTGAGGCGCCATTTCTTCCGACCACCCTTGCTCTTCCGGAACCGGAATCTCTTCGTCGCTTTCCATGACAACCTACTTGAAGAAGTTGAGAATGCCCTTAATACCGCGCTGGAGCAGAGTATCCACGATCGCGAAATAACCTGCGAAGGCGAACACAGAAAAAATCACCACGGCGGTCGTGCTCTCCACCTGTTTGCGATTGGGCCAACTGACGCGGCGCATCTCCACCTTGAGTTCATTGATGTAGTCTCGCGTCGACTCCACCCAATTTTTCTTTTCCTCAGCCATGGCTCACCCTACTTTATTATGGACTCCCTACGGTATGGCGGGGCGTCTGGCAGGGGCGGAGGGATTCGAACCCCCACTCGCGGTTTTGGAGACCGCTGGTCTGCCGTTAAACCTACGCCCCTATGGTCTCACCCCCCCATAAACTTGGGGGGCATCTTCATTCTACTTGATTTCCCGATGTGCCTGATGTTTGCGGCAGTGCCGGCAGAACTTCTTGAGTTCCAGCCGCTCCGTGGTGGTCTTTTTGTTCTTGGTAGACGAATAGTTCCGGTTCTTGCACTCGGCGCACTGGAACGTGATGATCTCTCGCGGCATTGCTTTTACTTTACTCCTTCGGGCGGCCCGCTTGTGCGGCTACTGAGAAACTGGAGCCGTTGACCGGGATTGAACCGGTGACCTCGTCCTTACCAAGGACGCGCTCTACCAACTGAGCTACAACGGCCGGAACCCTTGACTAATCGAAAAATGGTGGACGGGGGAGGATTCGAACCTCCGTAGCTCCAAGGAGCGACAGGTTTACAGCCTGTTGCCATTAACCGCTCGGCCACCCGTCCGCCTTTACTTTCAACGAGTTCCCAGTATAGCACAACACCCAATCCTGCCAAGGCTTTTCGGGGGCGCTTTCCCGGGTTCCGCATTCCCGGATTTTCTGCCACACTATTTCTAAGCGCCTATGACCAAAGTGCAAATCCGTTTCCGCCTGCAGAGGCCGCTGGACGATGCCTTGCTGCCGCGTATTTCCGATGCCTACGCGATCTACGGCATTCAGAAAATCCGCGTGGACCCTTCCAGGGAAGCTCTCACCGTCGAGTACGATGCGACGCGCCTGCGCCCGGGGGAAGTTGAGTCAGCATTGACCGGCGCGGGGATTCCTCTCGAAATCAACGCCGGATAAAAAACGAGAGCGCCAGCGCGAATCCCACTATGATCACAATGCGGCGAACGGTGGCTCCGCCCAACCGGCGCGCGAAACCGGCGCCTCCATATCCTCCTGCCAGCGAACCCAGCACCATCAGCACCACGTAGGGCCAGTACACCATCCGGTTCCCGATGAAGTAGATCACCGCCACTCCGTTGATGGCCCCCGCGAGCAGCACCTTCAGCGCATTCATCTGGTGCATTTTCGTCAGCCCGATCACGCTCAAAGCGGCTAACATCAGGATGCCGATACCTGCGCCAAAGTAGCCCCCATACACTGCCACCAGAAGTTGGAATACCATCGCTCCCACAAGCCAGCGCGATGATCCGTGCTGCGCAGCCTGAGCGGATTTCAACCGGCGCTGGATCGGCTCCTGCGCCAGAAACAGAAGCGTTGCGAAGAGAATCAGGAAGGGGACGAGCCGGTCGAATACTGCCGGGGGCGTGAAACGCAACAGCCGCGCCCCCGCAAGGCCGCCCACCAGACTGGGAATCACCAAGGCAAATAACCGCGCTTCGGTGGCCCGCAGTTCCCGGCGGTAACCCCACGAACTGCCCAGCGTGGCGGGCCAGATCGCTACGGTACTGGTGGCATTGGCCGTCACGGAATTCAGGCCCAGCCAGATGAGCGTGGGGAATGTGACCAGCGTGCCTCCGCCCGCCACCGAATTGATCAAACCAGCCAGAAATGCGGAGCCAAAAGCCGCGCCCGCATGCAGCGTATCGAGAGCCAGCAACCTACCAGCTTACCAACCGCACTGTTGGCCACTCGCGGCTCCTGAGTGATCGCCGCACAACGAAAGCGGGCGGCGGCTTTGCTCGCAACGCCCTGGAGATGGACGCCCGCCTCTGTGCGGCTATCATGGTTGCAGTGGCCGGCGTTTATCTCTCCTATCCCTTCTGCGCGCAGAAATGCACTTATTGTAATTTCGCATCCGGGGTAGCGCGCGCGGAAGAGACCAGCCAATATTTGCGGGCGCTAGCCGCTGAACTTCGGGCGCATCAATGGCAGTGGACACCCGAAACCTTGTATCTGGGTGGCGGCACTCCCAGCACACTGCCGCTGGATGATCTCTCCGAGCTTCTATCGCTCGTCCCCAGCAAGCCTTGGCGGGAGGCAACTATCGAGGCCGCCCCCGGGACGATCACCGCGGAGCGGGCCAGCGCATGGGCGAACGCCGGTATTACGCGCGTGAGCCTGGGCGTGCAGTCGTTCGTCGAAAGTGAAATTCGCCGCACGGGCCGCAAGCACACAGCCCTTATGGTCGAGCGCGAAATCGCTACTCTCCGGCACTGCGGCCTGACCAATATAAACGTCGATTTGATTGCCGGCCTTTCCGGGCAAACTGGCGATACCTGGCGCGAATCGCTCGATTGGGTCGAACGACTCAACCCGCCACACGTGTCGGTGTACATGCTGGAGATCGACTCCGGCAGCCGTTTAGGCAACGAGGTTCTGCTGGGAGGCCGGCGCTACGGAGCGGCCGATCTGCCTGGCGGCGACCAAGTCGCAGATTTTTACGAAATGGCTGTTGAGCGGCTTGGTTCTCTCGGAATTCACCGTTATGAGATCTCCAATTTTGCGCGCCCCGGCTTCGAATCACGCCACAACCTCAAATATTGGAAGCTGGAACCCTACGCCGGTTTTGGCGCGGACGCGCATTCGTTCGATGGCGTGACCCGCCGCCAGAATCCGGAGTCAGTGCGCGAATATCTGGAAGGCCGGCCGGGTGAATCCTGCGCTGCCAGAATTCGCGAAGAGCGCTTCTTTGTAGGCCTCAGGCTAACCGCCGGAATTCAGCCGCACCCCGAAGAATGGCGTCTCTACCAAATCACGATCGACCGCTTCCTTGCGGATGGCCTGCTCGAAACCGATGGCGCCAGTCTGCGGCTCACGCCGCGGGGCGTCCTGCTCTCCAACGAAGTATTTCAGGAGTTTCTTTCCCCATGATCGATCTGCGAAGCGACACTGTAACGCGCCCAACCCCTTCCATGCGCCGCGCCATGATGGATGCCGAAGTGGGCGACGACGTATATGGGGAAGACCCCTCTATCAATCTGCTCGAACGGCGCGCCGCCGAAATTACCGGCAAAGAAGCCGCGCTGTTCGTGCCCACAGGCACCATGGGTAACACCATTGCCGTCAAGCTGCATACCAATCACGGTGAAGAAGTCATCTGCGACTCCCGCTCCCACGTACTCAATTACGAACTGGCGATGATGGCATGGTTCTCCGGTTGCGTAGCGCGCCCTATTGCTACGCCAAAGGGCATTCTCAGTTGGGAGCAGATTCGCCGCGAGATCCGCCCGCTTGGTCCGCATTGGGCGCCTACCGGCCTCATCACCCTCGAAAACACCCATAATATGGCTGGCGGAACGGTGTATCCCACGGCCAACATCCGCGAAATTTGCGAGGGCGCGCACGAGCGTGGTCTGCGCGTGCATATGGATGGCGCACGCGTGTTCAACGCAGCCGTGGCGCTGGGCATCCCGGTGCGCGAAATCGTAGACCCCGCCGATACGGTGATGTTCTGCGTCTCGAAAGCCCTGGGCGCGCCGGTCGGGTCTCTGCTCGCCGGTTCGGCCGAGTCGATTGCGCGTGCCCGCCTCTACCGCAAACGGTTGGGAGGCGGTATGCGACAGGCCGGCGTCTTGGCGGCAGCCGCCCTGATCGCGCTGGAAGAGACTCCCGGCCGCCTCTTTGAAGATCATGCCAACGCACGGTTTCTGGCACAAGGCCTGGCGCGCATTCCAGGCATCGCCGTTGACCCCGTGGCAATCGAAACCAACATCGTCATCTTCGATGTCAGCGCCACTGGAATTGCCAGCGCGGAGATCAGCACGCGCCTCAAAGAACGCGGCGTGCTGCTCAACGGCATCAACGAGCACCAGATGCGCGCCGTGACCCACTACGATGTCGATCGCGCCGGCTGCACAACAGCGCTCGAGACCTTGGCCGACGCCGTCGAAGCCGGACCATTGAGCAAGCCCGCTTCCGTCCGTTCGGCCAGTTGATCGAGCACTGACAACGCGTCCGAAAAGCCTCGCTGGCCTTTTATTTGTATGATCGCTGCCGGGGGAACGATCATGCTCGTAAACCACCGGTCTTCCGCCCTGCAGGTGTCCGCGATCGCATACAGCCTGTTGCTCCCGCTCACAGGACCGTCCCTTCTGCCGGCCCAAACACCGCCCGATCCGAGCTCGACCGAGTGTTCCGTCAAAGGAACGGTAACCGATGCTGTCACCGGCCAGCGCTTGCGGAAAGTTTATATGCGCCTCGCCCCCAATTCGGATAAGGGAACTGCCTATCTCGGCGTGACCGACGACCAAGGGGAATTTGTAATACAGCATGTCGCTTCCGGCACTTTTCGCCTGTCCGCGGATAAGCAGGGCTATCGGGACGGCCACTACGGGGGCGACGCTGATGTAGAGCTGCGATTAACCGCCGGCCAAAACCTCTCCGATTTGCACATTGCTTTGACGCCGCAAGCTGCCGTCTCCGGCCGCATCCTGGATGACGACGGGGAGCCATGGAATCAGGCTAATGCAAGTATCTATCGTTCCGTATTGAGAAAAGGGAAACGGGAACTCGAGCGCATGTACGAAGAAAATGCCGACGACCGCGGCGTCTTCCGCATCGCCTCACTATCTCCCGGCCGCTATTACCTTGCGGCCGAACCGAATTCCTATTGGGAGGACCAGAACCTCCCCACCTCCGTGCCGCACCATCAGACCACCTGGTACCCCTCTTCCGCGGAAGCCGAAACCGCCACGCCCATTGTCCTTGCAGCCGGCGAATCGCGCGACGACATCGAGATCCGGCTGCGGCGCGGCTCTTTCTTTCACATTCGTGGAAGTGTGACCGGTCTGAACCGCATTCCGCCCAGCAAGGATCCCGAAATTTTCTCCCGGCGCCACGTGTCAGCCACGCGAATTTCCGGCCTGGTGAACGGCAATCAGAGCTACACAGCTAGCCTCCACTCTGATGGCTCCTTCGAATTTCCCGGGGTTCTCTCCGGCTCGTATGAGCTCCAGGCCGTGCAGGGAACTTTTGAGTCCGTCGCGTTAGGCGAAACCACCGTGCGTGTGGATGGCCAGGATCTCGACAATGTTTCTATCGGCCTCGTTCCGCCGCACCCTCTCAAAGGGGTTGTGCAACTTGATAGCAACGAGCCATTCGATCCGGCGGGACTGTCTGTATCGCTGAGATCCGTTGATAACCTCACCGGCGTCTTTCCCGCGACGGTGCGGAGCGACGGCAGCTTCGAGTTCGCCCAGGTGGGGGCCGAGCGATATCGCGTGTTCCTGAGAGGAACCAGCTCCCCGCACTTCTATTATCTGAAGCGGCTTCGATACGGCGATACCGAATCGCCGGATCGCACTTTCTCCGCCGCCGATGACCAGCCGTTAACCGTGATCGTCAGCGCTCGTGGCGGGCGCCTTGCGGGTGCCGTGAAGGGCGCTACTGAACTGTCAACCCCTCCCCAAGTCGTACTGATCCCGGACTCAACAGATACACAGCAGCGCGAGGAGGGCACTCATGAAGCGGTGTTCGATCAGTTCGGCGCCTTCTCCATCGAGGCCATCGCTCCTGGAGATTATCATCTGTACGCCTTCGAAAAAGTGCCGGACGATGCCTGGGAGGATCCGGACTTTCTCCAGGCAATCAGTGGCCAGGGTGTGGCGGTGCATTTCGAAGAAGGCGACGCCAAACGCGACGAGGTTCCGCTGATTCGCCAGTCCGATCTCGCCCCCGTGTTAGCCAGACTGGGGATCGAATGAAATTGGGGGGCGGGAGCGTTGGAGCGTTGCCTTTTCTCAGCGTCTCTGTGCCTCGGCAGTGGGTCCCCAGCCTTGGGTGCGCTATTGTATCGGTTTAGTGCCGGAAAGCTACATTCGCGCCCGTGAGCTCGCCAAAATTTATCCTTCCGGGGAATCCCAACTGGTGGTCTTCGCCGGTCTCGACCTGGAAGTCTATCGGGGGGAAATGCTCGCTCTGGTGGGGGAATCGGGCGCGGGCAAATCCACCCTGATGCACCTGCTGGGCGGCCTGGACAGGCCAACTAAGGGTACGATATACTACGGAAGTACTGAGATTTCCGGACTTACGGACTGGGAACAGGCGGATTTCCGCAATCGAGAGATTGGGTTCGTTTGGCAGATTCATTACCTTCTTCCGGAGTTTACAGCTCTTGAGAACGTAATGATGCCACTGTTGATCCGGGGTTGGTCTCACGGAAAGGCGGCCTCGGAGTCGTTGGCGAGGTTGGATGAAGTCGGTCTTCGGGCGCGGGCGCCACACCGTGCCGGTGAGTTATCGGGCGGCGAACAGCAGCGTGTGGTTTTGGCGCGCGCTTTGGTTGGCCAACCTGCCGTTCTTCTGGCCGACGAGCCTACGGGAAATCTCGACTTCCGGACCGGCGCAATGATCTTCGATCTTCTGGAAGACCTCCACCGGACACACTCGCTCACCTCCGTTCTGGTTACCCACAACCTCTCTTTCGCACGGCGTTGCCATCGGGTGTTGAGCTTAGAAAGGGGCGGTCTGGTACGGGTACCAGCAGATCTGCCAGCCGGAAGTGAACCGGAGTATCTTTAATCTAGGGGGCGTCACGTTTTTATGTTTGAGCGATACACGGAGAAGGCGCGCAGGGTAATCTTCTTTGCAAGATACGAAGCCAGCCAGTTTGGCAGCCCGTATATCGAAACGGAACATCTGCTTTTGGGTTTGCTTCGCGAAGACAAGGCGCTAGCCAATCGTTTTTTGCGCTCGCACGCCGCGGTGGAATCGATT
This sequence comes from Bryobacteraceae bacterium, assembly GCA_030041985.1. Lineage (GTDB taxonomy): Bacteria > Acidobacteriota > Terriglobia > Bryobacterales > Bryobacteraceae > PSRJ01. The sequence continues at coordinate 14,799 of JASIAM010000048.1, read as the reverse complement.
CGCAAGCAGATCGAGGGGCATACCGCCATTCGTGAGAAGGTTTCGACATCTGTCGATCTCCCCCTGAGTCATGAATGTAAGCGGGTGCTGGCATACGGGGCCGAAGAAGCGGAGCGGCTCAATCACAAGCACATTGGCACGGAGCATCTTTTGCTCGGCCTCCTCCGCGAGGAAAAGTGCTTTGCGGCGGAAATTCTCCACGAACGCGGTCTGCGCCTTTCCACGATCCGCGAGGAATTGGCGCGCTCGCAGAGTGAACGTGTGGCGGCCGCACGGCCCAAAGAAAGCTCGCTACTGGCCGAATTCAGCCGCGATCTTACCCAGGCCGCCATGGATGGCACGCTCGATCCGCTGATCGGGCGCGATTACGAACTCGAACGAGTGGTGCAAATCCTCTGCCGCCGCACCAAGAACAACCCCGTTCTGATCGGCGAGCCGGGCGTTGGCAAAAGTGCAATCGTCGAAGGACTGGCGCAACGGATCGCCGATGGCGACGTTCCTTCCTTTCTGGCTGACAAGCGCATCCTGGCCCTTGATCTCTCGCTCATCGTTGCCGGCACCAAGTATCGCGGCCAGTTCGAGGAGCGCCTCAAAACCATCATGAAGGAGCTGATGGAAAATCAGAACGCCATCATCTTCATCGATGAGTTGCATACCCTGGTGGGCGCCGGTTCCGCAGAAGGATCGCTCGATGCGGCCAATATTCTGAAGCCTGCCCTTTCGCGCGGCGAAATCCAGTGCATCGGCGCTACCACGCCCTCCGAGTTTCGCAAGTCCATCGAAAAAGACCGCTCGCTCGAGCGACGCTTCCAGGCTGTCAAAGTGCCGCCGCCGAGCGAGACCGATGCCGTGAAGATTCTGTTCGGCATCAAAGATCGCTACGAAAAGTTTCACGCGGTGGCTTACACGGACGATTCCATCGAGACCGCGGTCTTTACGTCCAGCCGCTATATTCCGGATCGTTACCTCCCCGACAAAGCCATCGACCTGATCGACGAAGCGGGTGCGCGCGTCAAGCTGCGCCAGACCACGCTGCCTACCGAACTGGCCGATATTCAGAAGCGCATCAAATTCATCGTGCACCGCATGGAGAACGCCATTGCCAATCACGAATTTGAAAAAGCGCGCTTCTACTCCGATGAGGAGCGCAAAGAACGCGAGAACATGCGGCAGCTCCGCGAAAAATATAATCTGGACGATACTTCGACTGGAGTAGTCACCAAAGACGATATCGAGGAAGTTGTAGCGCGCTGGACTGGTGTCCCGATGACCTCGATTAAAGAGGAAGAGATCACCAAGCTGCTGCGCATTGAAGAAGAATTGCACAAGCGGATCATCAGCCAGGAGAAAGCGATTTCTGCATTGGCCCGCGCCATCCGCCGTTCGCGCGCAGGCTTGAAAGCCAGCAGCCGCCCGGCCGGTTCTTTCCTGTTCCTCGGTCCCACGGGCGTCGGCAAAACCGAAGTCGCGCGCGCCTTGGCTGCGTTCCTCTTCGGCAGCGAAAAGAGCCTTGTGCGCTTCGATATGTCCGAATACATGGAAAAGCACTCGGTTTCGAAGCTCATCGGCTCGCCTCCGGGATATGTGGGTTATGAAGAGGGTGGACAGCTCACCGAACGCGTCAAACGGAATCCGTACTCCATCATCTTGCTGGATGAAATCGAAAAGGCTCACCCCGATATCTACAACATCCTGCTGCAGGTGTTCGAGGACGGACAGTTGACCGACGGATTGGGCAATCAGGTTGACTTCAAAAACACGATCATCATCATGACTTCGAACCTGGGCGCGCGCTTCCTCGAGAAACGCGGGCACCTCGGCTTCTCGGCCCCCGCCGGCGAAGGCATCCCGGGGAAAATCGAAGAGATGGTACGTAGTGAAGTGAAGAAGGCGTTCAACCCCGAGTTCCTGAACCGCCTCGATGAAGTCATTCTCTTCAGTTCCCTCAGCGATGAGGATCTGGTGCAGATCATCGAGTTGATGGTTGGTCAGATCAACGGCAATTTGACAGCCAAGCAAGTGAAGATCCGCCTGGCTCCCGAAGCTTCCAAGTACATTCTGGAGAAGACCTGCGCTGATCGCAGTTACGGCGCGCGTCCCCTCCGCCGCGCCCTGCAGAAGTACATCGAGGATCCGTTATCGGAGGCCCTGATCCAGGGCACTCTCCCGCGTCCCGCGGATCTCGAAGTTTACCTGGGCGACACGGGAATCTACTATCGCCAGGTGAATGCCGAACCGGAAGCGGTTCCGGCAGGCGGTCCGGCCGAACCGACGCCGGGCACGCTACTGTACACGTTCTGAAAGTTATCAGTTATCGGCTAACAGCCTTCAGGGTTAGCTGATAGCTGACGGCTGGCCTGTGACCGCCGCCCAATCCTTTTGTTTTCAGCCTGGATTTTCGGCGGCGAGTCACAGGTTATTCAATCCGGCGCCGCCGGAGGCTGGGCTGATAGCTGATAGCTTGTTATTTGTGCGCCGCCTGGTAGTGGGCAGCCAGCAGATCCCCGCCCCAGTCGTTAGTGAAGTCGCGCCACACGCTGTGTATGTGGTTACCGTTGTCCTGTGTTTTGTCAAACTCAATCAGAAACGCGGGCGTTTGGATGCGGTAGTAATCGGGATCGCCATGCTTCATGCCACCGGACCAGGCGAAATACAGGTTCGGCTGCATTCTGCGGTACTGGTCCATGCGCATGTCGGCAATCGGGGGAGGGAAGTTGTAAGCGTACTCCGCGACTAGCTGGCCGAGGAGATCCCTCTGCTTGGGATTCATTTTGGAAAATGGCAGGCCATTCGGCTGGCCGCTGAGAGCCGCCTTGCGTGATTCGGCGGTGATGATCTCCTTGGGAGCCACTTTATCGACCACGGCGATAGCGCGTTGGTCATCACTGAGCGACTGCACCAATTCCAATCCGAGATCCTCTTCGCGCATCAGGGCGCGGAGACCGGCGCGCGGACCGCTTTTCACTTCGGCCGGGTTCGCTCCGAAGAAGCTGGGGCTGGACGCGATGTTACCGTCCACGATCGTGTAATTGAGGCTTACGTGGTGGCCCTCGAAACGGAAGCCCCAGGTGCCGTGCTGCGAGGGTTCGCCGAAGATGGAAACATAATACTTGTCCGGGTCGCGCTCCGGTCCCTTGCCCAATTCCAGGTCTTTGAGCACCTGCTCCAGGCTCATAATGGTGTGCGCCTTAATGATTCCCTGCACCGAGAGGCCCGCCGAAAGCAGAGCTTCGGCGAGATGTTTCTGTTCTGCGGTCATCTCGCGCAGCGCGAGTCCCTTGCGGGGCACTGGCGTGTAGTGAAAATTCTGGCGCTCGCTGCTGTCAAACGGGATGACCGTTTGAGCGCGTTGGGCGGGTTTCAGCGCGGCCAGATAAGCCTTGGCCGAGTCCACCATCAGGCTGGCAGTCTGCGTGCGCTCGTAGGCTGCGGTGAGCAACCCCGCAGCGCAGGCAATTAATAACAGGCGTGGTTTCCAATCTCGGATCACGGTGCCCTCCGTTATCGTGGAGTATACAACGGAGGGGGGCCGCTGGGAATCGGGGTGTGGTTTATCGCCGGCCGATCGCGTGAACACCCGGCCGGATAGTTGGCATGCTCCGGATAGGCGGCGGGGTGACTGTCGTGGGATGATACCCCGTGTATCCCGGGCTCCGGATAGTATTGGGGCTCCTGGGGAAAGTCACTCCGCCGTAGCCGTAACCCGTCCTTCCGATTCCTAAAAGACTGCCGATTCCATAGGTGGGGTGATAAGTCGGCACCACAATCGTACCCGGGAAACCGTAGAGCGAGTAAGGAAAGATGCCAGATGAGTAGAGGCCATACGGATAGAGACCGTACGAAAACATCGAATATGGATAGAGGGAGCTGTAGCCGTAGGAACCGTATGGTGAGCTATAGCTATAAGGGGAATTGTAATCATACGGTGAGGCGCCGCTAGCCGGCGGGTACAAGCCGGCAGTCGCGCCATACGCGCCAAGACCCGCCAGGCCGGGTGCGATGAGGCCGGGGTCAGACAAAAGAGGGTCGTTCTGAGCGGCATCTACCAGGCTGGAAATTTCCGGCGTTTGGCTGATTTGCTTGTTGTCCCGCGCAATCTGTTCACTGCGATCCTGATCCCAGTTGTCCAGCTCGTCCGCCAGCGGATAGTCCGTCATCATTACGCCACTGAGCAAATGGAGCACATGACCGCTTTCCACCGTTACCGGCTTCGTGCCGAGGATCGAATCCGTGGTGCTCGAAACTTCCGCTTCACCGTCCGAAACGCGAAGCTGGGGCGGGATTGAATCGAAGCGATAGCGCCCTGCCTTGCGAATGTGAACCTGGTAGTTGCTCAGCGTCATCGTAACGGAGGTTTGCGGGGTTGGCTCAGCCGCATCGATAATGGCCGCACCATGGAGCAACTCGACGCGGGTGTTCACTAGCAGGTTGGAAACCATGCGAATGCTGCTTCCGGGACCAATCCGCAGGAAGACACCGGGCGTGAGCAAAATCTCGGCGCGCCCCTCATCTGCCTGCAACTCCGATCCAGGCTTAATCTCTTCGAAGCGTCCTGGCTTTTGTTCCAATGGATGGCCATCCAGCAGAACTGCGCCTTCCGCGTAATTGATTACGCCCGAATAAACGGATATTACGGACTGGCTCCAGGCTGGGAGCGCTAGCAAACACAAAACACCCCAAGGACGGAACATTTGGCGGCAAGCTCCTCTGTCCAAGAATCCTCCCTTTTCAGGGACGGTGTCAAGCCGGTTCCTCCACCTGGCAACCTGTTTATCCCCCCGTTTACACGATGCCGCGCCCAAGGGCTGTACGCAGCCGGACCGAAGGACGTAGCGCGAAGAGCGCGTCCTCAGTGGCGGATTTCTGACTGATCACAGCCCCGTCCATTTCGACCAGCACGGCGTCAGTGATCTCTTCCAAGTGCAAACCGGTGCTCAGAAGCGAGATCAATGCCGCCTGAAACGGTGGAAGGCTCGGATTGAACGCAGCGTTCTCTATGTAAGCGCCGGTATACAGGCTCCCATCAGTTACTTGGATAGCCACACCGGAGTGCGCCCCTGTGTAGGGTGCATAGGAAGCGCAGGCGGCGGAAAGGGCCGCTGCCATTACGGGATCAGTTACCTCCGTAAGCAAAGCAATCTTCACACGATTCATGGGGAGAGCGCCCTGCTTTCGGCCGAGATCGCGCGGTCCGAACGCGTCCGGCAACAACCATTGCAACCGAACCAGCCGGCGCCCCGCGAGCAGCACGCGAATTTCTCCGCCCGGAGCGAGTTCTTCGAGAAACTGGCGGCAATATCCGCACGGCGCGGCGGTGGTGGCAACCGCCTCCATTCCGCTCTCGCCGTGCATATAAGCTATGGAAGCGGCGGCTTGTTCCGCATGCACCGTCGCATAGAGGGGTTGCCCGGGAATCTCCAGATTAGCGCCCAGGTACAAGGCGCCGCTCGCGCCACGGACTACCGCGCCCACCGAAAAACCGGAAATCGGTGCTCTGGCGAAGGTTTGCGCGAGAGGAAGCAGTTCGAGCATAATCTGCTCGACTGTCTTACCCTCCGCCTCTTGCCATTGTTCTACCTGCGCCGCGGAAATTCGGGGCAGGCCCGAGATCTGTCCTGCTTCACGCGGAAGCAAACAACCCTGCGTCGGCCGCAACCAGCAGATCGAGAGCGGGCGCTTGGAGGCCTAACTGGCGCAGAAACATGGTGACCTGGCCGCGATGGTACGTCTGGTGATTGATCACATGCAGCATCGATCGCCATAGCGGATAGCTGCAGGCCACGCCGCGCGAACTCGTGTAATGAAGCGCAGCGGTGAGTTTTTCCTCGTTCAGAGTAGCCAGCAATTCCCGCACATCGTGCTCGACGGTTCGCCAACGGTCCGTGATGGCTGGCAGATCCGGAAAATCCGAACTCGCCGGTAGGCCCTTGGTCGGATTGCCCCGCCACCGCTCCGCCCAGATCCACTCAGCCCCAACGAGATGGGCGAGCGTATCGCGCAGCGAGGAGTAGCTGTTGCCCAAAGGCCGCAGAAACTGCTCTTCGGTGAGCGCGCGGCACGCCTCAAGCTGACGGTCGCGCGCCCAGTAGTTATAGTTGAAAAGCTCCCGTAGTGTATCTAGGGGAATCATCCGCTATCTGGCCAAAGGGTCAGGCCGGATCTGGAATTTCACAATCTTGCCTTTGGTCCCTTTGCCGCCTTCGATGTGCCAGACAAAGTGCGTGCCGAAGTTGGAATAAAGAGCCCGTCCTTTCCACCCGGCGTTAGGATCGTCGATGCGGCCATCCATTCCCCGAGAGTAAAAACCGAGCGGGTACGGAATACGGAAGTAGGTCCACTTCCTGGTCTGCGTATTCAACGCGATCAGCGAGTCCGAGTTCGACCCCGTTACAAAAGGAGTGTTTGCCCCCAGCCCTATGATGTTATGCCGATCTACCCAGTCGAAGTAGTGGAAATCGGCTGGAACGTTGGTGCCTTTCAACTTCGGGCCGGGCGTCTGATAGAGCGTCCAGCCTTCGCGGCACTGGCTGCCGTCCACCTTCTGCGGGCCGGTCAGATCTTTACACTTGCGAACATCAAAGCTGGCCAGGTGGCTAGTGGCGGCGAGACCCATCCAAACCACACCGTTGGAATCGACATCCACACCGCGCGGATCGTAACCCGGTGCTGGGACCCTGAAGATCTGTGTCCGGCAACTCTCTGGCGGGTTGTTGCCACGCTGCAAACGAACCAGGTATCCGGGGTAATCCTCGGCTACGCCCCACACGGAATCGTCCACTGGACTCGGGATATCCGAATACATCGAAAAATTGACCATCGTGTCCAGCTTCGGATCGAATGGAGTGGCGTTACCTCTACCGCCTTCCCTTCCGCCACGCGCCACTGTCCCCCCGCCTGTGTCCGTGTTGTACAGAACAGCGAGATCCGCGCCGCGCGCCAGTACGTTCCATGGCCGCGTGATTTTTCCGTCGCCATTGGTGTCCACTACCTGGGCGCACCAACCGACCGCGGTCTGCTCGGCTTTGCTTTCATCGTGGGTTGATGCGAGCGTCTGGTCGTAAACCTTGGTGTCGATCCATCCGAAGATCGGCCCGCTCAGCTCATTGAAATACAGGGTATTATCCGGATCGTTGTCGAACTGCAGGTGGTGCGTAGAGTAGCAGGTTTCAATGAGCTGGAACTGTTTAGTCTTGGGATCGTAGTAGGAGGCCTGCCGAAAGCTAGCACGAAGAGGAAACCAGTCGGAGTACTTGTTGCTGCCGTCCCTGCACCAGGCAGGTTCGGTATTGCCTCGGATCTTCGATGTCATCCACACGCGGCCCGTGCTGTCGATCATGGGATTGTGCGGATCGGCCGGATCATACGGCGGGTTGGACCAGAGATGCTCGTTACCCCAGAACATCGAAGGGCGGTTTGGCGACGGGAAGCGCGAGGGCACTTTGTCCCTTGTTTCCCGCTCAGGAATATCGATCGTATACGTGCTGTTGTCCTCTTGGTTCAGAACCACGAGCTGGCCGTGGCCGGCGTTCACGGCGTAGTTCGGTCCGTAAGCGTTGACGGTCGGGTTGCGTTTGTCGGTCGAAATCTGGTCGTGCATGAACGAGTGATCGTCGCCCACGTCCCACTGGGTGGAGACAATGTTGCGCTCGATGCCGCTCGGACGCGGAGGCATCGGCGGGACTGCGCCCTTCTCGATCGATTCGGTCCAATCCGCGAGAGCCTTTAGCGTTTCCGTCTTCCCCATGCCAGTCATGGTGGCGTACATGTTGGTGCCGCGAACTCCCACGCCGAGACGCCATTCCCACGCGTCGATGTCGTTATGCACCAAGTCCGGCTTGGCTGCAAAAACATGCTGGGTGTCGCGAGTCAACGCGTTACCCAGTTGGTGGCAGAAGTTGCAACCCTTTTTGAGCTGGTCAATCCAGTGGTCCTGATCCAGCATTCTCACGTTCAAGCCGTTGCCGTTCGGGTTGGTCTCCGATTTCTCACCAGTGCCTGGAAAAAGGTTTTTTGCCGGGGGAGCCAGCAATGACAGCCAATAGTCGCCTGGGTAAACCTTCGCGGCTTCCTGCGGCGTCTTCGCGTCGTGCACTCTGAAATTGACCGGCGTCTCCGAAGGCTTAGCATTGATAGACGCGGAATCGACAATCCCATACCCGCGGACAAAAACACGATAATTGACGGCCGGCAGTTCCGGCAGCAAATATCTGCCTTGATCGTTGGTCACGACCGTTTTGATCATTTGGGTCGCGAGATCGTTGGTATCGGCGACTACCCACACGCCGGCCTCGGGGCCGTGGTCGCCCGTAACGGTGCCTAAAATAACTCCAGTGGGCTCGACATGCTTCGTCGCTGCCTGCTTGGCCTGTTGGGCATGCGTGGGAAGCACAATCGCTAGCAGGATCAGAGCGGTGGCCGCTGCACACACGCCGAGGTGTACTTTGCGGAAACGGATGGACTTCATCAAACTCTCCTCTACAAAACGCCTACGTGAATGAAACTGAAGGGCAACTGCCCAGTATAGTCACGCTGGAACGAGGAATCAACTGGGGCCGAGGAGAAACGCCTGGGGCAGATGTGGTAAATTGGCCTCGGTAAAGGAGGTTGACGTGTTTGTTCCGATGAACCGGCGCGGAATTGGCTGGCGGCTTTTTGTGTTCGCCTGCTTCGCCGGGGCGGCTGCGGCGCCGCCCAAGATCGGCGGATTTCAGCAGCACTCCGGTAGCGCCCCATCGCCCAAAGTCGGCGACTTGAAGGTGAACCCGAAAGACGGCTTACGTTATGTCTGGATACCGCCGGGGAACTTTGTAGAAGGCTGCTCGCCCGGCGACAAACAGTGCTACGGCGACGAGTTTCCGGTTCGCAAGATCACCCTCACCCATGGATTCTGGTTGGGACAGACAGAGGTCACCCAGGCCGCATTCCAAAAGGTAATGGACTATAACGACAGCGTGAACGAAGGGCCGAATCTGCCGGTGGATTCGGTCACGTGGATGGAAGCCGACGCCTATTGCAGCAAGATCGGCGGCCGCTTGCCCACCGAAGCCGAATGGGAATACGCGGCGCGCGCGGGAACGACTGGTCCACGGTACGGGAAGCTGGACGACATCGCGTGGTATTGGAACAACAGTAACTTCGAAACACATCCGGTAGGCCAGAAACAACCAAATGCTTTCCACCTTTATGACATGCTGGGAAACGTTGTGGAGTGGACTCACGATTGGTATTGGGTCCAGCACAACCAGGAGAACATTGATCCCAAGGGGCCTTCGACCGCTGAGTACAAATCACTCCGCGGCGGAGGGTGGTGGGACGATCCGGACTTGGTTCGCGCCTCGTACCGTGCCCGCATCGAGCCTGATTCCGAAGATTACAACATCGGCATGCGCTGCGTGTCCCAATAGAGCGCGGGCGGTAAAGTGAGATCGGGCTACAGTTCCATCTTCCCCTGATAATTCATATCTTCGGTGAAGAAGGATTCGGAAACCTGCAGCCGGCCGATCTTGGCTTCAAACTCCACGCGGCGATCGTCGCTGGTAATTTCGTTCTTCGCCGTTTTGGGAAACTGATACACCACCACGGGGCCATCTTCGCGCTGCAGAACCTGAACGCTGGAGGGTTTCAGGTCCTTCTTGCCGTCACGCTTTAATACGGCATCTTTCTTGTATTGATCCGCCAGCTTTTGGGAATCGCCGCTGGCGAAGCGGCTGGGAATGCCATATACGGCCACGGCGTAATGGTCCTGCTCAATGGTCGGAGCATCTGTGTCGCGCGTCTTCAACTCCGCTTCCCGGATCGGAAGCGCGCTTTCCCAGCGTAGCTTGAGAGTGGGTGGCTGCTGAGTATCGGTCTGCTGGCTGGTTTGGCTGCCGCTATTCGGATAGTTGCCGCCATTCGGATACCCGCCGCCTGGATAACCACCCGGATACCCGCCAGGGTATCCCCCCGGATAACCGAAGCCACCCCGCCTGCCGTAGGGACGGCGTGGCTGCTGCGGCGTCTGCTGGGTCACAGTAGCTGTAACTGTTTTCACCCACGCGGAGTCTTTCAGAACTTGTTGCGCATCGGCTTCGGTCCAGTCAGCAACCTGTTTTGTCTTCCAGCCCTGTTCTTCTGCCGCGAAAAGAGCGGCTGCGAGCGACACGGGCAGGAATATTACCGATAACCGGGAAAGCATGGAAATGGCTCCTCTGTATGAGAAACGTCGCCCAAAGCAATTGAGTTACATCGGAGGGAGACCGCAGCACGGCACGAATTTCCGATATAGTATCTCGCATGCTCTCTCGAAGAACCGCACTTCTGGCGCCCCTGGCGCAAGTGGTCGTCCCGACGACCCATGCCGCTGCCGGCAAAATGACGCTTTCCATTCACCAGAACACCAGCCGAGCCGCGGGATTTCGCAACTCGCTTGAAGGCTGGGCTAAAGCGGGAATCAAAAATGTGGAACTTACCGATAACCTGCTCGATCAGTTTCTGAAGACGGATGACATTGCCGCCGCGCGCCGTGTAGTCTCGGACTTGGGACTGACGCCCGTTTCCTGTGCCTCCGTTCTGCCGGACTTCTGGATACCGAGCCCCAATCGGGCAGCGGCCATGGATACCTGGAAGAAGCGTTGTGAGCAGTTTTCTTCGTTTGGGATCCCCCGAATTTACTGTCCGGCCGTTACCACGCGCAAAGTGACCGCCGACGATTATAAAGCCGCACTTGATTGCATTCGCGAGGGCGGAGAAGCAGCCCAACAATTCAAGATGGTGGCCATGATTGAATTTGCCCGCAACTCCTCATTTATTGCCACCTTGACTACCTCGCTCAAGCTGATGCGGGAAGCTGCTCATCCCAATGTGCATCCCATGCTCGACTGCTATCACTTCTGGAGCGGACTGAGCAAGTTTGAAGATCTCGATCTGCTACGCACCGGCGAGCTGGCTCACGTTCATTTCCAGGATGTGCCCGACATCCCGCGCGAGCTGCTGGATAACAGTACGCGCCTGATTCCCGGCGACGGCATTTCTCCGCTGGTGCGCATTCTCCAGAAGCTGGCCGAAAAAGGATACTCCGGAGCGCTTTCCGTAGAGCTGTTTCTACCGGAGTTTACGCAAGGCGATCCCTTCGAAGTAGCGCAGCGTATTCGTGCGAAGGCCGAAGGCGTGATGCGCCAGGCTCAGGTGCTCGCATGAGGGGGCCAGGGGCCGGGAGCTGGAGGCCGGGGACTTGGATCGCGGCCCTCCTGATCGCTGCCACCGCCGCTTTTGCGCAGCGCCCATCCAATCCCGCTTTACTGATCCCGCAGACCGCGCCGGAGCTGGACTATGTAGCGGTGCCCAATGCGCTCACGCTTCCGCAGGGCACAACCATGGGAGCGCCCGCCAGTGTGGCCTTCGACGCTCGCGGACACATGATCGTTTTGAATCGGGGTCCGCATCCGCTGATGGAGTTCGATGCGGACGGAACCTTCATTCGATCCTTCGGCGAGGGCCTTTTTACCAGAAGCCATGGTTTGCGGATCGATCGCGATGGCAATATCTGGGCCACCGACGTGAGCGCGCATGTTGTCATGAAATTTAGTCCGCAGGGACAGCTTCTTCTCACTTTGGGGACCAAGGGACAGGCCGGGGAATGGAACGAGGCGACCCAGTCACACCATTTCAATGAGCCCAATGATGTGGCCATCGGCGCAAATGGCGATATTTTTGTGGTGCAGGGGCATACGCCCGGACGCGGAGATCCGCGCGTTTTCAAGTTCGACAAAGATGGAAACTTTCTGAAGACATGGGGCGGCAAGGGAACCGAGCCGGGCCAATTTGAAGTCGCCCACGGCATTGCCATTGATGCCAAAGGTCTGCTCTGGGTCACCGATCGCGAAAACCAGAGAATTCAAATCTTTGATCAGGATGGCAAATTTATTCGGCAAATAAAATATGCCGGACTGCCCTGTGGCCTTTCCATAGGCAGCGACTACATTTATATGGTCAATGGTTTTACCGGCCAACTTCTCAGGCTGGACCTCGACGGCAACGTCCTCTCGGCTACCGGCAAGCCGGGCAAAGGCCTGGGCGAGTTCGGCGAAGCTCACTTTGTGGCTGTCAGTTCCAAAGGCGAGATCTACATTGCCGACACGGTAAACAGCACCCTACACAAGTTCGTAAAGAAATAGTGCAGAGCCACAACCACCAGTAAGCCGGTGAAAGGGTCCTTCGATCAGTCTTCAGCCGGCTTATCGGCACAGCGGCCAGTGACTTTCAGCGCCTCGAACGCGCAAATCTCAGGACGACGCGCCGGAAGTCCGCACCTTTGCCGATTTGGCCGCAGCCCAGCGCTTCCGGTTAGCCTCTATGATCCGCTTCCTGCCGGCGGAACTGAGCTTCCGCTTTGACCGCGCTGGTGCCACGGCCGCCGATCCCGACCTCTCCCGAATCGCAGCCCAGCGCTTCCGTTGAGCTTCTGCGATTCTCTTCCTCGCCGCAGCACTCATTTTCCTGCGGTGGCGCGTCCCATTGGCAGAAGGTGCAGCGGAACTCGATCCACTCCGCGGGAGGAGCGCACGTAGTTCCTGAATCTGCTCATCCAATCGCCGCTTCTGAGCCTGAAAACCCTCGATGGCGGCACTTATTACATCATCATTTAATTTTTGTGGCATGCCTTCGTCTTTCTTTAGAACCTCTCTTATAGAACTCTACTTTTACTCTACTCCACACTACAGGCGTTCGCAGCAAATTCCGGCATATCCATTATGTCTTTCTCCTGATATACTCCCTTGATACTGGAGGGGACTAGGATGAGATTGTACTTAGCGTTACTAATTGCCCCAATGTGTACTTGGGCCGCAGACGATCCATACGCAGCACAGCTTTTTCAGAAGCACTGCGCCGCCTGCCATGAATCCGCCGCTGGAGCGAACGGCCGCATACCGCAAGTCTCGGTTCTGAAGACTTTGACGCCGGGTGCGATTCAGAAAATTCTGGAAAGCGGAGTCATGAAGACTCAGGCGGCGCCGCTCTCCGCCGATGAGCGCCTGCGCGTAGCCAGCTTTCTCGGAACCGCAGTGACTCTGGAGAGGAAGCGAGAAGAAATCGCCAATCTCTGTCAATCCCGCAACCAAAGTACAGTCAGGCAGCCAGGTGCGGCTGCGTCCTGGTCCAACTGGGGCGCCGGCCTGGCAAACACGCGCTTCCAGTCCGCTAAGGAAGCCGGAATTGAGTCGCAAGATGTCCCGCGGCTTACTCTGAAATGGGCGTTCGCTTTTCCGGATACCTCCACCATGCGCTCCCAGCCGACGGTCTCGGGCGGGCGCGTGTTCGCCGGGGGTCAGGATGGCAGCGTATACGCGCTCGATGCTGTCACGGGCTGCGTGTACTGGAGCACGGTCGTCCAGTCGCAAGTACGTTCCGGAATTACGGTGGGAGAAATTGCCGCCAAGCCTGCCATCTTTTTCGGAGATTCCGCGGGATATATCTACGCGCTCGATGGCAACACCGGAAAACAGTTGTGGAAGATGCGGCCGGATGAGCATGCTGCTTCAACCGTAGCCGCTACTCCGGTGTTCCATCAGGGACGGCTCTATATAGGTTCCGCCTCCCGCGAGGAAACTCTCTCGATAGCGCCCGCCTACCCCTGCTGCACCTTCCGCGGCAGCGAGTCAGCTCTCGACGCAGCCACCGGGAAAGTACTCTGGAAAACATATACCATTGCGGAAACACCCCGGCAGCGGCCTAAGAGCAAGAACGGCGCGGCCTTGCTTGGTCCTTCCGGCGCGGGCGTTTGGACGGCCCCAGCGCTCGATCCGGAACGCGACACCATGTACATCACCACAGGTGACAATTACTCCGACCCTCCCACACCAATGAGCGATGCCGTAGCCGCCTTGCGTATGTCAACCGGCGAGATACTCTGGTCCCGCCAGTTTACCGCCAAAGATGCCTGGAACAGTTCCTGCCAGTTGCCCGGGAAAGTCAACTGTCCCGATTCCGATGGACCCGATTTCGATTTCGCCTCATCCGCCATTCTGACAACGCTCCCCAATGGCCGCCGCGTGCTCTTGCTTGGCCAGAAATCGGCGGTGATTTATGGCGTCGATCCCGATCGCCGCGGGCAGACTCTCTGGCAGGCGCGCATCGGGGAAGGCGGTACTGTTGGCGGCATTGAATGGGGATCCGCCACCGATGGCCGCAATGTGTATGTAGCTCTCTCCGATATTCGTTTTCAAGTGGAGCGCAAGCCCGGAAGCAACGACCGCTCCTATCAACTCGACGCCACCAAAGGCGGCGGCATCTTCGCCTTCCGCATCGACAACGGCGAGCGCATGTGGCAGACCCCTCCGCCCGGCTGCGGCGATCGCCGCCCCTGCAGTCCCGCCCAATCGGCTGCAGTCACCGCGATTCCGGGTGTAGTCTGGTCCGGCGCCGAAGATGGTCACTTGCGCGCCTACTCTACCGCTAATGGAAAGATCATCTGGGACTATGACACCGCCCGTGAATACAAAACCGTGAACGGCCTACCCGGCCGGGGCGGAGCAATCGATGTCGCAGGACCCGTAATAGCCGGCGGCATGCTGTTCACCGTGTCCGGCTACCCCGCCCGCGGCAGTTTACCCGGCAACGTGTTGCTGGCGTTCGGCGTCGATAAGTGACAAGTGAGGCCAGACCTTCCGCACGGCGCCGCGCACACTAAGGATTCGGCACTGCCGCCTGCAGAGGAGCGGAGCCTCTCCCGGACGCCCCTTGCAGACTGGCCAGCTTGTTCAGGCCATCGATAAACGCCCGTGCACTCGCTTCGATAACGTCGGTCGAGACGCCTCGTCC
>JASIAM010000047.1 GCA_030041985.1 Bryobacteraceae bacterium | reverse complement strand
TCGGCGTTCAGTGCTCGCTCCAGCAGCGCCTTGGTCAGGCGCTTGAGCAGCCCATTTTCGCCAATGATGTCTTCCGGTTTCTCGTACCCCTTCAGCAGTTCGTCTACCAGATCGGGCTTGATTTCGTCCATACGTTCTCCTTCAGTATTGCGGAAGAACGTTTACACAAAAAATCTTAAACCCTCCTTGCAACTCGTCTTTCATGTATCGCCGCTCCTCAAGCCAGTGTAACGCTGCTTCCCGCGACAGCCCTAATCCAAAACTTCCCACCCACTGTACTAAGCTAAGAGTAGGCTTCTTCCCAAGAGGCGTCGGACCCCGTTTTCGTCCTCTCCCTGAGTAGTTTCCTGTCGAGGTGCCATTATGCCGCGAAATGAGGAGATGGACCGCTACATCAATTTGAAGCTGGCGGCTCTCGGGCAACCGGCCAGCCGCAGCACCGCCGGTTCCGATCTTTTGGAAATCGCGCGGCCCTTGCTGCGGCATTATCACCAGAAGAATGAACTGCTGGGCAGCGTTCTCTCGCCAGCCGATTCCCGTATCCAATCGTTTCTGGACGACTATCTGGTGGACGTTTGTCCTCACGGGGCGGTGCGGCTGCCGGGCGATACGCTGGTGCTCGACCGCGCGGGTATGGCGCGCATTATGTCGCTGCCGGTGAAGTCGGATTGCTTTTCATCGCGATTTGTGCGGTCCTATCGGCTCGAGCAGGGAGTGCTGCACAATCCCGCAAGCGATCGCCGCACCACCCAAGGGCTGTTTCACATTTGCGATGGCGGGTTTCCGGCGCCGGCGGATAAAGCCGTTGTCCCCAAGCGGGCGTTCGCGGCGCTGTGGAGCGCGGCCCTCAATCCTCCGGTGGATGTTCTAACGCTGCCCTTCACAGCGGACGAAGAGGAGCAGGCGCGCTGCTTTGTGTCGCTACTGCTGCGTCCCCTGGTTTGCCCAGCCGCGGGCGCCGACCCGGCGAAGACCATGGAGATTCGCTTCTTCGCGCCGGCCAGCCTGGTGAGCAACCTGGATTTCGTGGAGAGCATTTTTGGCAACGCGGGCGACCCCTACCTTCCGGAAAACGATGCCGCTCTCGACGCGCTCCATTGGACAGGCCACACGGGCTGCGTGGTGCTGGCGCCGCACCTGGTGGGCATCCCGAAAAAGGATCTGGGACTGCCGCATGTCACTCAGGCCACCGAGCGCCAGCAGCGCGATGGCATGTGCTGGAACAGGGAAGACGAGCCTTACAACGGCGGCCGCGCCTTCAAAGCAACTTGCCGCGATCACCGCGGCATCATGGTGACCATCATCGCCGACAACTATTACGGCTACTGCAAGAAGGAGGTGAAGACGCAGATCAGCTTTGCGGCCGATCTGTACGGCCTGGCTGAAGAAGAACACGCCGGAGGCGCCCTGGCTTTCGCCACTTATGTGCTCGGCCAGGATTTCTATGCGGACCGCACCACCAGCCTGAAGAAGACTACTTACGCGGAAGCCATGAACCTGCTCGGGCCGCTGGTGGAGCCGCACGCGGAAGGCTACGCGGTGGATTGCCAGTTCCCCGATGTGTATTACGTTCCGGACAATGCCGCCTTTCACGCGCGGGAGGGATATATCACCTGGGATCAGGGCGCGGGCGAGAGGCGCCTGAGTTTGCGCGCCGGAGCGGTCTACGTGCTGCCATCGGGCTTCCGGGTTCGCCTGCAAAAGCAAATTGCCGGCACAGCCTGGCGGCTGATCGGCACGCGGCCTCGTGGAACGCTCTGCCACAAGCCCTGCACCGTATCCGGCGGTGGCAAATCGGAGATCTCGAAATCCATTGCTCATGCCATCTTGAAGGGACCGGTGTTTGTGAAGGAGTTCTACCGCGACCTGGACCAGGTGAGCCAGATTCTAAAGAAGGACTTTTCGAGGATTTACCGCAACCGGCCTCCGGATGAACGCACGCGGCGGCCGATCCTCAGTGCGGCGCGGTCGCTTGGTTCTGTGATCCAATTGCTCACGCCTTCGCCCGAATACATTGAGGAACATAATGCCTGGGTGCGCCAGCTCTCTCAGACGATCCGCCAGCTTGTGTTCACCGTGAAGCGCTATTACCGGCCCGAATGGGCAGATTCCGGAGAAGATGGCTGGCGGGAGCACTTCACTGTAGACCGCATCAACGGCTATCTGGGCCACGAACTGAAGTTCGATAACCAGAACCTGGTGAGCAATTATCTGCGGGTGGGCTACGATCGCGAAGGCGCTTGGCGCATTTTTAAGCTGCGGCCGGATTTCGCGCCGGCGGATAAGGTCCAGATGGAGGACGATATCACTGCGTCGCGCGTACTGCCGCGCGAGAGCCTCAGAGGGCTGGACGCAGAGTATCCCAATCCCAGCGTGAAACTGGTGGCCAATTGCGAAGAACTGCTCTTCCAGCGCCCGGATGACGCGATTCATCGCGGCGTGGACCGGCAGGCCGAGCGCGACTTGGCCAGCCCCGGAAACTTCATCTCGAATTTTGAGCCGCTGACAGTGGAGCAGGCGCGCGCCCTGGTAGATCATGTGGTCGAGTTCGACAAATTCTCCGAGCCGATGAAGAATCTGCTCGAGCGCTTTGCGGAGCATCCCGATGCCGGATACGTGGTCTCTTCCGCCCATCCGCGCATGGTGAATGGGGTGCGGTCAACGAACCCGCGTTATTTGCAGCGCCGCCCCGACATCGCGAATCCGCGCGATCTTCACCTGGCAAAAATGGCCGCGCGCCTGGAACGGGGGATCCCCGCAGAGCGGCCCGTTTACCTGCCGGTGAATGCGGTAT
>JASIAM010000046.1 GCA_030041985.1 Bryobacteraceae bacterium | reverse complement strand
GAAAATCACGGCGTGAATCAGCCCCTTGGCGTATTGGCCGTTATAAATGGCCCCCACTCCCGGAATGAATCCCAGCCCCAGCGCCAGCCCCGGAGAAACATCGGCATGCCCGTACCCTGAGGGCGCGAAGCTCGTGCTCGTACTTGAACTGAAACTCCTGTATTTGCCCGGGCCCGCTGGACCCGGAGCCTCCGGTGCTGGCGGAGGTGGTGGCGGCGCAGCCGGCGCCGGGACGTGCTCCTCGCAAAATACTGTCCCATACGCGTCCCGCCGGCATCGGTCACACACCGCCTTGCCGCAGGTCCGGCAGTAGGCCGTCGCCGGTGCATCCGGATGATTCTGACAATTCATATCTGGTCCTCTTTACGGTTTCCCCGCTGGCGCATCTGGCCCCGGCACTCGCCCCTGCTCCGTCGGGGATTTCTCCGTGCGGCTCCCCACTGCGGATTCCTGCTGCCACTCCCGCAACGTGGCGCGAATCTGGTATACAAATTTCAAGTTATCGTACAATTTCTCCGTCCGTTCCCAAATCCGTTCCACGTGCCCTTCCATCCCCGTCCACACCGCAATTGGCGATAAGTCAGCCGGCTGAAACTGCCGCATTTTGGGCATGATCATTCCGATAGTTAACACGGTCAGCGCCATCGACATCGCGAATCGCGGCTGCAGCAGCGGATGCGCCAGCTTGGCCCACCAGCCGGTCCGCTGTTTGTGCCACGGCGTGTCAAACAGAATCTGGCTGATCAACTCCTGCGGCGGCTCCACCGCATCGGCGCGATGTATGAACTCGACCGCATCGGCCGCATCCCGCGCCATCGCCGCGCAGTTCTCGCATCCCGCCAGATGGCGCTCGATTTCCGCCCGGTCCGCCGCCGCCAGCGCGCCGTCCACGTATTCGCAGATCAGATCTTCCAAATCCGCGCACTTCATAACGCCTGCTTCCGCAGTAGCCGCCCTAATTCCGCCCGCCCCCGGTTGATCCGTGACTTTACCGTTCCCTCCGGAATCGCCAGCACCTGGGCAATCTCCCGATACTCCATTTCCTGCAGGTCCCGCAGAATCACTGCCTCCCGCAAATCCGGCGACAGCTTCTGCAACGCCTGCTGCAGCAGCTCACTGGCCTCCCGTCCCGCCACCGCCTGGTCCGGCCGCGCCGCTGCCCGCGTTTCTTCCACTACCGGTAGGCGATCCTCCATCGAATCGGTTACGCGCTCGTTCCGCGATCTTCGGTAATGATCGATCAGCAGATTCCGCGTCAGCCGCGCCAGCCACGTCCCTAACGACCCTTCCGCCGAACGGAAGCTTTTCAAGCTCCGGAACACCCGCAGAAACACTTCCTGCGTCAAATCCTGCGCTTCCGCCCCGCTCCCCGTGAACCGGTAGCAAAGCGCGTATACGTGCCGCGTATGCTGCCGGACAAACTGCTCCCACGCGGCTTCATCGCCGCTCAGACATCGTGCTACGAGGCTGTTTTCGGAACCCAAGCGTCGAATGCCCGCCGCGCCATGCGCCGCGGCTTGGCTGTCGGCCCATTGCGTGTTCCCCAGACTGAGCGCCGCGGTTGCCATTGCACTCGTTCTTTCACCATGAGAAACGAGGCTTTATCATGATAAGTTCAAATTTTCCACCGCGCCAGAGCTTTAGCCGCACCCCCGCGGGCGGCCGCCTTAAGGCGAAGCGCGGTCTCAGGAGGGATGCCATCCGACGCTCTGTGTGGAAGCCCCTGGCGGCTGTTCTGGCCACCGTAACCGCCGTCTCGCTCCTGCTGCACACCCACCCCTTCCGCGGCTTCGATTGGCGCCTCGCCACCTTCAGCTTCACCCATGTCCGGCTTTTCTGGCTCTTTTTCGCCATCGCCTTCATCTACGCCACCTATTGGGGCCGCGCCCTGCGCTGGGCAGTCTTCCTCAAGCCGCTGAAGCCAAAGCCCTCCATGCGCAACCTGCTTTCCGCTACCCTGGTCGGCTTCACCGCCATCGTCCTGCTCGGCCGTCCCGGTGAGTTCGTCCGGCCCTACCTGATCGCCGTCAAAGAAGAGGTTTCCCTCCCTTCCCAGCTCGCTGCCTGGCTCCTCGAACGCATCGCCGATCTCCTCATGGTTCTCTTGCTGTTCGGTTTCGCACTGCTGCACATCGGTTCCTCGGGAGTCACCACCGGACCAAATATCGCCTGGATCCTCAACACCGGCGGCAAACTGGCCGCCCTCTCCGCCGCCGCCGTGGTGGTGCTGCTGGTGCTTTTCCGCCACTTTGGTGTGTCGGCCCGCCTTCCCATCCTCCACCTGCTACGCTTCCTTCCGCCCTCGCTGGTGGCGCGCATCGATAAACTGCTGCTGGCTTTTTTTCGCGGCGTGGAGTCCACGCAAAGTGAAGGCGCGCTGCTTTTAATCCTCGCGTATTCCGTTCTCGAATGGCTGCTCATTGTCGCTTCTTATGCCTGCCTCGCGGAGTCCTTCTCCGCCCTTCATCT
This sequence comes from Bryobacteraceae bacterium, assembly GCA_030041985.1. Lineage (GTDB taxonomy): Bacteria > Acidobacteriota > Terriglobia > Bryobacterales > Bryobacteraceae > PSRJ01. Next base: position 11,351 of record JASIAM010000046.1, on the reverse strand, counting down.
TACAATTGTAGATATATTTGTTTTTATGGGATTTATCTCTCTGGGCGCGAGTATCCAGGTGCCCGGCGTAGGAGGCGGTATTCAGGTGATGGCGGTTCTTGTGCTCACGGAGTTGTACCGTGTCCGCCTCGAAACGGCTACTGCCTTCGCTTTTCTTATCTGGGTTTTGACATTTGTAGCAGTTGTGCCTCCTGGCTTGGTGATCAGCCTCAAAGAGGGTTGGAAGTGGCGCAAACTGCGCCGTGTCGGCTCCGGGGATTGCCTATGAAGTGTCCTTTTTGCAATAACGTACATGATAAAGTTGTGGATTCGCGGGAAAGCAAAGAGGGTGATGCCATCCGCCGCCGGAGAGAGTGCCTGGCCTGCGAGCGCCGCTATACCACTTACGAGCGCATTGATGAAGTCCCCTATATGGTCGTAAAAAAAGACGGCCGCCGGGAAAAATTCGACCGCCAGAAGGTTCTGTCCGGCCTACTCAAGGCTTGTGAAAAACGTCCCGTCAGTATGGGGAAGCTCTCGGAACTGGTCAACTATGTCGAATCCAAGGTCAGCGACTCCCCCGATCGCGAGATTTCTACTACAGAAATAGGAGAATTTCTGATGGAGCACTTGCGCGAGCTCGACAAGATCGCCTACGTTCGTTTCGCATCCGTCTACCGCGACTTCCAGGACGAACAGGCTTTCTTCAATGAATTGAAAAACCTCATGCGGCAAAAACTCGGTTAACAAAAGTACGCACTGTCCGCTGGGTTCGCCCCCGGTTTCTGGCTCCCGGCGCTGTGTTCCCCATAAAAAGAGCCCCGATCCCGTAACCTTAACCAGTTCCAAGCATCTCTTTAAATAGAACTTAACATTCGCGTGGAATGGTGGTATGATCAGGCGAAAGTCGACAATAAGGGGTCGGCTTTCCCGACACTTCGAGCCGGAACAGCAATACGAAAATTTGAAAAGCCCCGTTTCGTGGAACGGCAGGCCGAAGGCCGCCTGGAGAGGTGACTCTTAGTGGACCAATTCGAAGATCAGTTCCTACCGGATAATCCGGAGGGCATCGGCCTCAATTTTGAGGATGAGGCCAAATTTTTTGACGCCGAAGCTACTCCCGAGGGTGATTTTCTCCACCCCCATCCCCCTGAAGAATCAATTTACACCGATGATCCCGTTCGCGTCTACTTGCGCGAGATGGGCGCCGTTCCGCTGTTGACCCGCGAGGGCGAAGTGGATCTGGCGCGCCGCATGGAGCGCGGCAAGTTGCGCATGCAAAAGGCTATCAGCCGGTCGGCCCTCGTGCAAAGAGTGGCCGTAGATCTCGCCGACCAGGTTCGCCGTGGCGTCATGGAACTGGAGAGCGTAACTGATATCGGTGATGTCGAAGAAGGTTCCCCGGCCGATCTCAAAATCCGCGCCGATCTGCAGCGCCTCTTTGCTCAGGTCCTCACCGACTACAAAAAGCTTACCCAGTTGGAAGACCGCCTCGAAGCTGCTTCCCCCGTCAATAAGAAGCCCCGCAAACGCCTCTGCGCCAAATTGAATCGCGCCAAAGTCGAAACTTCGCTCGCCATCCGCCGCGTCCCTTTTAAGACCATTAAGTGGAAGGAATTCTCCCGCGAAATCGAGCGCGCCGCCGACGAACTGACGCACCTCGATAACGAAGTCCGGAAACTCGAAGCCCGCAACAACCCCGCCCAGCAGCTCCGCCTCCGCGAACTGAAACGCGAAATCAAGAAACGCGAAACTGCCGCCAGCGCCACCCTTCCGGACCTCCGCCACAGCCTCACGGTTATCCGCCACGGTGAAGCCGAGGCCGAACGCGCCAAAAAAGATCTGGTTGAGGCCAACCTGCGCTTGGTTGTTTCCGTCGCCAAAAAGTACGTAAACCGCGGCCTTCACCTCTTGGACCTCATCCAGGAAGGCAACATCGGCCTGATGCGCGCCGCCGACAAGTTCGAGTACCGCCGGGGCTACAAATTTTCCACCTACGCCACGTGGTGGATTCGCCAAGCCATTACGCGCGCCATCGCCGACCAGTCCCGCACCATTCGTATCCCCGTTCACATGAACGAGAGTATGAACAAATTTCTGCGCGCCACCAGGGAACTGGAAAAAGAGCTCGGGCGGACTCCTACCAATGAAGAAATTGGCCGGCGCATGGATATCCCGGTCGAAAAAGTCCAGAAGCTGAAAACCATTTCCCGCGATCCCGTTTCTCTCGAAACCCCCGTCGGTCGTGATGGCGAATCCGCTTTGGGAGACCTTATTGAAGACCGCTGGGTAGGCTCCCCGGTGGATGCCGTAATCGAGTCTAATGTTCGTGACGAAACCGCCGGTATCTTGAAAACCCTTTCGCCCAAAGAGGAAAAGGTGATCCGGATGCGCTTCGGCATCGGCTGTGAACGCGAACACACACTCGAAGAAATCGGCCAGGAGTTTGACGTCACCCGCGAGCGTATCCGCCAAATCGAAGCCAAGGCCTTACGCCAGTTGCGTGCCCCGGAACGCGCGCGCCGGCTGCGCGCACTCATGGCGGCCCGCTAAAGCATTTTTTATAATTGGCCGTCAACTTGCTCATGCAGTGGGGTCGGGGCTTCCGCCCCGCAGCCGCCCTTCCGGGCGGCGCTCCGCCGAACGTTCCAGTAACTCCCGGACACAATGTTCCAACGTCGAAGCCCGAAAAGGCTTCTGCAGAAAATCCCATGTCCTCCGGGGCAACACTTGCAAGCTCTGTAGATCGCGCGATTGCCAACCCTCAAGGGGCGTTCCCGAAATAAATAAGATCGCTATTTCCGGCCAGGTTTGCCAGATCTCTACGGCAGCCTGAACGCCTGACTGGAGCGGCAATAGAACATCGGCTACCAGAATATCGACGCCGCGCGCCTGTCCGCGCGCGAACTCAACGGCGCCCGCGGCAGTGACCACCTCCATGACGTTATACCCTTTTAGCCGAAGCGCGGCGGACACGGTTTCCATTACCAGCGGTTCGTCCTCGACAATCAATACGGTGGGCAAGGAAGTCCTGTCAGAGTCCGGGACGTGTACTATCGCCTGATTGAAGAGGAGCGGTACTACGATCCCATCCCCTATCTCCTGCTATTTAATTACAACGCTCCTGTAAACCATCCGGCAACCTCGATTCGTTAAGTAACCACACATTATGTGACTGGTAACACCGGTTGCGATCTCTCCTACTGGGCGATTGAAGACTGATGTTAGCTTCGCCACTTCCGCCCACTTATCGAAGTAGCTCAAGACACACATCCAGACATTCGCCCGGCTTCCCGAAGTGTGTGATAGACTCCGGCCATGGTGCTGACCAGAAGGGAGATTGCACAAATTGCACTGGCCGGAGCCGGCGCCCTCGGTGGCCATGCCCAGAGTAACCTTCCTGCGCCGGCCTCCGAAGGCGTTACGCTTCGCGTGGCGGAGTTCATCGTCGGCACACACTATGCCGATCTGCCGCCGGATGTGATCGCTCTCGGGAAGAAGTCTATTCTCGATGGCATCGGTCTGGCGCTGGCCGGGTCAGTCGCCCAGTCGAGCCGGATCGCAAGAGACTATCTGTCATCACTCGGGGTCACTCATGGCAATGCCACCGTAGTCGGATCACCTCTGAAGTGCCCGGCGCGCTTCGTGGCCTTCGCCAATGGGATCGGCATGCATGCCGATGATTACGACGACACACAGCTCTCGGCCGCGCCTGACCGCGTCTACGGTCTGCTGACACATCCCACTTCCCCCTGTCTCTCCGCAGCTTTGGCATTGGCGGAAACGCACGGGGCTTCCGGCCGCGACCTCATGACTGCCTACCACGTAGGTGTCGAGGTAGAGTGCAAAATCGCCGAGGCCATCAACCCCCGTCATTACCAGGATGGGTTTCACTCCACCGGAACCTGTGGGACTTTCGCTTCCGCAGCGGCTGCCATGAAGTTCGCGGGAGCGGGAGTGAACGCCTGCGCGCGCGCGCTCGGCCTGGCCGCCAGCCAATCCGCCGGCCTGCGCGAAAATTTCGGAACCATGACCAAGCCTTTCCACGCAGGCCGCGCCGCCGAATCGGGCATTGTAGCCGCTGACTTGATCCTCAGGGGTTGGACAGCCAGCGAACAGATTCTCGAATCGCCCACCGGCTTCTTTCACGCGGCGGGCGGCGGTTACGATCCCGCCGCGCTGCGCCTCGGCCAGCCGTGGACGTTCGCTTCTCCGGGAGTCTCCATCAAGCCGTTTCCCTCGGGGTCGCTCAGTCATCCGGCTATGTCTGAATTGCTGCGGCTCATCCGCGCCCATCACATCACTGCTGGACAAGTCGAGCGGCTCGATGTTGGCACTAACAAAAACGTGCCCACCGCGCTGATCCACCACCGCCCCACTACTTCGCTTCAGGCCAAATTCAGTATGGAGTTCTGCATGGCCGTGCTCCTTCTTTACGGCCGCGCCGGCCTGAACGAGTTTACCGATGCGATAGTCAACCGGCCGGAGATGCAGGCCATGATCGCTCGCGTGCGTTTCGGCGTTCATCCCGAAGCGGAAAAGGCAGGCTACGACAAAATGGCCAGCATTCTGGACATTCATTTGAAAGACGGGCGAACCATCTCCGGGCGGGCAGACTTCGCCAAAGGCAGCCCGCAAGACCCTATGAGTTATGAGGAAGTCGCTGCCAAATTCCGCGACTGCGCCCGCTTCGCCCACTGGCCCGCTGCCAAGGCCAATGACATTGTGGAAGCTGTCCGCCAGTTAGAACATGTCGGCAACGTCCGAACTCTCACCGCGCTTCTGTAGCGCCGGCGGTCTCCGCCGCCGGCCCTTTCGCTCGCTGGAGGCGAAGCCCACGGCGCGTTAACCATCTTTTCAAAAATTTCTTCCCTTTCCCTTCATCTACTTGCCAACGCGAAACCCTTGTTCCTGCTCGAATCCGCCGTGATAATGTGACTGATGGATCCGAACAGCAGAACAAACGCGCGGTCCCAGAGGCCGCGGCGCGCTGAAATCAATCGGAATCCCATTCCCGCCATGGCGCATCTTGCTAGAAACCACCCGAGATGCGTCTCCCTTTCTCGCAACATCTCCGCAACTCCAGCAAACCAGCGAACTTACAAAACAAAGTAAGTATAGTGCATGTGACACCCTTCCATCTCACTTCTACTGACTCCGTGCAGGTGGCAGCACACTGAGTCACGGCTAAATATCATTCTTTTAAACCCACAACTTCAATCACTTATCATCTTTCTATTCCGGTCGCTGTACATCCCATTGATATCGTGAGATCGACGAACGCGGGCCGTAATCGGAAGGTTGGGCCGGCATACCAAGACAACTTATGAAACGAATTGCTCTGTCGCTCCTCGCGATTCCAGTGGCGCTGTGCGCACAAACCATCATTAACGGGGGCCGCATTATCAAGGGAGAATTGGATGCCTCGGGTTCCACCAGAACGCTCCCGCATCGGGCGGGCACTGGCAGTCCCGTAGGCCGCGACAATTGCCAGGCGGCGGGGGAAACTTACTTTCAGACCGATGCTACCCCGGGCCAGAATCTCTGGGTCTGCACGGCCGCTGGTACACCGGGAACATGGAATGAAGTCAGCGGAGGCAGCGGAGGGTCCTCGTTTGCGCCGGCTTCGACCACCGTGACCTACAGCGCTACGCCCACTTTTGGCGTGACCGCAAGCATTCAGGAATTCACCATAACCCTCGCCGGCAACGTGACATCCTCCACTCTCTCCGGTGCGGCTGCCGGCGATATTCTGATCTTCAACATCTGCCAGAACGCCACCGGCGGCTACACGTTTATCTGGCCCACGGGATTCAGCGCGGCGAGCGCGATATCTACCACTGCCAGCACTTGCACACCGGAAATTTTCACCTGGAACGGCAGCAGCGCCACTCTCGTTGCGACGAAAGGCGGCTCGGGCGGCGGCGGCCTCACTTCAGTCGGACTCACCATGCCCTCCGCGTTCACAGTCACTGGCTCCCCGCTCACTGCCAACGGCTCTCTTGGTGTCACTGGCGCAGGTACGTCTGCGCAATACATTACCGGCGCGGGCGCGTTAGCCACTTTCCCCACCACATGGTCTGCTACCAGCTTGACTGGTATGGTCCCGGCGACCCAGATTCCCGCCGCCCTGTCCAGCACCACCAGCGTCAACGGCACCGCCATCCCGGCCTCATCCACGCTGCTCACTACCGCCAGCGGAGAGGCCGTGAACTCGGCGGAGGTTGCCGGCATCACCGTGAGTGGCACGCCCAGCTCCGGCCAGGTGCTCACCGCTACTAGTTCAACAGCAGCAAACTGGCAAACCCCCAGCTCCGGAGGCGGCGGCAATGCTTCCATTACCGCCACCGCTCTAGGCAACCAGTCCGGCTCGGTTACTTTGACCCGTTCCAGCAACATTCAGGAGTGGACGATGACGCTCACGGGCAACGTCACGTTCTCATCCACTATCACCAACGCGGCTAATGGCGATGTCTATGTGTTCGACATCTGCCAGAACGCGACCGGCGGCTACTCGGTCGCCTGGCCCAACGGTTTTCCCACCATCACCGTCGATCCCAACGCCAACGCCTGTACCTACTTCCAAGGCGCCTGGAACACCACCACCACTACGTTCCAGCTAACCGGCGCGCCGGAGTCGAACGAGCAGCAGTTTCTGCTCTCCGGCGCGGCGGAGCGCGCCGCGCCAACCTCCGCGCCGCCTGGCAGCTACGCGGAACTCTGGCCCGACTCCACCCGTCACACTTGGGCGAGCATGGACAATAACTCCACCAATAAGCACATCATGCCGCGCACCGCGGGCACGTCCGACCAGCTCGCCTCGACTGACTTGAGTGACACCGCCAACCTGGCTTATCTCAGCGCGGCCAACAATACGTTCGCCGGCACTCTGACTCTCTCCACCATCAGCGGATCGACGCAATGCCTGCAGGCCAACAGCAGCGGAGTGATCAGTGGCACTGGCTCAGCGTGTGGTTCGGGCAGCGGCGGGGGCGCCAACGCCAACGGGTCCTATGTGGTCACTCAGTCCACCAATGAGCCGGCCAACGCCGTCAATCTGGGCGCTCTCGCCAGCGGCGTGCTGACACAAACCGTTTCGAGCGGCGCAGCCACGCTGTCTGTCGCGACGTCATCGACCCAGTTCCCCGGCAACGCCGCCACTGCAACCGCGCTCGCCGCCACACCTACGCAATGCAGCGGCGGCCAGGTCCCCACCGGCATCACCGCCACGGGCGCGGCCAATGGCTGTTTCACCCCCAGCGGCAGCGGCTCGTCCGCATTCAGCAGCATTACCACGGGCACCAACACCGCAGCGGTGATGACCGTGGGCAGCGGCGCCAGTATCGCCCCGAGCGGCACCGGCACGGTCACCGCGACCGGGATTGCCAGCGGAAGCACGAACCCTTTGGCATGTACCGTAGGTCAGACTTTTTTCAATACGGCAGCAGCGTCAGGTTCCAACCTTTATCTCTGCACCGCCGCCAATACCTGGACGCAAGTGAGCGCCGGCAGTTCCACCATCACAGAGAATCTGTACGTGCCGTTCAACGCGCAGTACTCTACCAGCACTGGAGCCAGCACCGCACTGGGATCGGGCCTGGTACGGGACACCAATGACAACTCCGGCTCGACGCCTTATGTGATTCCGGGGGCAGGTTACGGGTGGGGCGGTTTCCAGTTTTACAACAGCACCAGCACCCATCCAAGCAACCCCGACTATATCTACTACACGGCGATGCTGCACCAGACCTGGACAGGCCCGATCAACGTGATTCTGCAAGCGGTCGAGGCGCAAACCAGCCAGTTCGGGAATGCTTATCTGAAGGTGGCTGCGGCGTGCGGTACGGTGGAGGGCGTAACTTTCAATGCAGACTCCACCGGCTACATCAATTACGCCACCAGCACCCAGGAGTACAAGCCTCTGACCCTGACCCTCAGCGGCATCAACACTACTGGCTGTTCAGCCGGCGGCACCATTGTCTTCAGGATCGGACGCGACGCTACTACCGCCACTGGCCTGGATACTCTGGGTGCCTCCATCATTGTCCTCGGCATGCAGATCCAGTACCAGCACAACTAAAGACTATGCGCGCTCTACTATCACTGTTACTCTCGGCCGCGCCGCTCAGCGCGGCTAACGTCTACATGCTACTAGGCAATGGCCAGTCACTCTCGATCGGCGACTATGGGTGCAACGCCATCTCAACCACCCAGAGCTGGGGCAACCAAACCTGGAACGGCTCGTCGCTCGTTGCTCTGACCGAGACCGGGGCGTGTCTAAACAACACCGCCGTCTGGTCGTCCAGCGCGGCATTCCAGGCGTATGCAACGGCGTGGTATCCCTGCGTTTACAACAGCAGCACCTGTCCGAGTGGCATACAGTACGCCACTCTGACTCAGTCCACCAACCAGACGCCGGGCAGCGCGCCGTGGACCGCGGCCACTACACAGGAATCGCCGCTCAGCTCCTTGATGAACAATACGTCCGTGCTGGCCGGCGGCTTCAGCGGTGTGGCGAAGAACTTCGGCACCGGCGGCGTGCCCATCACCACCTGGTGCGAATCATCGGTCGTCACCAACATCGAGAACACAGTCTCGTCTGTGAAGACGGCCGTCTCGCCCAACACATTGATCTTGGCCGGCATGTTCGTCACCGCCGGCGAATCCGACTATAACGGCAGCTCGGCCGCATACTATGCCAACAGCATAAGCTGCCAGAGCGCGGTGCAGTCGGCGGTGCAGTCAGTTACCGGGCAAACCCTGCCCGTGCCTTTCATCTATTCGCAGATGAGTTCCATGGCCGCGGCTTCTCCTTACGGCTACACCTGCCCGGATGGGGCCGCCGAGAACTGCATCGACAGTTACCCGGTCACTTCTACCGGGTCCCACGTTCCCATCGCGCAATACCAACTCGCGCGCGACTCGGCCAACCCGGCCATTTGTGGCGCGTCAGGGTATCCTGCCTGCAATACCTTCTACTTGACGGGACCCAAGTACCACTTGAACTACGGCTCGAACCAGGGATACCATCTCAGCTCTCAGGGTTACAACATGCTGGGCGCCGAGACGGCGCGCTTTCTGGCATGCTTCTATCAGGCTGGCTTCAGCACGTCGAACACCTGCCAGGCGGGAGTGATGCCGCTCACGCCCATCTATGTGAGCGGCGCCACGGTCACTCTGAACGTCGCCACGCCAGACGGTTTGTCACTCGATCAGCCATCGAACGCCGCCGAGACCAGCGGCAATTGGTCGGACGGAGTGATCCCCGTTCCGTATTACGGCTCGTCACCTTCCCTGCGCACGAATTACGGTTTTCAGTTCTTCACCTCGAACGGCGAGATCCAGGTGACGGGAGTGAGCGTGAGCGGCAAAACGATTACATTGACTCTCGCGAGCGCGCCCACCGGCAATAACTGGCAGCTTGCTTATGGATTCGAGGGGTTGCATTACGCGCCCACCCCTACCTACGGCTGCGCGTGGAATGCCGCTCAGTGCAACAACCTGCCTTCAACGGCACTAAACTCCAATGAATACACGGCAGGCACGCCCCACGGCAACATCCGCACCGTGGCCGATTTCACGTCGCTTAACGGCGACACCATCTATCATTGGATGCCCCACTTCATCGAGAACGTATCCTTGCAACCCGGTCCCGCCACCATCAGCGGCGGCCTCTGCTCCGGGTGCCGTTTCTAGCCGCACCCCGAAAACTCCGCCCGCCCTTTCCCGATGTATAATGCCCGGTAACGTTTGCTGCCGTGGCATGTCACTCCGGCCCGGCACCGGGAGGTTTGCGGTTTGAAGCCAACCAATACCGATGACCCCGTCTACTACCACAAAGTTGTAGACTGCCAATGGGGCTGTCCGGCCCACACCAACGTTCCTGAATACATTCGGCTCATTGCGCAAGGCAGATTCACTGATGCCTACATGCTCAACCGCGAGTCGAATGTTTTTCCCGCGATTCTTGGACGAACTTGCGACCGTCCCTGCGAACCGGCCTGCCGCCGCACGCGCGTCGATGGCAAGCCTGTCGCCATCTGCCGCCTGAAACGTGTGGCGGCCGATAATCGCGATGATGTCCGGCCTCTGCTGCCCCGCGTGCCCAGCCGCAAGAATGGCAGGCGCATCGCCTGCATTGGCGCTGGCCCTGCTTCTCTCGCCGTCGCCAACGATTTGTTGCCCCTCGGCTATCAGGTCACCATCTACGAAAAGTACGATAAGCCCGGCGGCCTGATGAGGACCAATATCCCCGCTTTCCGCCTGCCCGAGCAGGTCCTCTACGAGGAAATCGATTACATCCTCGATATGGGCGTGGACATCCGCTATAACACGCCCATCAACAGCATGAAGGCGCTGTTGCAGGAAGGCTATGACGCCATTTTCGTAGGCAGCGGCGCTCCGCGCGGCAAAGAACTCGATATTCCCGGCCGCCACGACACCGATCGCATCTATATCGGCATCGACTGGCTCGAGTCCATCGCCTTCGGCCATGTGGAATCGATTGGCGAGCGTGTGCTCATCATCGGCGTGGGCAATACCGCCATGGATTGCTGCCGCTCCTCGGCGCGGCTCGGAGCCAAGGATATTAAAGTCATGGCCCGCCGCCCGCGCGGTTTCTTCAAGGCATCACCCTGGGAGCTCGATGACGCTGAAGAGGAAGGCGTGGAGATCATCATTAATCACGCCCCCAAGCGGTTCGTCCTCGAAAACGGCAAGCTGACAGGCATGGAGTTTGAGCGGCTCGAGTGGGATAAGAACGCCAAAACTTCCAAACTCATCGACACGGTTTTCCTCCCCGCCGACGATGTGATCCTCGCCATCGGCCAGGAAAATGCTTTCCCCTGGTTTGAGCGCGATCTCGGCGTGCAGTTCAATAAGTGGGAAGAGCCGCTGGTCGATCCGGTCACCATGCAATCGTCGCTGCCCAATGTATTCTTCGGCGGCGATGCGGCATTTGGCCCCAAGAACATTATCTGGGCGGTGGAGCATGCCCACCAGGCTGCCATCTCCATCCACAATTATTGCGAAGGCATCCCGGTTACCGAGCGCCCGCCGCAGGGCATGAACCTCATCAGCCAGAAAATGGGCCTCGGGCAGTGGAGCTACCACAACGATTACAATCCCGCCGAGCGGCAGAAAATGCACCATGTTGATCTGGCCGAGCGATTCCGGCAGATGAACATCGAGGTCGAAATGGGCTTCAACGCGGAACAAACCGCCCGCGAAGTGCAGCGCTGCCTCAATTGCGATATCCAGACGGTTTTCTATCCCGCGCGCTGCATCGAATGCGACGCGTGCATCGATGTTTGTCCGCTGCTGTGCTTGACCATTGCTCCCGACGCCGAAGAAGAGCAACTCCGCGAGCGCCT
>JASIAM010000045.1 GCA_030041985.1 Bryobacteraceae bacterium | reverse complement strand
AGCAGCGGCGAACGGCTTGGAAGAGCTGTATTTTTTGTTGCAGCCACGCTGTCGAGACGGGCATGCGGCGCCGAAATATGGACATCTGCCCGGCACGCCGTCACCAGACTTGGCACGAGACAAGCGATCATCGCGCCGCAAGTCGCATCAGCGAGGTAGTGATAGCGCCCGTAGACGGTGGCGATTGCAATCAAAATCGCAATCACGAACAAAGACTGGTAAACGCGTTTTTTGTCCGGCGCGGCAAGACGGAAGCCGAATGCAGTCGAGAGCGCTCCGGCCACATGCGCGCTTGGGAAAACGCTGGTATGGATGCCGCAGTTGCCGAGCATCCACAAGTTAAAGCGCCGGAAGATCGTGTTGTATGACGGAAAATCCAGCCCGGCAAAGACGACACGGGGCGGCTCCGAGGGCCAAAAAGGGAACTGCGCGTAGCACAGCAGAACGCTGAGCAACACGGCGGTTAAGAACCGGTCTGCCATCTCACGGCGGCCGTAGAGATAAAGAATCGCGAGAGCGAAGGGAGGGAGCGCATACACGAGCGCATAAGATAGCTCGAGAAGCGACGGCAACACGGGACCGAGAGACTCGATGACTGCTTTACACCCGTGTTCTAAAACGAGCCGGTCCCAAGCGACCCACCGCGATTCCAACAAAGCCGCTTTACGGGGCAAAGCAAACCAACCCATTTCGCGGTACGCCAGCAGGATCATTCCCAGCGGTAGCCAATCGCGGACCACCGCCCAGATCAACCGCGGCTTCGCATAATTTAGACAGATCAAGCCCACGTAAACCAGAATTACCGCCAGATTTAGGAACGCCAGCCGCGTCCTGAGTCCGCCGGGCGCTGGCAGGAAAAACGTGAGCGCGGGTGCATACAGCAGAAAGCCGAAGATAATCCATTCCGGCCGACGTACTACGCTAACGGAAGCGGCCGTAGAGGTATGGTTCGCCACCTGAGTCAAAGCGGGCGCCGCAAGTATGGATTCCATGTCAGTGCGTCTCGACTGCCGTGCCTCGCAACGCCAGATCTTCGGAGCCAGGCCTCTCCACGATGACCAGTTCCGCCTTCCCGGCTAGCCGCGTCTCCACCGAGAGGTGCGTAATCCTCTCTGCAACCGTGCCGTTCAGAAGCTCATTCTCGCGAGTTATGTTGACACGTTTTAGAAATACGGAAGGACTTTTGACTAAGTAACCGGACTCGCGGACGGCAATGCCCGTATCGCTATCCAGCCAAAGCACGCCGTCGATGAGGCCCTCGCGTTTTTTGCGGGGAATCATGCGAAAGGCGTACGCAAGCCGGTTGGTGAGCCGCAGAGCTCCGGCGTAATGAATTTTGTAGTTTGCGGGAGTCACTGCAACCGATGGAGCGGGAACCTGCGATGCCCTCTCGTCGGCTGAAATGTAGCGTACGATCACCTGATGCTTCACAGTCGAGTCACCGGCGATGTCGATCACTCGATAATCCGGTGGCCCCAATGGCAAAAGCCGGCGAATCGCCAGCAGCCGGCCAGCCTTCTTCAGCTTGGGCAACGAAGCCTCGATTTGCATCGTCTCCAAGGGCCAAGCGGCGGCTTCTCCCTGGCTGGCGATGAAGCGTTCGAGCGCGGTTGCCGCACTGGGCGCGGGCGCGGTCATCAGGCTCTCCGTGCCGCGGCTGGGCTGCGCCAGTACAGCCATCAACAGTAGGGCCGGGACCATTGCCGAAGGCAGCGACGGAAGAGGCCGCCGGCGCACTGGGGCTGCGGTGCTGGATACGGCTTCGGCCCAAGGCACGCGGTACTGGCGCCCGCAGATACGGCATTCATAATGGCCGTGAACGGGCCACCGCGGTGAGTCGTGCATCAGCGAGCACCACAAACCGCCGATTGTGTTTTTGCGATCAAGCGCACGCCACATCCATCGAAACATGTTGCACCTCAGTTCAGTCCTTTGTGTTCCGCCACTGCGAGCCGTTCTGTGGGAACCGGCTCGGATTGCACCGCCGCGCGCGTCTGGCCGAGAGTCGTTGTCAGCGAATTCACGGACAGATGATTCACCACTGGGTTTACCAGCCACTTTAGAGAAGCGGGAACGTCCCGGCTCAGAGCGATGGCTTCAATCTCCAGGTACAAGCCCCCGTCGCGCTCCTCGTATCGCGAGATGCTGTATATCCTCCAAATGAAGCCACCGCCGGTATCCGGCGGCAAGAGATGTTGGCTGGCGCGGCCGTAATCTTCGATTTGCTGCAGAGTAGTCGCATGCACGATGCTGTATCCGCGGTGCGCGTCCAGGCGAACCTCGGAAACGCGATACCGGCCTTGCATTGCGGCATTCACGAACAACACGTGCCTCTGCCACACCATAGAAAATTCCTGCGCGGCTTCGCCGGAATCGAGCGAGCGCGAATCGGTCACTACGGGTTTGTAGATATCCTTGTAGCGATCGTAGTCATGCACCACGCACAGCAGACTTTCGATGGTGGCCCCAGGGACAAAGACGGCGCCAATCCAATCGTGAATGATCCCGTTCGGCACAGGTTCCGTTCCATGCCCAACGGCCGGCGCCACGACAATTTCGCCCCGCTGCACGCGAAGCGCCCGGTCCGCCGCCTCATCCATCCACAGGAAGGGCTTGCTGCCTTCCACTCGCGCATCCGCGCGGGCGCTGGCTTCGCGCAGGTATTCCTCCCATGCATTGGCGGTTGCGCTTTGCAACTCCGCCGCGCCTCCTCGCGCAGCAACTCCTGCTACTACGGCTGCGATCCCCAGAAATCCCATTGTGCGGACCATTGTGTGTCCCCCAATCTCCACTGCTGCTGGGGCATTCCGCATTCCACACGTTTGCCAGTGGAAGTGGATTGGATTCAGCATCGTTGTATCCGGCTGTCTGCCGAACGACGCCAGTTGCGCCGGTCCCCTGCCACGATTTCGGCAGGTGATCGTCAGAGCGAGGGCACAAGAACCGGTTTATATGCCCGGCGCTACAGCCCTCAGTGAGCCGCGGTATTTGCGAGTTCCTCCCAGGCCTCGGCTCCGCCCAGCAAAGGGCGCACACGGGTGATGCCCTGCGATTTCAGCAGCAGCGCCGCACGGGCGCTGGAAGCTTCGTTGGGTCAAGTGCAGAAGAGAATGATTTCACGGTCCCGCGGAATCTCCTGGCTACGAGACGTCAGTTCGTCCGGCGAGATCCGAACGGCGCCCGGTATGAGCGCAGGTTCACGATCAAGCCCGCTACGGAGATCGATAATGAAAAGCTGTTCCCCCGCTGTGAGTCTCTGCTGCAGTTCCCTGGGTGTAATTCGGGCGATTGCTAAACGCCTCAGGAACCGGCGCCGCTGCAGAACCTTCCAGCCAATCCAGGCAGCCAGTAGCGCTCCGGCAAGCAGCAAAAGATTGGCTCCCATTCTCGCAGCAAATGCAAATGCGGTCTCCAACTGCTCACTAAAGGCATATCCGACCGCAATATATGCCCCGCTCCAAGTGAGCGCGCCGGCCGCATCGTAGGCCAGGAAACGCAGGTACGAATTTTTGGAATGGCCAGCCAATGGCGCTGCCACCGCATTAAGTCCCGGAATGAATTTCGAGAGCAGCAGCGCGCTCATTCCGTACTTTAGGAAAGCGTTCTCAGTCTTCCGCACGCACGAGTCCGGTTCCAGGGAGAGGCGGCACACGAGTCCAAGGACTTGACGCCCGCGGCGTCTTCCCAGTGCGAACCAGATCGTGTCTGCCATCAGCGCGGCAACTGTACAGGACAAAAGGGCGGGCGCAGCCTGCAGACGGCCAGCGTGCACGAGCGCCCCAGCCGCGAGCAGCAACGGAATCGACGGCACCGGAATGCCGCTTTGCTCGGCCAATACCCACAGGAATAGGAGAGCACTTCCATGCCTCTCCACAAACGCCAGAGTACGGGCAATCTCCAGATGGTCAGTCAACAACTATCTCCCCGCCAAGCCCGCAGGCACTCCCACTCATCGCCGCGTGACAGCTCGCTACAAGGATAACGGCTCCAGGCCCGAATTCTTCCGCGAACCTCGCCCGAGTGAGCGTGGCCGTCCATGTGCGGCGCAATCGCGGGATACTGTTACTGCACCCTTCAAACACAGTGTCCTACATAGGAGAACCAGATGCCGCTTCCATCCGACGAAAGAATTGTCCAACTCGCCAACGATTTGCTCGCTCAATTTGACGTCATGTTTGGTGTGCATCCCGGCTTTCGGCCGGCCCATGCTAAAGGCGCCATGCTCAGTGGAACCTTCACTCCGTCGCCGCAGGCCTCTTCGCTGACTCGCGCCCCTCACGTCACGCGGAACTCGACTCCGGTGACCGTTAGGTTTTCGAACGGAACCGGCCTTCCTTTGATTCCCGACAATGATCCCAATGCCAATCCGCATGGACTTGCGATCCGTTTCCACCTCGCCGATCGCGTGCACACCGATATTGTGAGCCATTCAACGGACGGTTTCCCCACACGCACCGGCCAGGAGTTCCTTGAGTTTTTGCGAGCCGCCGGCGGCGGTGATCCCTCAGCGTTCCTCGCGGCACATCCGGCGGCGCTGGCGTTCATCCAAACCCCCAAGCCCAGTCCCGCGAGCTTCGCGACCGAGGCTTATTTCGGTGTGACGGCTTTCCGATTCATCAACCAGAGCGGGGTCGCGCGGTACGGCCGCTATCGTATTCTGCCCGAGGCAGGCATCGAGCACTTGGATGACGCGGCTGTTAAGTCGAAAGACGGAAACTACCTGTTTCACGAGTTGACGCAACGCCTCGCTCGGGGCACAATCCGATTCGACATCCAAGTCCAAATCGCTGCTGATAGCGACATCGTTGATGACGCTACGAATCACTGGCCTGCCGATCGTCCGTCGGTCCAGTTCGGCACAGTAGCCCTCACGTCGATCGCCCCCGATGACGAAACCCATCGCAGAATCATCTTCGATCCTATTCCGCGGGTCGAAGGTATCGAACCTTCGGACGACCCCTTGCTCGAGCTGCGCGCGGCCATTTATCTGCTGAGCGGCCGCCGCCGTCGCGAGGCGGACACATCGGAACCAAGGAGTTTGCGCGCCAGCTAATGCGGCGATTTCAGCCGGCCGAACCGGTAACGGCGTCTGCCTCTGTTCGGGCCGGCACCCCTCCGAACAGCGGGCCCAGGCCTTCAGCCATGGTGGGGTGCGTGAACACGGCATCGCGTAAGGCGGTATAGGGCATCTTACCCATCATCGCGGTCTGAACCACCGCAATGATCTCGCCCGCATTCGGTCCTATAGCGGTGAAGCCCAGTATTTCGTCGTTGTCATGGCTTACCAACGCCTTCATAAAGCCGCGCGTTTCTGACAATGTTCGGGCGCGAAGCACTGCCAGCATTGGCAACTTCGCCACGCGGTAGCGGCGGCCCGCTGCGAGCGCTTCATTTTCGTTCAGCCCGACTCGCGCGACTTCCGGGTCGGTGAACAGACAGAACGGTATCAAGCGGTCGCGGGTGCTTCGAGAGCCGCCGTGCAGATTGGCATGAACGATGCGGAAGTCATCCTCAGAAACATGCGTGAACTGAGGGCTGCCAGCGCACTCGCCCAAAGCCCAGATGCCCTGCGCCGTCGTCTCCAGACGTTCATTCACCTGGATGTATCCACGGGCGTCCAACGCCACGCTGGTCTTTTCGAGGCCGATGTTGTGCGTGTTCGGAATTCGGCCAGTGGCGACAAGTATGTCGCTTCCTTCGAGCGTAGACGCTCGCGCCGCACCCGCCATAGTCACGCGCACGGACTGCCCGGACGAGCCTTCCACCTTCCCGATCTCTACGTTCAGACGAACATCGACCCCGTCGAGGTGGAGAAATTCGAGAAGCGCATCAGCGACATCTGGGTCCTCGCGAGGAAGCAACCGCGGTCCACGCTCCAGGATCGTGACACGGCTTCCGAAACGGACGAATGCCTGCGCGAATTCCAGTCCCACGTAGCCGCCGCCCAGAACGATCAAATGGCTCGGAAGCCGATCGAGTTCGAGCGCCTCGACATGCGTGAGCGGTTTTGCGGCGCGAAGACCGGGAATGTCCGGAACCGCCGCGTGTGTGCCCAGATTCAGGAACACGCGGTCCCCCTGCAGAGTGCGTACACCGCCGTTCCGTAGCCGCACTTCGATTGTCTTCGGTCCAACGAAGCGTCCCTCGCCAATGACCAACTCGGCGCCGCTCGCTTTGTAATGGTCCATATGCGTGCTGACGAGCCCATCAACCATTCGCCGTTTCCGGGCCCGGACTTCAGCCATTTCGATAGTTGCCGGCGCCGTGCCGCTGCCGAATTCGCGGTCATGCCGGACAAAATCGGCCACTTTCGCGCTGTGGATCACGTTTTTCGTGGGCAGGCAGGCAATGTTGGGGCAGGACCCGCCGATAAGGCCGCGTTCGACGACCGCTGTCCGCAACCCTTCACTGGCGCTGGTCCAGGCTGTAAGTTTGCCTCCCACGCCGCTGCCGAAAACAAGCACATCGACTCGTTCGAATTCACTCATGAGTAGTTCTCCTGTTACGCTGCAAACGCCTTGCCCCTTATTGTGGCTCCATCAGCTCGCGATGCGGATAAGGGCTTGAACCCACCCAGACTGTGACAGTCAATCCTTTCTGCTAGCTCTCCGGAGGTTTTTCTCAACCTCCTTGATGTCACCCAGAGTGAGATCCCCGGCTTCGGCCAGGTGTTAGGATTGCAATCCCAGTATGCTCCTAAACAAGATACGTTGATAGAGATGGGAGACGGGGGGCGATGTTACGGAGCCAGAGTTAGTTCGCTCTTCAGTCCACAGGTGTACACGACGGCCGGGGGCAGATTCCAGAGTACTGTTTCGGTCGAAACTGCCCGGAAATAGCGCCGCAGAAATGTCCTGCCGTCGAAAGATGATATGCCAAGGCGGTTACACCATGGGGGAATCGCGCAAACATGCAGATACTGGTATTGAGTGAATACCGCGTGATCCGACAGACATCGCGTGATTTGGCTGAGGACTGCGAACCGTGTATGATCTTCCATCCAAGTTAGACTCAGGGATGAAATGACAGCGTCAACCCGCGTAATGTTAAGCGGCCGGAAGAGCGCTTCCATGTGTTTGGCATCTCCAAGTATCGGAACGAGGCGGCGGTCCGAGAATCTCTGTTTTACGTGTGCGATAAACACTGGATTTATGTCTATTGTGTAGAGTCGGGCGCTTTGTTCCATGCGTCGTAGGATCGCTGAAGTGATTGCACCAGTGCCCACTCCAAGCTCAACGATGGTTTGTGCAGAAGCAAAATTTACAGACCGGACCAATGCAGCAGCCAGGGCGCTCGAACTTGGAAACAACGATGCAGTTCTAGGCCAAGATCGAATTGACTCAGCCAGAAATGTCCTAAGGCTGGAGTGACTCACCGAATAATGTTCCGTGTTGTGCTCGTTCAAAATTTGCTTGTGCTCCGGTCTTTGACGATCCGTGCTCCCGGGTCCTGAACGGGACGTTTCACGGCAGAAATTCCGATGCGCTGATTTCGACGCCTCGGATGTGCTGCACCTTGTCCGTGATTTCGGGAACCTCGGCCCAGATCTTCTGAATAGCTGAGTTCGGTGCGCACATTCCAATGATAATCACGACTACGGCCAGTTGTCCCAACCGTTCGTATGAACGAGGTGAAGCACCATCGAAGGCACGGCCATCGATCCATTCCTCGCTGGGCCGGTGAAAATGAAATTGTGTTAGTTCGCACCGCTCACTGCCGGCGCTTATCGAGTTGCCGCCATCATAAACATTTGTGAGGACGTCTTCTATGGTGGGCCCGTGGCGGATGCGCATGTGCTGATCGCGTTTTACAGTGGCTGCTGGACCCCTCAACCAAAGTAAAGGTCGCGGGTAAATCGGGCATTTCCCAAGCCCGCACTCGTCTCGGAGTGGAACCGGTACAGAAGCTCTATGAAGTGGTGGTTCCCATACGAAACTCCATTTGCGCAGCAGTTCACTGGCTTCGTCGTAGCCGGCCGTCGCGAGTGTGGTGGATTCCACGGCGGCAACTCGCATGATATAGCCTCCTTCTGGAGGCTGGGGATCCAAAAACAGAATAACATGAAAATGTTACCTAAGTGAACAGTATTGGGCTAGAGGCGCTCTGGCCACTCGGTGGAGAAGTAGCCTTAGGGTGCCGGCGTGGTCACGTGGCGAGCGGTCGATCCCTGCGTGCGGCCACTCAGTGAGTGGCGGGCAGCCCAACGACGATGAGAACCGCGTAGTCCTGCTTGCGGCAGCCTTTCACGACGGGCATGGCCGCCCCTGGATTCACCGGAAAACCCGTAGTCCGAACGTTCGCGGGCGAGCACGCGCTGTTAGCCGTCGCCGGCCTGTAGCGTGCGGAGCGGCATCCGAGATGGGTGACATCGTAGAGGGTCGCGCCGTCGGCGAGTTCCCACCGCTGATTGCCGTCCTTATCCTTGGGCTGAATCGTCAGCACAGTCGTCACCTTGCGGTCGCCCGTGACGAGGTATTTCCCAGGAGGCAGCGGAAAGGTCGGCTTCTCCATGATCAAGCCGTGTTCCTCCAGCCACCAGTCCTTAGCGTCGAATTTCCACTGTGACGGCGCCACGCCGCCGGCCGCCTTCAATTGATCGTAGCGGTCCAGCTTGCAACCGCGCGGGCCCGGGTCCTGGCTCCAGAAGCCCCACGATTGCGCGCCGTTGCCCGAGGTGGCCCCGGGGTCTCCCAGAGCCGCGATGTACTGCGGCTCGATGCGCCTGAACTTCGAGAGGTCTACGCCTGACGCGTAAACCGGCTGCTGCAGGCCGGCCAACAACATGAGGGACCCCATGGACAGGAGCCAGCGGCTCACGGACGGCACGAGATTGTGGACATTCATGCGATTGCTCCTGCTGATATCCTACACCAACACGTGTCCCGGAGCTGGCCTCCTCGTGATGGATGTGGTGGATCTCGACCTCGGCACGGCCTCAGGACTCCTCGCGTCACAGTGCCGCACGTCGCCGATGTAGCGCGCTTGGTATACCAGATCAATGGCTCTCGGCACGCGGTATCCCTACGGTAGGCGGTCCGACTCCGGCGCGCCGATGAACGAGAGATAGGTTCGGGCGGTCCGGTTAAGGCGGTGCTCAAACGCTGAAAGCACTACACGTGGAAGCGCTGCTGGTAGGCAAGTTCTGCGACCCCTGGAGCGTCTTCTCGCCGTCGATGGCGAGATCCCTTAAGCGCACCGCCAAAGCCTCCTTTGTGCCCAGGCTCTTGTCGGTGGGTCCTTCTATATCGTTAGCGCCCAATCGGGAGCGACGCGGCGGAGTGAGGCCTGAGTTGTAAGAGTCCTTCGCGCGAGAAGCTTCCGAGCCGGGATAAGTCGCAGGTGTTGAGGCGCAACGCTCCGAGTTGCGGATTCAAGGCCCAGCCGAAGTGCGATAGCAGTTATGTCTGAACCTCAGCAATAGCCTCCTCCAGCACCCGCAGACCCTCCGCAATCTGCGCCTTCGTGGCGACGAGAGGCACCAGAACGCGGATGACGTTGCCAAAAGCACCGGCTGAAATGATGATGAGTCCCCGGCGATGGCATGCTGCCAGAACCGCTCGGGTCTCTTCGCTCGCCGGTTCCTTTGTGCGCTGGTCCTTTACCAGCTCGACGGCGCGCATGGCCCCGATGCCGCGGATCTGGCCAATTAAGGAGAAGCGCCGCGGCCAATCGTGAGTGATCGTCTCGAAAAGCTCACCGATACGGCGGGAACGCTTGGGCAGATCGAGCGAATCCACCACGCGCAATATCTCCAGCGCCGCCGCGCAGGCAACGGGATTGCCAGCGAACGTGCCACCCAAACCTCCGGGTCCGGGCGAGTCCATGACTTCAGCCCGCCCTGTGACCGCGGCAAGAGGCAGACCGGCAGCAATGGACTTCGCCGTGAGGATCATGTCCGGCTCAATGCCGAAATGCTCGCAGGCAAACAGGGGGCCCGTCCGGCAAAATCCGGTTTGAATCTCATCGGCGATCACCAGAATTCCGTGTTTTCGGCAAATCGCGGCGATCACCGGAAACCACTCGGGCGGCGGTGCTACAAATCCACCTTCCCCCAAAACCGGCTCGAAGATGACCGCCGCTACTGATTCGGCCTCAATGTGCCGCACGAAGGTTGACTCCAAGCGGCGGGCGCACTCGATGTCACAGTCCGGATAGGTAAGGTTATGCGGGCAACGGTAGCAATATCCGAAGGGCATGTGATACACCTCCGGAGCGAACGGTCCGAAACCAGCCTTGTAAGGTTTCGATTTTCCGGTCAGGGTCAGCGCCAGTTGTGTACGGCCGTGGAAGCTGTCCTCGAACGCAATGATCGCCTGTCTGCGGGTGAAATGCCGCGCTATCTTGATGGCGTTTTCGACGGCTTCGGCGCCTGTGCTTACCAGCAGAGTCTTCTTCGGAAATTTTCCGGGCGTACGCCGGTTCAATTCTTCCGCGAGCCGCACATAGCCTTCATAGGGTGTGACCATGAAGCAGGTGTGAATGAACTGCTCCGCTTGTTCCGTGATGGCCTGCAGCGCCTGCGGCGGAACGTGTCCGGTGTTCTGACAGCCGATCCCTCCGGTGAAGTCCAGCAACTGGTTCCCATCGATATCTTCTATAATCGCCCCGGACGCACGGCGTACAAACACGGGCGTTACGGATGCAACGCCTCGCGGAACGTTCGCCTGGCGCTGCTTTCCGAGTTCGCACGAACGCGGTCCGGGAATGGCCGTGACGAGGTGGATGGATGTTTCAGTGAGCAGATTCATAAGAAGGGCGGCTATTCTTAAGTCGAGCGGATATAATTGACTGGCGCAGACATCCGAGCCAGCAGCGACGATGCCCAAGAGGACTCAACAGATCTCCGAAAGCGGTTTGCCTCCCAGGTATTTGACGGTCGGTCAAACCGCGCGAATCCTCGGCATTAGTGCGTCGACGTTGCGGTTGTGGGAAAACGTGGGCCTGATTAATCCGGCGCGTAGTGCCGGACGCTATCGCCTCTATAACCACGAGCTCCTCAGCCTCCTGAAACGAATTAAATATCTGCGCGATGTCAGAAAACTGAGCGTCCCGGGCATCAAGAAAGCCCTGAACCGAAACGGCGCTCCTGGCGCATCTATTGATTTTCCAAAGGGGCCAGCGCTGGGGCCCAGACTGCGAAAGATGCGCAAGGATCTCAATTTGGGGGTCGTGGAAGCCGCCAGGCGTGCTGGAATTTCGCCGGGATTTCTGAGCGCCATCGAGTTGTCCAAAGCCAACGCCTCCGTTGCGACACTGCATCGCCTGGCCGCAACTTACAATTCCACGGTTCTCGAGTTCTTTGGTTTCCCCGGCCACGCCCGGCGCTTGCTCCGGCCCGGCCAGCGGCGGGTGTTACGCACGGACTCCGGGGTCGATATCGAACTGCTTTCCATCGGCAACAAAATGCTCGAGCCCATGCTCTTCCGGGTTCCTCCTTCTGCTGGCAGCGACGGTTCCTATTCGCACGCGGGCGAGGAATTCATTTACATGATGAAGGGCACTCTGGAAATCTGGCTCGGAGAACTGGAGTGCCACACACTGCGTGAGGGAGACAGCTTCTGGTTCGAGAGCAACGTGGGCCACCGATGGTTTAATCCATCGGATGAAGACGCCATTCTGATTTGGATCAACACACCGTTGACGTTCTAATGGGGCAGAAGCCTTGCCCCTCAGGGATGCGGTCCTAAGCACGCTCGTAGAGGACCTTCCCGCCCACGATCGTCGTGTCGACCTTCATGTTCAGAATCTTGTCCGGAGACACGGTCAGAAGATCTTCCGGCAGCACAATCATGTCGGCCAGTTTCCCGGTCTCGAGAGTGCCTTTGATTTTCTCTTCGCGCGTCAGGAATGCGCCGTTGCGCGTATACATGGTGATCGCTTCCCTTATGCTGACTGCTTCCCCCTTGCCAAACACCTTTCCGCTTTCGCCCTTGCGAGTGACCGCGGCGTACAGTCCTACCATGGGACCGATCGGCAAGTTATCGCTACCGAAAGCCATAAAGAGACCGTATTTCTTGACCGGCGTGGTGATGGAGTTATTCGTGGCGAGGCGGTCGCCATCCAGAGTTTCCGTGTAACGGCCCTCGAGGTTGTACGTGAAGTTCGGTTGTTGGGCAATATGGATCTTGTCCTTCGCCATGATCTCCATCGTGCGCGCTGGAGGAAGCACGGTGAAATGGCAAAGGTAATGCCGGTGGTCGTTGCGTGGGTAATCGTGCAGAACTTTATCCAGAGCGTCTACAGTCATCGCGATGGCAGCATCGCCGATGGCATGAATCCCAAATTGCCAACCGAGCTTATGACCTTCTTCGATGTTGGCGTGGATCTCTTCGGGAGTGAAAAAGGCGCGGCCACGGAATCCCGGCTGGCCTTTGTAATCGACCAGCGACCATGCCGTCGGACCGGTGAATCCGCCATCGGCCGCCATTTCACCAATGGAGCCGACGCGTAATCGGTCATTTCCGTCGCCGGTCTTTTTGCCGAATTCCTTGAGCTTTTGCGCGCCTACTTTCGCCTGGCCGGCGGGCGATGGATAGCCAACCTGAACCGAAGCGCGAGGCAATTCCTCGCCGTGCTTCTGATACAACAGCTCCCACTCGGCGTAAGATCCCACCACATTCGGTTCCGCGGAAGAGCCGGCTTCAATCACGCTCGTGATGCCGAGCTTCAACTGTTCCCGAACGTTATCGAGGAGGCTGGCGCGTACGTCCGCTGGTTTGTCGCGCGGAACGAGCCTGGTGTAAAGGTCGTTGCGCTCGCGGATGACGCCGTTCGGTTCGCCGCTTGCGTCGCGCTCGATGAGTCCCCGCGGAGGGTCGGGTGAGGCCTTGTTGATGTCGGCCAGTTGCAGCGCTTTGCTGTTGCCGACCGAGCTGTGGCCGCCAGCACGGGTGAGCACGACCGGATTATTCGGAGCCGCGGCATCGAGATCGGCGCGTAACGGCTTTCTCTGCTCGGTGAAATGGTACTCATCCCAGCCGCCGCCGGTGATCCACTCGCCGGGTCCGAGTTCCTTCGCCTTCTCGCTCACTTGCTGCTTCAGTTGCGCCAGCGAAGTCGTGTCGTTCAGATCGATATAGCGCCGCGAGTGGCCGCCGAGATGGATATGCGTATCGTGGAAGCCGGGCATCACCATCCGTCCATGCAGATCAATCGCGCGCGCCGCCGTGTACCGGTTGCGCAGCTCGTTTCCGCCCACCGCGAGGATTCGCCCGTCCTTGAGGACGATGGCCTCGCGTATCGAAAACGCGTCATCGACGGTCACGATTTTGCCATTGAAGAGAACGAGGTCGGCCGCCGTCGATTGAGCCTCGATACGCGCCAGACCACGGAGCGATGCCACCCCGGCAGCGGTTATGAATTCACGCCTGGATAGAGCCATATTTTTCTCCGCCTCCTATCTTATTAAAGGACTATTAAAAGTCGAGCCTCAAAGACAATTGTCCGACGCGGTTGCCCGAATTTTCCGAAGCCAGAACGCTTTGGGTCACGCCAAAGTTGCTGGTTGCCGTGTTGCCGCCGAACTGCGTGAGCGAGGACACATCCATCGCAGGAGGCGCGAAGTTCGGATGATTCAGAATGTTCGTGAACGTAGCCTCGAAACGCATTCTGAGATGTTCGCGCAACGCGAAGTTCTTGGACAGTCCGGCCGCAATCGTCACCGTTCCCGGCCCTTCGCAGATGCCGACACCCGAGTTGCCGATGCGCCCTGCGCCAACTGGCGTGGGAACGAAGGCATTGTCATTGAACCAGCCATTCGGGCCAGGGTTTGAGATGTTACAGCTTGCGATCACGTCCGGCCTGACCACGGCAGGCCGGTTCGCCTCGTTCAGGTTGGCCTGGCTCTCCGCGGCATTCGCGTCGTATGGGGTGAGGAACGGCCCCGTTTCGGCCAGAGCTACGGAACTCAACTGCCAGCCGCCCAGCACGCCGTTGACAAAACGATTGGAGTTGGCCAAGTATTTCCGGCTCCGTCCGAACGGAAGCTGATAGATTCCGGTCAGCAGGAAACGCTGGCGGCGATCACCGGGAGCGTTGCCGCGGTCAGCCCTCAAGTCAAATCGATCGTTGACGCCCACGACAAACCCAAGCGGCCCGCTAAAGTTGCCCTGCTCCGCTCCGTAGCCTGACGGAGCATCGTTGTTGGCATCGCTGAGATCCTTGGCCCAATCGTACTGGGCTTGAATAAAGAAGCCAGAAGCCAGGCGATGGGACATCTGAAGCTCCATGTCCTGATAATTGGCAAATCCCCAATTCCCCAATTGGTAAATAGGTCCCCACTGAGGGTAGGGTTCTTCGGAATTACTGTAAGGTGTCGTGCTCGGCCGGATGGAATTCTGGTCGGTTGTGAGCGGTAGGCGAAACGAATTCTCTCCGATGTAGCTGATGCGCGCCGTCCATGTATTCCGGATCTGGTGCTCGATGGTGACATTCCATTGCGCAGATTGAGGGTCGCGATAGTTTATTTGCTGTGCCACATCGAATGTATAGGTACCCACATCGCTCGGCACCAGTCCACCGTTACCGTACGCGACGTTGGGCAGTTGAAATAGAGGCGCGCCGTTGACTAATCCGTTTATATACGTGGGCGAGTTGGTCGCGCCCGTGCCAGTCATCTGATAAGCGACGCCACCCAGGGTGGGAACGGTGAAGACGCCGAACCCTGCGCGGACCACGGTTTTATCGTCGCCGAAAGGCCTCCACGCAAGCCCGATGCGCGGATCAAAATCCCTGTAGTAGGTGTAGCGCAACCCCTGCGGCAACCCCGCCTGGCTTGCCGTCTGCACTGGCGAGCATGGCAGGGTACTGACCACGCCGGGGCAGCCGTTGATGCTATAAACCACGGATGCCGCCGGAGGCAGTCCGCCATTCGGGTAGACCAAACCGCCATTTGCAGGATCGAAATTGGCGATGTTGCCGTGTGCTTCGGTAAACGGCGGCTGCAATTCCCACCGCAGACCGAAGCTGAGCGTCACGCTTTTCGATACTCGCCACTCGTCCTGCGCGTACGCGGCGAAATGCTGCGAAATCTCGTCGATGTGCGGACCAATGTCGAAGACAATATTCAGGGTCGGCAATCCCAGTAGAAGGTCGGCGAAGGCATTGCCGCTGAACGAGCCGAAAAAGTCCAGGTAGCCAAATTCGTCCGACAGGCCAAAATTGTTGACCGTTGTATAACTCACCGTGCGGAAATCGATCCCGAATTTTGCTGTATGTTTGCCCTTGATCCACGAGACATTGTCGGTGTACTGGAGCGTGCGGGAACTGGAGGGACCGATATCGTCGTGACCAATCGTTGAAAAACCTGTGCCGGTGGTGAAGTTGAAGCCAGGAAAGCCTCCGTCGGTACCGGCGTTCGAAAGATCCAGACCCTGCAAACCGAGCGAGCTTACGGCGGAAGCACCCGAGAAGGGATATGTTTGCGCGGTATCCAGGTGGCTGTAGCCGAACCGGAATTCGTTAACGAGGTTTCTTGTCAGAGTATAGCTGTCAGACAAAACGAAGTTGCGGTTGGCCTGAGAGACGCTGACCGGCGGCAATAATTGGGAGAGGCCTGGGTTGGCCTCTGCCTCGTAGGGCAGGTCCTTCCAGCTAAACCGCCCGAAGAGCTGATTCTTGCTGCCTATATATTGATCGATCCGGACGTCGAAGCCATTGGTCTGATTCGATAGCGGTTCGAGGGTTCGATAGTCTCCGACAGTGGAGCCGGAGCTGAAGTTGGGAGCCGGATAATAATTGGTCAGAAGCTTCTCGGCAACAGGGTTCAACAAACTTTGCGGAATCTGGTTATTGGGGAAGGGCTGACTGTTGTACGGGTTGACCGCAGGCGGACCGGGAACACCATTCAGATTTCCACTAGCCATCGCTGTTGTGGGAACGTTGCTGATGACAAGATTGGAACCTGGTTTGCGATTCCCCTCGTAATCCATGAAAAAGAATGTTTTGTTGTGGCCGTTATAGAGTTTAGGAAGTACGACCGGGCCGCTGAAGCTTGCGCCAAAATCGTTCCAGACTTTGGCAGGCTTGCCGACTGAGCCATACGCGGTGGCGTCAAGGGCGCGATTCTGAAGATATTCGAATGCGCTGCCATGAAACGCGTTCGTGCCACCCTTGGTGGTAATTGTGACGTCGGCGGAGGATTCAAGCTCGGCATTATTATTAATCGCCGAAACCTTGAACTCGCTGAGCATTTCCGTGGAAGGGTACATATTGGCGGCCGGCGAGTTGGTTTGCACGTTGACCGTCGATGTGCCGTCCACACTGTAATCGGTCATGAAGGAAAGTGAGCCGGTGAGCGCGATGTTGCCGTTTTGATCCTGCTGAACATTTGGCAGAGCAACAATTGCGCCTAGCGGACTGCTGGACGCTCCGCGGTAATTCATCGGCAGGTCCGTTACCGCGGTGTTGTTGATCATGTTCGATATGTTGGCGTTCTCCGTATTGATGGTTGCCGCGGCTGCATTCACTTCGACAGTCTGTTGAACGGCGGCCACGCTCATCGTCAGATCCACACGCCTTTCCTGGCGGGCGTCGAGTGTGACTCCGTCAGTTTTTACACTGGCAAACCCCGCCTTAGCGGCGCTGACCGAATACGTACCGGGCTGCATATTCGGGAACTGATACTGCCCCGCAGCGTTCGACGGAGCGTTGCGCGTGCCGCCAGTATCCACATTGGTGGCGGTTACGGTCACATCTGCGAGGATGCTTCCGGATTGATCCTGGACGGTGCCCAGAATGGTTCCGAAGGTTGATTGAGCGAAGGCGTAGCCCGGCAGACAGAGGCAGGCGGCCAAAAACCAGTTGCGGCTGGTCATGGTTGAAGTCGTCTCCTTTCCCGCGCCGAATTAGGTCCAGGGCCTCCGGACCTCGAAAAAGCCGTCAAAGAAATGTAAGGCCAATGAAAATTTTCAGATCCCGGCCTCTGCGATCAGCACCTAAGGCTTGCAGTATGGGCAAGGTCTCCGGCTCTTGTCAATGGTGCTTAAACTGTGTACATGTCTTTTGTAATCAATGACGTACTCGGTGTTCGGTTGCTGGTTAGCAACCGGTTTATGACCGGATCTCGAAGGGCCACTTTTGGTTTTTGACGCTTTTTTGACGGTGCTATAATCCTTACATGTTTTTGGGCGACACGCGCGCTGCGGAACAAGTCGAGCGTGTCATTCAAAGCGATACCTTCCGTGCCGCTGGCGTATTGCGGCGGCTGCTACGTTATCTCGCCGACAAAGCATTTGCGGGAGAGGCGGATCAGCTCAAGGAATACACGATTGGAATCGATGCCTTCGGCAAACCGCCGTCGTACGATCCGCGGCAGGATGCCATCGTCCGGCTTCAGATTGGCAGGCTTCGTCAAAAACTCGGCGATTACTATCGGACCGAAGGCAAAGACGATGCGGTAGTGATCGATCTTCCGAAGGGTCATTTCAAGCTGAAGTGGGAAACTCGCACGGCAGGCGTCACCCCACAGAACCACGTGCCTGAAGCCTTTACGAATGCGCAGGATTCCGCCATGCGATGGCGCAGGATTGCAATGGCGCTGGGGCTTGGCCTTGTGCCTATGGTGGGCTGGGGTGCGTATTCGGCGGGGCTGCTTTGGCGGGTTAAGGAAAGCCAGGCGCAGTCGTCCGGATGGACGAAGGGGATGGAGGATCTTTGGCGTCCATTTTTGACTTCCAAACGCCGCCCGGTCGTAATGATTCCGGACCCTTTGTTCTTCACCATGCAGGGCACCGACGTATTCTTCCGCAAGATTTCTCTGCGCCGGCCGGAGGATGCAGCGGACTCGTCCGAATTGGCCGCGCTCGAAAAGGCCGTCGGAAATTCACATCTTCAGCCGACATTCAATTTCACGCCGACCGGAGAATTATTCTCCTCTTTTATGTTGGCCCGCCTGCTGGGAGCGCGGCGCCCGGATATTTCGCTCGCGCGCAGCAGCCAGGTCCCGCTGCAGGAACTTGCGGACAATAACATCATCCTGATCGGGCCGGAAATCCTGTTCGATCAGAAACTGCCGGGGATGCAGATGGAGCCGCAACTGGCGCAAGTCTCCGGCGGAATCCGCAATTTGCGCCCGCGGCCGGGTGAGCCGGCTTTCTTTGCGGATAGCGCTCCGGGGCCGGCGCCTAACGATGGTGAGGTGTATGCGTTGGTGTCGCATGCCCTCGGTCCTTTAGGCAACACAACCATCCAAACATTTACAAGCAGCCGCACCTGGGGGCGCCAGGGAGCGATCCAGGCTTTTACAGACCCGGGTTTGGCCGGCATGTTAACCGGTAAGCTGAAGAACCGCGCGGGAGAGATTCCCCAGGATTATCAGCTCGTCCTGAAAGTAAAATTCACTCAGGGGATCCCGACGCAGATTTCGTATGTGCTGCACCGCGACCTGACGGAGCAGTAAGGTAAATTACGGATCAAATGGATCAGCAAATTTTGAAGGGCAGAATATGTTTTCGGCAGCCGGCGCACAATGACAGTCAACGGTGTGATCCTGTACTGTGGAGAGAGAAGGACCCGGCCGAATGAACGTGACGATCGAACTTTCCGAGGAGCAGGCAGCAGCCTTGAAAGTGCAGGCTGAAGCGCGGGGGTTAACGGTCGAGCGCTGGCTGGAGCAGATTGCTGCGCAACTCGCGCCGTCCACCTCCATTGCGCACCTGCAGCAGACGAACCCCAAGGAGTGGGCACGCCGGTTTCATCAGTGGGCTGAAGGCCATGATCGCACAACGCCTCTTTTGAGCGATCAAGCTATCAGCCGTGAGAGCATCTATTCGGATCGCGTTTAGCAGATGCTTGTCGACACAAGCGTCCTCGTCCGCGCCCTTCAGCCTCACCATCCGCTCTATCCTCTCGCCGACCGCGCGATTCGAGTTCTGCCTGAACAGCGTAGGAAGCTCCATATCGTCCCGCAGAATCTCATTGAGCTATGGGTTGTTGCGACCCGGCCACTGGGAGAAAACGGTCTCGGCATGACCCCGGCTGAAACAGCCAAAGAACTGGGCCGGATCAAAGGCATGTTTCTCTTCCTGCCGGAGACCCCGGCGATTTATCCCGCATGGGAAGCTCTCGTGCTCAACCACGCAGTATCGGGTAAGCCTTCTCACGATGCGCGCCTGGTCGCCGCGATGCAGGTGCACGGTCTCACCGCCATTCTGACATTCGGCAAAGCTGGGTTCTCACGCTTTTCCGGTATCGAGGTGATTCACCCTGCCGATGTTTTGGCTTCAGCCATAGAAGAAGGTTGGTAGGCCGGAACAACGTTCACGGCAGCCGGATTCTACCCGCTGACGGAGCGTTAAGGAATCACGATGATTCCGCCCATCGTGACGTCGTCCTGCAGGTCGATCTTGCGCTCCAATTTCAGAGTGGCCGCGTCCCAAACTTCGATTTCAAATCCAGCGCCATAGAGGTAAAGGTGTTTGCCGTCGCTGGAGATGCCGAAGCTGAACCGCGGACGGCACGGAAATTCCGCGGCGGCCGTGCGCTGGTTCCTTGCCAAATCGAACGCCCAGAATTCACAGCGCCGATTGCCCTGCTCGCCGTTGATCACCACGCTGTAGCCGGTCTTCCGGTCCGGCGCAACCTGGAGACCCATCATGCCTTGCGGCGACGGTCCGATCTCGGCAAATTGGAAGTTCCTCGAATTTAGATCGAAACGCGCAATCCCGAATTGGCGCCGATGCACGATCGGATCGGTGGCGTTGAACAATGAGACGACAGCGCCGTTCTCATCGAGCGTGTCCAGACCCGCACCCATACTAACGTCCGCCAGGTCAGGAAAATCCGGTTTCTCCAGATCGATCCTATCCACGACATGAAAATCGCTCGTGTCGAGGATGACCACCTTGTCGCGAAACTGATAGATGTACTTGCCGTCGGGAGAGACATGAAATGGCGATCGTCCGTACCAGGAGTTGTTGGCATCCTGATCTTCTGGGGACATGTCAGCGGTGCGGACAATTTTCTGCTGCGCGAGATCGATGACCGCATATTTCGGCTTGGCGATCTGATAGCGATCCACCTGCTTGACAACTTCCCGCATCACGGTATACAGCACCTTATCCCGGGGATCCGGAGCAACGCCGTTGATGCGGAACTTGTGCGTCCCCTGGTTCAGGATGAAATGTTCCAGAACCTTGTGGCTCGCAATATCGATCACTTCGACGCCATCGTTATCGTTCGAAGTAACGTAAATCTTCTTGCGATCGTAGGATCGGGCGACTCCCGTGGGGATGCCGATGTCGCTGTGAATCGTATCGACAATCTTGCTGGTGCCCTCGTCAACCACGAGGATGCGATCGGGATATGCCGGCAGAAAAATTGTGCCTCCGAACGCGGCCCCGGATAGCCCGAGAAAAATGGCCAGCCCAATTAGAATGACGATCAGCCGGTTCATGGCGCTATGGGAAAACCAGATCGAGATTGCGCCAGTCCTTGGTGGCGCTGGCACACTTGCTGGCCCAGTCGGGTGCATTGTTCAAGTGGTCGGGAACCTGCGCCGGCCAGTAACAATCCACGTAGCAGTCGTAAATGTCGCGCTCGACAGGTTGGCAGAGGCCCGCGGAGCCACCCGCGGAATCCACTTCCCAGCCAGGCGTGAAGATGAAGGTGCATCCCATGGGCACGTGCGGGCGCGGCGGAGGATTTTGCAGCGCTACCACGTCTCCCTGCGCGTCTTTCTCCGCTGATGCGGCCAGTTCGGATACGGCCAGTTCCTCGATGCGGCGCGCTTTTTTGTTAATCGCTCGCAGATGTTTCATGCGGCTTTCCTCTCCGAAAAATAGTCGAGAAATCCCGGCCTCTGCGCGGCGAGCGCACCATAGATGCGAAGACAAGTGTCTGTCCAGCGCCGGATCCAGGCGCAATAATGCAGGTTCGGATGGCCCGTGTCTCCGTAGCGCACAAATGCTTCGTGGTGGCATCCTCCCGCGCAAAGCGGACGAGCCCAACAGGTATGGCAATCGTACTTCGCGCCGATGTGGCCGCGCCTCAGAAAATCGGCCTGCTTCGAACGGTCAATCCCCGTTGAGACATGGCCGAGCGCATGCTGATCGGAATCCACGAAACGGTGGCAAGGAGCAATGTCGCCCGAGGGACCCACACCCACCAGACCAAGGCCTGCCCCGCAAGGATGAGATTTGTTGACGCCCTGGTGCAGCTCCGCGAGCGTATCGCTGACATTCGAGAACCCATGCATCTCGCCCCGCAATGCATACTGCAGATACTCTTCTGCCAATACCTGGAACTGATCGAGCACGCCGTCCATACCGGGCTCATTGATG